>JBGUWL010000174.1:0-34762 GCA_045221075.1 Acutalibacteraceae bacterium
TTTTTAATATTACTCGATTTCTAATTATAAGTCGCCAACTTTAGGCGGCTTTTTCCTTTTTATATGGGGTTTTTAGAGGTTCCCATATAAATATGCCGACACTGATTAAGCCTAATCGCGGCACAAAACTGACGGATGCCATTGAACCGGAGCGTGAAGTAGGGAGCGCAGGCGCAGTGAAACAAGTGCCCTTGGGGTGCTCTGCGCCGCGAAGTCACCACCGGCGGCTCGCCGGTCATTGAGCGAACGAAGTGAGCGTTTCCGCTGCTCTGATGCCGTCAACGGCAGCGCTCATTATTCCTCCGGCATATCCGGCGCCCTCTCCGCAGGGGAAAAGGCCCTTTGCCGCCGGTGACTGCATCGTTTCGTCACGGATGATCCTGACCGGTGACGAGCTGCGGCTCTCAACGGCCGTAAGTACCGCATCGCCGTCCGCAAATCCCCTGAGCTGTCTGTCCATCAGAAGGATACCCGCCCGCAGGTCATTCGTCATGAACTCCGGCAAGCACAGGTCAAGGGATGTCAGAGTGCAGCCGGGGGTATAGCTGGGAACAACGGAACCAAGAGATGAGGAGGGCTGCTTTTTCAGGAAATCGCACACCCGCTGTACCGGCGCATGATAGTTGCCGCCGCCAAGCAAAAAGGCCTGTTCCTCCAGCTTTCTCTGAAGAGCCACTCCCCCAAGGACATCACTGCTTTTTATGTCATCGGGTGTGATGGATACAAGAAGCGCGGAATTTGCGTTTGTCTTGTCACGGGCAAATTCGCTCATTCCGTTTGTCACAAGGCGTCCCGGCTCACTGGCCGCGGCTACCACCGTACCCCCGGGACACATACAGAAGGTGTATACGCCATGTCCGCTTTCAGGGTGAACAGCCAGCTTGTAATCGGCTGCGCCCAGAGCCGGATGTCTGTAAAAATCTCCGTACTGACTGCGATTGATGTTCTCCTGCAGGTGCTCGATGCGAACGCCCATTGCAAAGGGCTTCTGCTCCATGGGTATGCCCTTGTCACGGAGCATTTCAAAGGTGTCACGGGCGCTGTGGCCTACGGCAAGAATGATATGGTTCGTGTCCAGCTTTATTGGATTGCCCTTCTGTTCGGCGCATAATCCCGCGACCCTTCCGTCATTTATTATGATATCAGTGAGTCTTGTACCGAAAAGGTACTCGCCTCCCAGTGAAATTATGGTGTTTCTGATATTCTTTACGGTTTTTTTCAGCATATCCGTTCCGATATGGGGCTTTGCAAGGTAGAGTATCTCCTTCGGCGCGCCGTGTGCGGCAAATTCTGTAAGAACCTTGCGTATGCGGCTGTCCTTTGTGCCGGTGTTCAGCTTGCCGTCGGAAAAGGTACCCGCTCCGCCCTCTCCGAACTGTATGTTGGAATCCGTCCTGAGCTTTCCGGTGCTGCGGAACTCATCCACATGAGAGGTGCGGGAGTCCACATCAAAGCCTCTTTCAAGCACTATCGGGCAAAGTCCGGCGCGGGCAAGTATCAGCGCCGCAAACATCCCGCATGGTCCGCTGCCTACCACTACCGGCCGCAAAGGAAGCTTTTCCGCCGCAGGCTGGTCATATCGGTATTCACTGACTATTCTTGCGCTGCGGCAGCCTTTTATTGCCTTTTCTTCACTCCCCCGCACATAAACGTCAAGGGATGCAAGAAAATGGATATTGTCCTTTTTACGCGCGTCAACGCTGCGCCTGAAAAGACTGACCGAACGCAGGGAATCTTTATCGGTGTGAAGCTGGCGGAGAGCCGCTTTTTTCAGGTCATCCCCGGTATAATCAAGGGAAAGCTTTATATCATTTAGTCTTATCATCGAACCACCTCGTGATTACGGCAGTAATATCGGGTGTACGCCGGACGTAAACCTTGGACACCGTTCTGCAATATTCGGCAATGTCTTGCTGCGGGGATAACAGTCCGTATCCTCCGTCGCAGTGCGCAATACCCTTACAGCGACGATGCGGTAAGAAGTCCGCTGCCTATGGCAAAATGCAGATTGAAGCCTCCGCAGTCGCCGTCAACATTCAGCACCTCGCCGCACAAAAACAGGTTCTTTATCCTGCGGCACATAAGTGTGCGGGGGTCGGTCATATCGGAGCCAACTCCGCCGGCGCTGACCTGTGCGCTTCTGAAATCCGGCGGACCTTTTGGAGTGAAGGTCAGTTTTTTTGCCGCCGATGCAAGGGTCTTTATATGATGCCGGGAAAGTCCGGAGCATTTCATGCCCTCCAGTCCGCAGGAACGGACAACAGCCGCCGACAACGCAGGATTGAGAGCGCCGGAAAAGATCATGGCTGCACTCTCTTCCCCGAGGCGTACACGGCATTCTTCAAGATATTCCGCAATTTCTCCGAAGTCAAGTTCGCTCATCACATCGGCACGGATACGGCAGTCCTTCACCGGACGTCCGTCAACAGTGCCGTACAGCAAGTATTCATTGACACGGCGGGAAAGCTCAAATACGCATATCCCCGAGATACCCGTATCGGTAAACTGTATCTCGCCGGACCGGGTATCGGCAGGTGTACCGTCACACAAAAGAGTAACGCTGCCCTTTGCCCTGACGCCCTTAAGCCCCTTATACTTTTCTTTTGCCGCCACCGGAGAGAGAGAGGGAAACAGAGGCGAAACACGCACATCCAGCGTCCTTAAAAGCTCATAACCGCTGTTGTCCGCACCCAGGGACGGTGAAGCCGCCGAACCTGTGGCGATGACCAGTCTGTCCGACACAAAGGAGGAACCACCGGCCGTGACCGTGAACCCTCCGCTTTGTCGTGTCACGGCAGTCACCGGCATTCCGGCCGTTTCTATGACTCCGAGTCTTTTCGACTCCCTCCTCAGGGCATCGAGAACGGTAGCCGCCTGATTGCTGCAGGGGTAGATGCGTCCTTCAATGTCCGACCGCACAAGCACGCCGATACCCCTGAGAAAGTCCTTCATATCCTGTACGGAAAACCGTGACAGCACCGAAGCAATGAGCTTTCCGTCACCGTGATAATGCTCGGGAGACACGCCCTCGTTTGAAATATTGCACCGGCCGCTTCCGGTGGCAAGCAGCTTGCGTCCGGGCTTCTGCTGTTTTTCAAGAATAAGGCAGCTCCCGTCCCTGCGCTTTCTCATAGTCCCGATGGCTGCGGAATAACCGGCGGGACCTGCGCCGATAACTATTGTATTGTAATACTGTTCCGACAAAGGTCTCACCCCCTGCTTTATGATCCGGTTCAGGTACCGTTGTCAAAAAATGCATCCAACTGTTATCCTAAAGGATACCGGTATCATTTCTCCGACTTGCGGAGCTTTTTGTTTGTTCTGTGCTGTTCCTTCAGCAGCTTTACGATCTCGCCGGGCTTGGGCGCCTTGCCGTACATAAGAACGCCGATACGGTATATTGCCGAAGCGAGCATTCCCAGAAGATAGACCGAAACAAGCTGAACGCCTACCGAAAGTATTATCTCCCATGGAGCGACATCCGAAAGTGATATACGCGCAAACATTGCAATAGGCGCGGTAAAGGGAATGTATGAGCATACTATCATCAACGTGCTGTCAAGAGTGCCTGTGTTGATCGCCATAATAACTATCATGAACGCGGCGACCACAAGCAGCATTACCGGTGAGATCAGGGTGTTAAGGTCTTCGCTCCGTGATGCCAGAGACGAAAGCGCACCCAGCAGGAAGGAATAGATAAAGTAGCCCAGAATAAAGAACAGCAGGGCATAAAGGACCGTTTCAAGGGGAAAGTTGAGGAAATCCCTTATCTGTTCCGGTATCATGTCTGTGGACACGGATTTCATGGATATAAGGGCAGTTGATACGATAATGACCATCTGTGTCAGACCCGCAAGACCCGAACCGATGACCTTGCCGAACATCAGGTGAGATGGCTTTGCGCAGGTTATCAGCATTTCCATCGCCCTTGTGTTCTTTTCGGAAACAACGCTCTGGGACACCATCTGACCGTACATTATGATCGCCATATAGAGTATCATCATAAGCAGGTAGGTTGACCAGTAATTCTTTGTCTGGTCGGTGCCGGTGGTAAGGGTCGTTCCCTGCACCTGAGCGCTGAATATCTTTTCGCTTACTTCCGGCGTAATACCCAGCTTTTCAAGGCTCACGGTCTGATATACACCCTTAAGCACCGAGCTTATCTGTTCTGTATCGTTGCTCATAAGCGAGTTGTTCTTTGTGATATATGTATAGGAGAGGGGATCGTTAAGCACAAGACCAAAGAAATATTTCTGTGAGTCCACTGCCTTTTTGATCTCGTCTGTGCTTTCCTCCGTAAACTGAATGTCATACCCCTTATAGGCCTCTTCAAACGCCTTTTTTACAACAGAGCTTTTCTGATATGCCTTGTCCGAAAGAGCGATCACCGGTTTGATGTCGGATTCCTCCGGCTGCGAAGAGGACTGGATAGAAATAATGATCCCGGGCAGGAAGGTCATAAGTACGATAAGCGCCATGAATATCACCGTGGAAATGATGAACGACTTTGTTTTGATACAGCCGATATATTCAAACCTGAGTACCTGTAATATATGTTTCATATCTTCGCCTCCGTATACTCAACAAAAATATCGTTCAGCGAGGGCTCGCAGACCCTGAAGGAGTCTATATCGAACCCGCCGCCGGTCAGTGCGGAAAGCAGCGCACCCTTGTCGTCTGCGCTTTTCAGCTTTATGACCACCGTATTGTCGGTGTCCTTTTCCCTGTCGGCAGAGAGTATTCTTCCCCCCAGCTCCCTCAGCAGGAACGGAGTCAGCTTTTCATACTGCGGTGAAGAAACAGCCACTGTATCCCTGGGATAAGCGCGCTTGATCTCGCTTATCCTTCCGGACAGCACAATGCTGCCGCCGTTGAGTATGGATATCCTGTCGCAGAACTCCTCGACATAATTCATCTGATGGCTGGAAAAAAGAACCACTGCGCCCTTTGCTATCATCTCCTTGATAACATCCTTGAGCAGCAGGGCGTTCACCGGGTCAAGACCCGAAAAAGGCTCGTCAAGTATCACTATCTCCGGGTCACACATCAGTGTGGCGGCAAGCTGTATCTTCTGCTGATTGCCCTTGCTCAGGGTCTCAAGCTTTTTCGACTTGTACTCTGTCATGCCCATCCGGTCAAGCCATTTTTCACAGGCTCTGCGGGCATCCGTTCTGTTCATTCCCCTCAGCATTGCAAGGTAAACAAGCTGCTCGGAAATGAGCTTCTTAGGATACAGACCTCTCTCCTCCGGCATATACCCGATGCGTATCTTCTTGCGGTCAATGGGTTTTCCGTCAACCAGCACTTCGCCGCTGTCGGGATAAAACACACCCATTATCACACGGATAGACGTGGTTTTTCCGGCGCCGTTACGCCCCAGAAGACCCAGTGCGGAGCCGCTTTCGGCCGAAAGGCTGACACCCTTGAGCACTTCCTTTTCGCCGAAGCTTTTTTCAATGTCTTTTACACACAGCTCCATTTTCATTCCCCCTTTTTTGAACTTCATATAAATTATATCAACCCCCCCACCCCTTGTCAACCAGCGTGACGCTGGACCCGTGTTCGCGCTGTCGCTCCGCTGCGCTGCGCTCTGGGCTCGCACATGATACTTTTACTCCCGCGCCGAACGGCACGTCATATACCATACCCATCCGCCGCCGTGCCGCATGAAGCGGCACTTTCCGGCTGCTGTCATCGGAATTTCATAATTCCCATGCTATTCATGCTTTGGCGTGCCTGTTATACCTGATTATTAACCTACCCGAATGAAGCCGTAACCGCGGCACTTGACCGCCGGATGCTATTGAATGTGAACGTGAAACAGGGTGCGGCGGTACCCCAAGGGCACTTGCTTCACTGCGCTTGCCGGTCATTGAGCGACCGCAGGGAGCGTTTCCGCTTCGGTCACCACAATTTTATTAAAAAATACAGTTGCCTAATCGTGCGGAACATTGTATAATAAAGGTTGAATCAAAACATTGGAGGAGATGTTATGAAGTTAATAACCAACGGAATAAAAGGAACAGAGGATGTCCTGCCCTCTGACAGCTACCGGTGGCAGTTTGTTGAGGATATTATGAAGAAACAGGCTCAGGCCTACGGTTTCAGAGAGATAAGAACACCTGTTTTTGAACATACCGAGCTTTTTGCCCGTTCCGTGGGAGATACCACCGACGTTGTGCAGAAGGAGATGTACACCTTTACCACCAAAGGCGGCGAGTCCGTCACCCTGCGGCCTGAGGGTACTGCCGGAGCTGCAAGGGCAATGCTGGAGCACGGCGTATACAACGAGGGATATCCCATAAAGGCATATTATTTTACCTCATGCTACCGCTACGAAAAGCCCCAGAAGGGACGTCAGCGTGAGTTCCACCAGTTCGGAATGGAGATCTACGGCGCCGCATCACCTTATGCCGACGCAGAGGTGATCTGTGCGGCTCACTCCATATTTGACCGTCTCGGTGTGCGCAATCTCAGCCTTGAGCTGAATTCCATCGGCTGCAAAAAATGCCGTCCCACATACCACAAAGCTCTGAGGGAATACTTTGAAAGCAACAAGGATCAGCTTTGCGAGACCTGTCTTTCAAGGCTGGAGCGCAACCCCATGCGCATTCTCGACTGCAAAAGTCCGGTATGCTCCGGTATCGCAGCGAAGGCCCCCGTGGTCATCGACTATATCTGCGACGAGTGCAAAGAACACTTTGAAGGCGTAAAGAGCTGTCTTTCCGCTGCAGGCGTGCGCTATCGTGTAAACCCCCGTATCGTTCGCGGTCTTGATTACTATACAAGAACGGTGTTCGAGTTTGTATCCTCCGATATCGGCGCTCAGGGTACTGTTTGCGGCGGCGGACGATATGACGGGCTCATCGAAGAGCTGGGCGGCCAGTATACGCCGTCTCTTGGCTTCGGAATGGGCATCGAAAGACTGCTGCTGCTTATGGACAGTCAGAAGATCGAGATACCCGCTCCCCCATCCTGCGACCTTTATGTAATAGGCATAGGAGACAAAGCAAAGCTGAAGGCCTTCAATATCATCGAAGGTGTGCGCAATGCTTCCCTCATTGCAGAAGGCGACATTGTAGGACGCAGCATAAAAGCGCAGATGAAGTACGCCGACAAACTGGGCGCGCGCTTTACCATGGTCATCGGCGACACCGAGCTGGAGGAAGGCACGGCAAAGCTCAGGAACATGACAACAAAAGAAGAAATATCTGTTCCGCTGAACGAGGATTTCTTCAACGCCTTCTTTTCCGCCTATGTTGACAGCAGCAACTCTCAGCTTCTTGCGCAGCTTGACGAAATGTAACCATCCCGCTGCATTTCTGAACGGAAGTAAAAGACATCGGCAGGGACTGTCGGAGAGAAAAACCGAAGAATGAGAGAATAGATGATATGAACGAAAACCCTCAGACAGAAAAAAGGCCGAAGAAACCCGGAAGGGCGCTGACCGTGCTCGGATGGATACTGATGGTATTCAGTGTCTATGTCTTCGTTTTTGGCAGCCTTTTTCTTATGTACAACAAGGATACCGGAACGGAAGGCTCCGATATTACCGTAAAGGCATCAATTATTGTTTCTGCGGCACTTGTAGGTGTGGCTTACATAATGATCTCTACGGGCAGACGCAGGCGCAGAAAAAAAGTGAACGAAGGGGATGTCCGCCCAAAAACAAAAAAGCTCAGGGTATCGTACATCATTGTTCCTGTTTTGCTTGTCACAGTGGGATCGTTAATATCCCTCGGGGTGATCGTATTGCCCGGTTTCGGTAGCTCCAAAGAAAAATATGTCCCACCGGAGTTCGTCCTTTCCAAGGAGCAGATTACGCATCTTGAAAAGCTGATGGCTAGCAACGGTATGCCACTGAGCGGTATTTCCACAGAACGTAAGGGCGATGCGCCGGATGAAAAATCACCATGGATAGCGGTAAGGAACGATTCGGTAGAACCGCGTCTCTGTGCGTGGTCAGAGGCGGACAGTTTCAGAGACAGCGACCCTTCTGCGGATGACGTCAGGAGAATAAAGACCATTGTATACTGTGATATTTATGAAGAAAGCGCCATGTACTCTGGCGGAGGCAGAATGGCAGGCATATACAGCCAGGGAGCAAGGATATACTACATAAACGCTAAGACCGGCAAGGTCTACGACACAGACGAAATAAAGCCCTCCTTCCCGTCGGCAATAAGGGAATCACAAGGAAAAGTAAAGCTCTATGATGAAGACCTTGCAGAACATATAGACGATCATATCAAAGGAAAAAATAACGTGGTATCTCAGGAGCCCTGAACACCGGCATCATGCCGGTGATGACACTGCAGTCAGCCTTGTCTGCTGGCTTTCAGAGAACCACAAAAAAAGAAAAAGGCTTCGGAAATAAGCATATATTCAGGAGGAATAATTATGGCAGAATTTTTGACCGGTCTTAAAAGGACCCATTACTGCGGCGAGCTGAGAGCGGAAAACATCGGCAGCGAGGTTGTCGTATGCGGATGGACACAGCGTCAGCGTGACCTTGGACAGCTTATATTCATCGACCTGCGTGACAGGACAGGCATAGTACAGCTTGCCTTTGACGACGCAACGGACAGGGCAGTGTTTGAAAAGGCAGGTACCGTCCGTTCCGAGTTCGTGCTCGCCGCTGTGGGCGTTGTAAGAGAGCGCAGCTCAAAGAATAAGGACATACCCACCGGCGACATCGAGATCGAGGTCAGGGAGCTTCGTATACTTTCCGAAAGCGAGACCACCCCCTTTGAGATCATCGACAACTGTCCCACCGCCGAGCTGACAAGGCTCAAGTACCGCTATCTTGACCTTCGCCGTCCCGAGCTGCAGAAGAACATTCTCTTCCGCCACAAGGTGGCAAAGGTGACCCGTGACTTCTTTGACGAGAACGGCTTTATCGAGCTGGAAACACCCATGCTCATCAAGTCAACCCCCGAAGGCGCCCGTGACTTCCTTGTTCCGTCACGCATACACAAGGGTTCCTTCTATGCCCTTCCCCAGTCCCCCCAGATGTACAAGCAGCTCTGTATGGTAGCCGGCTTTGACCGCTATATGCAGATAGCCCGCTGCTTCCGTGACGAGGATCTTCGCGCTGACCGTCAGCCGGAGTTTACCCAGATAGACCTGGAGCTGTCCTTTGTTGACATGGAGGACATTCTTGACCTGGGCGAAAGATACATAAAGCGTCTTTTCAAGGACGTTATGGACATCGACATTCCCATCCCCTTCCCCCGCTATACCTACAATGAAGTAATGGAGCGCTACGGTTCCGATAAGCCGGACACCCGCTTCGGCATGGAGATATATGACCTGAGCGACGAGGTTAAGAACACTGAGTTTGCCGTGTTCAAAAACGCCCTCTCAGCAGGCGGCTCCGTCAGGGGCATAACCGCAAAGGGCGCGGTAAAGACCTACACCCGCAAGGAGATCGACAAGCTGACCGAGTTTGTACGGGGCATCGGCGCAAAGGGTCTTGCCTGGATACGCTGGACAGATGACGGAATTTCATCCAGCTTTGCAAAGTTCATGACAGAGGACGAGATGACCGCCATACTCAGCAAAGCCGGCGCCGAAAAGGGCGACGTTGTAATGATCGTTGCAGACGCCGACGACAGTGTGGTTCTCCCCACCCTTGGCGCAGTCCGTCTTGAAGCCGCAAAGAAGCTTGATATCATCCCCCAGGGCTACAACTTCCTCTGGGTTGTCAAGTTCCCCTTCTTTGAGTTTGACAAGGAGAGCGGCGAATGGATCGCAATGCACCATCCCTTCACCTCTCCCACAGACGACTGTCTTGACAAGCTGGACGGCAACAAAGGCGAGGTATACGCAAAGGCCTATGATATGGTACTCAACGGCACCGAGCTTTCCTCCGGTTCCATCCGTATCACCAACCCCGACCTTCAGAAGAAGATGTTCTCCATGCTGGGTCTTTCCGATGAAGAGGCATACAAGAAGTTCGGCTTCCTGATGGACGCCTTCAAGTTCGGCGCACCGCCTCACGGAGGAATGGGCATCGGTCTTGACAGACTTGTAATGCAGATGCTTTCGGCGCCCACCCTGAGGGACGTTGTTCTCTTCCCCAAGGTACAGAACGCCAGCGAGCCTATGACAAACGCACCGGCAGACGTAGATCCCCGTCAGCTTCTTGATCTTGGTATCGCAGTCATCCCCGAAAAAGCAGAATGATCACAGCGCATAGTTTGCGTTCACCCCGCAGGAAAACCCTGCGGGGTTTTTGCATATTTTCAGCTCCTCCTTCATATTATTAGTTGATACAGAAATAAAAAGGAGGCAGCATAAATTGGAGGTCATTGTAAAGTACCACGGAGCGATAAGCGAAATTACGGAATCTATCGGAGGCAGAGCAGAGATACTCTCGCCGGATTACGCCATACTGTCCATAGGTGATGACCGCCTGAATGAGCTTTATTCATTCAGTGAGGTGGAGGACATCGAAATGCCCCGCAGACTGTTTGCGGAAAGCGATTATCACCTTACGTCAAGCTGCATCAGCGGTGTTCAGGCCCCGCCCTATGACCTTGGAGGAAACGGTGTCATCGTTGCCGTGATCGACTCCGGTATCGACTACACCCATCCGGATTTCCGCAATGATGACGGCACCACACGTCTGATCGGTCTCTGGGACCAGAGCATAGAAGGAATACCCCCCGCAGGCTTCTTTGAAGGAGCGGAATACGACAGCGAGCAGATCAACGCTGCCCTTCAGAGCGAGGATCCCCTTTCCCTGCTGCCATCGGAGGATCGTATCGGACACGGCACGGCGGTCGCCGGTATCGCCGCAGGCAACGGAAGAGCCTCTGCCGGCGAGTACATGGGGGCCGCTCCCCTTGCCGACCTGCTGTGCGTCAAGGCAGGCAGCGGCGGAAAGGACTATTTTGCCCGTACAACGGATATCATGAGGGCCATGCGCTATGTCATAGACAAGTCCCGTAAGTACGCCATGCCTGTTGCAGTAAATCTCAGCTTCGGAATGAACAACGGCGCCCACGACGGCAGCTCCCTCTTTGAAGAATTCATCACCGAATGTGCCAACGAATGGAAGTGCGTCATTGTGGTACCAACCGGCAACGAGGGCGCATCAGGCCATCATTTTTCGGGGCGTGTAGAAAACGGAAGGACAAAGGAGATATCCTTCTTTACCGCCTCGGGGATAAACACGATCTATCTTTCCCTATGGAAAAACTTTGCTGACAGATTCAGTGTTGAGCTGCTGCTTCCCAGCGGAATGTCAACGGGACCGATAGATGTGGAAACCGGGCGGAAGGTCGTCCGGTCCGGAGGTCTTTCGGTCTCGGTAGTTTACGGTCAGCCCAGCAGGTATTCCGCGGATCAGGAGATCTATTTTTCGGTAACATCAGATACAGGCTCTGTCCCCGCCGGCGCATGGATACTCCGGATACTGCCCCGCAATATTGTAAACGGCTCCGTTGATCTCTGGCTGCCTACAACGGAAGAGGTAACGGAGGGAACGTATTTTTCGGACCCCGATGTGTACGGCACCATGACACTGCCGGCAACGGCGCAAAAGGTCATCCGTGTTGCGGGATACAATGACAGACTTGGTAGCATTGCGCCTTTCTCCGGCGTGGGCAGACGTGAAACCCCCGATCTCATGCCCGACCTTGCGGCCCCTGCCGTAGGTATCATGGCGGCGCGACCCGGAGGCAGCTATGACCGGGTCACCGGCACCAGCTTTGCAGCCCCCTTTGTTACCGGTTCCGCCGCCCTGCTGATGGAATGGGCCATTGCAGACGGAAACGCTCCTTTCTTTTACGGAGAGAAGCTGAAAGCCTTTCTGCGGCTTGGGGCAAACAGAAAGCCCGACCGGCGGTATCCGGACCCCGCCTTCGGCTACGGCACCCTTTGTACGGAACAGACCCTCAGGGCAATGACGGACCTGCTTTCGGGAACAGGAGGAAGATATGACTTTTCATAGGGATATTATCGTATCTGTACTGATCTCCGGTGGAGGATGTCCCGTATCTTTCAGGTCAGACCCACCGGAAGTCATCCGGAGAAAAGGAGGATATGCCAAGGGTGAATGAAGAACGTATGCCCCTTGAAGAATTTGTAAAGCTGGACACCACCGTGGACTTTCAGATAATAAACTCTCCAAGATTCAGGGATTACGCAAAGGACAAGCCCTATCTGTACTTCGGCACGGAGCTTGCAAACAACTATATCATCGTATACACCGACGAAAAATACATCAAGGGTCTGCTGATGGATCTGGGCAGTGATTTTCTTTCCTTTTATCCGAAGATACTCTCTCCCCTTGACAGTGTGGGCAACGAAGCCGGCGGGATAACAAGAGTGCTGAACCAGCCCTTTCTTGACCTGAGCGGTCAGGGTACGATAGTAGGCATAGTGGATACCGGTATAGACTACACAAAAGACGCCTTCCGCTTTGAGGACGGCAGCACAAAGATACTTCATCTCTGGGATCAGACCATTGACGGCAAAAGGAGCGAAGGTCTGTACTTCGGCTCCGACTATGACCGCAGGGATATCGACCGGGCGCTGCAAAGCGGCGATCCCCGGTCAATAGTGCCTCAGCGTGACGAGGACGGTCACGGGACCTTTCTTGCCTCCGTTGCGGCAGCCAATATGAGCGGCCAATACTCCGGCGCAGCGCCCAAAGCCGACATTATTGCGGTAAAGCTGCGGCGGGCAAGAAACTACTATATCCGTCGGTATCTTCTTTCTCCGGACGACCCCAACCTGTATGAATCCTCCGATTTTCTGCTGGGGATAAAGTACATTCTTGACCGTGCCTACGAACTGAAAAAGCCTGCCGTGATCTGTGTAGGCATGGGGTCCAACACCAGCGCCCATGACGGGAACACCCTTTTTGAGGATTACATCTCATTCGTGTCCCGCCGTGCCGGAATAGCCTTTGTCACTGCCGCCGGCAACGAGGCAAACGCCCGTCACCACACCCAGGGAAAGCTGCCCTCATCCCAGAGCGCCGAACCCGTGAGCATAAAGGTCGGACGTCAGGGAGCGTCATTTTCGGTGATAATCTTCGGAGCCGCCTACGACAAGCTGTCAGTTGGAGTGGTATCTCCCACAGGGGAAGCGGTAGGGCGTATCCCCTTCAGATCCGGACTTGAATACGAAGAAAAACTGGTCATGGAGGACACCCGCATTATGGTGCGTTACTTCAAGGATGTAAACAACAATATTATGGTGGGATTCGACCGGGCGACCGAAGGTATCTGGGACATCAACATCTACGGCGATTCCGTCATTGACGGCAGCTACTGGGCTTGGCTGCCCATAACGGGACAGGTAAGCGATTCCGTTGAATTTCTACGTCCCGTGCCCGACAGCACCATAGTCTATCCCGCCGCAGCATCCCGTGCGATCACCGTGGGAGCATACAACACTCAGGACGGCAGTCTTTCAGTCTCCTCATCCTGGGGACCCACACGTCAGCCCCGCATCGCTCCCGACCTTGTCGCTCCGGGCGTCGGCGTCAGCGGTATCTATCCCTCCGGCTTCGGAACCATGACCGGAACCAGCGCCGCCGCCGCGATAGTTGCGGGAGCGTCCGCCCTCCTTCTCGAATGGGGTATCGTAAAGGGCAACATGCCCGCCATCAACGGCGACCTGATAAAAAGCCTCCTCATAACCGGCTGCCGCCGTGACGACGCCATGATCTACCCCAACAACAAATGGGGCTTCGGCAAACTCGACCTCTACAGCTCCTTTTCCTCCCTCCGCGAAACCGCCGCCACCTACACCTTCTCTTAGTCTTGGGGACTTAGTCTTGGGACTCTGTCCCAAACCCTGCCGGGGGAAACCCTTTTTTGAAAAAAAGGGTTATCCCCCGGACCCCTTTCCAAAAAAACTTGTGTTTAAAATATTAAGCCTGTTTGATATTAGCAATATATTTAACAAAAACGTATACGGCATAAAGCGCTGATTATAAATTTGAAAAAATAAAAGCATGAGGGTATAGATTTTCAGAGACAAAGGACGTGCAAACACTGAATACACCTCATCACACAACAGGAGGCTGCTTTATGGATGAAATGATCTCAGAAACGAAAAACGAGATGAACACTCCCGAAGCTCAGAACGACAATAACTTTCCTGATTTCGGCTTGCTGAAAGTCAGGACCTTCCTGAAAAACATAGGATTTCCCGCCGAAGGAGTGAACGTCAGCATCACTGATCCGGAAACTGGTCAGACTGTCTCTCAGGCAGTGACCGACAGCGAGGGTCAGATACCGCCTGTCCGCCTTCCCGCTCCCCCTGAAAGCTACGCCCAGAGCAATGATATGCCCCGCCCCTTCAGTCAGTATGACCTGCAGGCCTCCGGCGAAGGCTTTGATGACGTGAACATCAGCAATGTACAGATATATTCGGAGAGTACGGCGGTGCAGGATATCTCGGTCACGTCCCTTCGGGATGATTTCACCATCCCCTACCCCACACTATGGGGCGACTTTCCGGAGAAGATACCGGAATCGGATATAAAAAAACTTCCCTTTCCCTCAAACCTTACCATTCTTCCGGAGCCTGTGATACCTGAGCTGGTGGTTGTCCACGCCGGAACCCCCGACGATAAGACCGCAAAAAACTACACCCTTCCCTACAGGGACTATATCAACAACGTGGCGAGCAGCGAGATCTACGCAAGCTGGGAGCGTGAAGCCCTGAAAGCCAATATTCTTGCCATAAACTCCTTTACTCTTAACCGTGTTTATACCGAATGGTACCGCAGCCGGGGCTATGACTTCACCATCACAAGCTCCACCGCCTACGATCAGGCGTTTTTCTACGGCAGGAACCTGTTTCAGGAGATAATCGACGTTACCGATGAGGTTTTTACAATGTATGTATCCCGTCCCGGACTCAACCAGCCTCTCCTTACACAATACTGTGACGGAAAGCGTGTCCGGCGTGACGGATGGCTCAGTCAGTGGGGCTCAAACGACCTGGCGCGAATGGGATATTCCGCCCTTGAGATACTGAAATACTACTACGGTTACGATATTATTCTGAAGGAAGCACCCAAGGTGCAGGGTATACCCATCTCATTCCCGGGTGTGCTGCAGAAGGGCTCCCGGGGCGAAAACGTACGTACGGTACAGTCACAGCTCAACCGCATTTCACAGAACTATCCCCGCATCCCCAAACTGGCGGTGGACGGTATATACGGGGACAACACCGCCCGCAGCGTCAGGATATTTCAGGAGATATTCTCACTGCCTCTGACCGGTGTCGTGAACTATCCCACATGGTACAAGCTGTCCGCCATCACCAACGCTGTATCACAGTAGGATCAGCAAAAAAAATACAGCACAGCTCCCCAAAAGAGAGTTGTGCTGTTTGCTTTGTTATTGTCAGTTTGCGGTGTCTGCGGAAGGCTCATCGGTTGACTCTGCCGGTTCTTCGGGCTGTCCGTCGGGCTGTCCGTCTGGCTGTTCATCGGACTGTTCTTCGGACTGTTCCGGAGCGGGTTCATCGGAGGAACCGGTATTGTCCTCCTCTGAGCTCTGATCGGAGGAATCGGCTGATTCTGCTGAGGACTCCTGAGCAGGCGCCTCTGAGGACTGCTCGGTGGTGGTGATAACAGTTCCGTAATCAACGGATTCCTCGGAGCTCTGCTCGACGGGTGTGGAACTGTCGGAGATCACGGAACCTGTACCGCTCTGGTTATCCGGTTTTGACTGAGCCTGACCTCTTGCCTTTGCAAGGACCTCGGCAGCCGTACCGTAAGCGATAGGCTCGCTGTCTCCGCAGCCGCCGGGAGAGTATACTGTAGGAACATAGCTTGTGGGAGAAACGGAGGGACCGTTCTCAATGTCACTAGGCATATAGCCTATAACGTCATAATATGACTCAAAGTGATAGTCATAGCTTCCGGCAGGAAGGATAACTCTGTTGACTTCCTTGCCGTCTTTGAAGTAGACCTTTGCACCCTTTGCAGAGAAGCCCTTTTCACCTGCGTATGTTACCCAGCCCACAGGAACTACCTCGTCATACTCGGTGGAGAGAGGACCGTACATTTCGACCATCAGCTCATCAAGTCCGTCGCCGTCATTGTCATAGACGTAGGTTGCAATGTAGATGGGGTACTCCTTATTGTTCTTGAATTTCATGTCAAGGTTGCCGTAGTCAACGGTGGCGTCAAGACCATAAGGAGCGTAGGATGAAGCGTACATATGGGCATATCTGTCCTGGATCTCCATATCGGCCTTGAGGGCGCAGAGATAAAGAGTTGTGGAAGCCTGACAGATACCGCCGCCGTAATCCTGAACGACTTCGCCGTGTGAGTAAGCGGTGGATGAAAGGTAGCTGCCGGTGGTGCCGTTGGGATAATGATGCTCATTGTCGTTGGTAGTATCGCCGGTCATCTCGTTGAAGGAGAAGGACTCACCGGGCTTTACAATGGTGCCGCTGGCGGCCTTTATTGCAAGCTCCATGTTATGTACGGAGTTGTAGGCATTGTTTGCGGTGGTGCAGTGAGAAGCAATGAGCTTGGTGTTGGCTTTTATATCGGCAAGGCTTACCTTGAAGGGGGTCTGCTGAGTTGAGATAGAAACGGTGCCTGTCTTTTCTCCCTGGTCAAGGATAGCCTTGATCTTTGTGCTGAGCTCGTTGTGATCCACAAGGAATCCATCGGAGCCGTCTGCATAGGTAAACTTATCGGTAGCGGTGGGATCAAAGGAGGTCACATGGGCATCCACAGGCTGAACGTCATAGAAAGCCGCAGTCTTGTCGATGGCCTCATCCACAGACTTTGTATTGATCGCGGTGTTTACCTTGAAGTCGGTAACGCCGTTTTCAAATGTATTTTCCACAGTGGGATGGTCAAGCTCTCCCCTGCTGTAGTGATACGCCTGAAGCAGTACACTTGCGAGATTGCTGTCAAAGTTGAAGTCATTCTGGCTGAGGGTCATGCTCTTGCCGTCACATACAACGGTGATAGAGATAGGCTCTCTCAGCTCAAGCAGCCTGTCCTCCATTGCGTCATAAGCCTGGGTCAGGGTCTTGCCTGCAAGGTTCACGCCCTCAACGGTAACATTCTGACCAAAGAGAATGTTGGTGGTATCAACACGATCAAGGTCAAGGGGTTCCTCGGAGGTGAGGGACGGGTCTGCGATCTCTTCCGGATTCTTTGAGACCACCGAAAGATCGGCTGATGTGCCGTCACCGGCAGACTGTGAATTGACCGAAGCGGAAGTGGGAGCCGCATTCTTGTCCATCATCTTCCATACCACAACGCCTGTACCTGCGCATACGCACAGAGCAAGAACTGCCGCAACAACAGGCCCTACCGGGAATTTCTTCTTCTGGGAGTGCTTGGCTATCTTTGATTTTTTGGGAGTCTTGTCCTGTTCGGCAAAGACTATATTCTCGACGTCGTCATAGGCGTCAGCCCTGACCTCTGCAGGAGGTGTCCGGTCCTCCGGAGCCTTCTGGGGAGCGCTGTCTCCGGCAAAGACTACCTCTTCGGCTTCCTCCTCTTTTTCGGAAGCAGCCTCAGCGACGGTTTCGGGAATAACCTGGGTCTCTGTCTTGTCTGTTACAGATTTATTATCGGTGATTTTGACATCATTGGTTTTTTCGGGCTTTTCGGTTGCGATACCGTGCTCTTCATAAGCCTTTGAAAAAAGAGCATCGGTCTTTGTTTCGGAAGCGATAGTTTCTTTTTTGGGCACTGCGACTTCGGATGTGATCTCCTTGGCCTTTACTGCCTTGAAGTGCAGCGTCTCATTGTTCTTTTCGGTATTTCCCATCAAAAAGCCTCCATTCAAAAAATACACAATTCAACAGAAATATACTCTTACCAACATATAATACAACAAAAGCCCTGATTTTGTAAAGTCTTTTTTTATAGAAAAACCTTCCGACGGAACCGTCCTTTTCATGAAAAAATCATAAAATCCCATATTGTACAATAGGACTGCATTGCGGTAAAGCAGTGCAGTCCTATATATTTGAATAATACAATATTGCTTATTAAACAAGGAGCCAAGCTCCGACCAGCTCGCCAGATCGGAACGAGCGATGTCGCCAGCAAATGTCAGGGAGGTTTAGCACCTGGGTTTGTTATAATATCAGATCAGGGACTTAATTATTGCCTCGGCAGCCTGAGCGTCAGCCTTGCCCCGGCTGTTCTTCATAACAAAGCCCACCATAGCCTTGATAGCCTTTTCCTTGCCGCTGCGGTAATCCGCAACTGCATTGGGGTTGGATTCAACTGCCTGTCTGCACAGTTCCGTAAGAGCGCCCTCGTCAAGACCGCCCATATCGCTGTCGGAAATAAGCTCTGAGGGCTTCTTGCCCGTTTCAAGCATCTTGTCAAGAGTGGACTTTGCAAGGTTCATGCGGATCTTTCCGCTGTCAAGGAGAAGTATAAGTTCGTTCAGACTTTCGGCGCTGGCCTTTACCTCAAAGTTCTCCTTCTCGGTCTCGTTATCAACAGTGCGAAATATCTGACCGATAATGAAGTTTGCGGCAGTCTTGGGAGTCTTGATACCCTTGATGGCTTTTTCAAAATACTCCGCCACTCTGCGGTACTTTACAAGAAGCTGAGCGTCCTTTTCGGGCAGACCAAGCTCTTCAACATAGCGTCTGAGCTTTTTGTCGGGCAGCTCAGGCAGGGAATCGGCGATCTCCTGCACCTTCTCACGGGGAACATTTATGGTAACAAGATCGGGGTCACGGAAGTAACGGTAGTCGTTTGCGTCCTCCTTGCCTCTCATGCTGGAGGTGGTGTTGGACAC
The DNA here is from genome assembly GCA_045221075.1 of Acutalibacteraceae bacterium. Taxonomy (GTDB): domain Bacteria; phylum Bacillota; class Clostridia; order Oscillospirales; family Acutalibacteraceae; genus UBA1213. The sequence continues at coordinate 18,768 of JBGUWL010000174.1, forward strand.
GTCGTCATATCGCAGGGTCTCCTGAATTACCTTTTCTCCGCTTTCGATCAGGTCCACCTGACGGTTGAATTCATATTCCATAGCCTTTGCGATAAAGTTTATGGAATTCATATTCTTGATCTCAGTCCGGGTACCCAGCTTTTCACTGCCCTTGGGACGGACGGAGATGTTAACGTCACAGCGCATTGAGCCCTCCTGCATCTTGCAGTCGGAAACGCCGATATAGCGCATTATCATCTGGAGCTTTTCAACGTATTCCCTGGCCTCGTCCACTGAACGGATATCAGGCTCGGAAACGATCTCGATCAGCGGAACGCCGCCGCGGTTGTAGTCCACCATTGTGCTGCCCCGGCTGTGGACCAGCTTTCCGGCGTCCTCCTCGATGTGTATGCGGAGTATGCGGATCCTGCGGCCGTTGGAAAGCTCGATATAGCCGTGATTGCACAGGGGCATATCAAACTGGGATATCTGATAGGCCTTCGGCAGGTCAGGATAGCAGTAGTTTTTGCGGTCCATTTTTGAGATCTCTGCGATCTCGCAGTTAGTTGCAAGTCCGGCGCGGATGGCGTATTCCACCACTTTTTTATTGAGCCTCGGCAGTGTACCGGGCAGACCGATACATACGGGACAGCAGTGGGTGTTGGGTTCTCCGCCGAACTGTGTGGTACAGGAGCAGAATATCTTTGTGTCTGTTGAAAGCTCTACATGTGTTTCAAAGCCGGCAACCAATTCATAGTTCATTTTTGTTTCCTCCCTTCAACACTCAGAGCTTTACGCCGATATCGGCGCTGCGGTATATATCTGCGGCGTTTTCATACTGCCATGCGGCATTGAGTATGGCCGACTCGCAGAAGGTGTTTCCGATAAGCTGCATTCCTATGGGCAGCCCCTTTGAGTCGTATCCGCAGGGCACAGAAACGCCGGGCAGTCCGGCAATATTTACCGGAACGGTGCATATATCGGTAAGGTAGGTCTCGATGGGATCACTTGTCGCGCGGCCGTTTTCAAAGGCGGTCATGGGAACTGTGGGGGCAAGTATCACATCGCACACCTTAAAGGCGTTTTTGAAGGCGTTTACGATAGTACCCCTCAGGTTCTGAGCCTTTTTGTAGTATGCGTCATAATATCCGGAGCTGAGAACATAGGTACCCAGCAGTATCCTCTTCTTTACCTCGTCACCGAAGCCGGTGCTTCTGGTCTTCTTTATCATATCGTTTACATCGGTATAGCTTTCTGCTTTGTAGCCGTAGCGGATACCGTCATAGCGTCCCAGGTTTGATGACGCCTCGGCGCAGGCAAGGATATAATAAACCGGCAGGGCGTATTTCAGCGCAGGCAGGTCAAAGAAAACTATCTCCGCACCCAGTGAACGGTAGATGTCGGCAGCATCTTCTACAGCCTTGCGTACATCCTCACGGACACCGTCAAGGTATTCCCTTGCAATGCCTATCTTCATGCCCTTTATGTCGTTTTTCAGGCTGTCGCAAACAGGTGCGCCCTTTCTGCCCTGGGATGTAGAATCCATCTCGTCATAGGCCGAAACCGCATCAAATACTATTGCGGTATCCTCAACGCTTGTGGTGATGGGTCCTATCTGGTCAAAGCTGGACGCATAGGCGATAAGTCCGTAACGGGAAACAGCGCCGTAGGTGGGCTTGAGACCAACAATACCGCAGAAGCTGGCGGGCTGACGGATGGATCCGCCGGTATCGGAGCCAAGACCGTATACCGCAATATTGCCGCCCACTGCGGACGCAACTCCGCCGGAGCTTCCTCCTGCAACGTGGCCTGTGTTGTGGGGATTCCTTGCTCCGCCGAAATATGAAGTCTCGCAGGATGAACCCATTGCAAATTCATCCATGTTTGTCTTGCCCAGGAGTACTGCGTTCTGCTGTCTGAGCAGCTTCCAGACCGTAGCGTCATATATGGGAACATAGTCCTCCAGTATCTTTGAGCAGCAGGTGGTGCGGATATTCTCTGTAGAGATATTGTCCTTAAGGGTCATGGGTATGCCCTCAAGAAGTCCGATGCTCTCGCCCCGGGCTATCTTTTCGTCCACAAGACGGGCTGTCTTTAGAGCTTCCTCCGGAGTCAGTGTGACATAGGCGTTGAGAGCCTGGTTGTCACGCTGTGCGGCCTCGATATATGTCTTTGTCAGCTCCCCGCAGGATATCTGCTTTTCCTGCAGCATGGTATGGAGCTTTCTTATCATACTTTCACTCATCGTTTTTACCTCCGGCTCTTTATCAGCGCATAATGTTCTTTACAAGGAAGCAGCCTTCGTCGCTGTCCTTGGCGTTTTTGAGGATCTTTTCCCTGTCGTATGAGGGGACCACCACGTCCTCACGCAGAACATTTGAAAGATTATTGATATTGTCAAAATCCGTTCCCTCATCAGAGGCGTTGTTGATGGTGTCTGCAAAGGATATTATCCTTGCCATGTCTTCTGTAAGCTGTTCGATCTCGTCATCGGCAACAAACAGCTTTGAAAGAATGGCTATCTTCATTATTTCTTCCTTGTCTACCATTATGTCAGCTCCTTTATAATATATCTAGCTTCGGGGAAATGTCCCGGGATCATTCGTCCTCATCTTCAAATTCAAACTCGATCTCAAGCTCGTCGTCGTCATCGTCAAAGTCGGCAGCGTCTTCTTCCGGTTTCGCTTCCGGCTTCACTTCCGGCTTCTCTTCCTTTTTTTCTTCCGGAGCGGAGGCTTTGTCCTCGTCCTTGCGGAGAAGCGCAACAAGTGCATTGCCGCCCTCGCCGCCGGAGGATTTCCCGGAATCGGGATCCTTGTACTCTATATCAAGGGCTGCAGGCTCCTCTTCCTTCTCCTCCTCAAACTCGTCCCCCTCTTCGGACTTTTCTTCCTCGCCCTTGCCAACGGCAAAGGCATTGTCAGGTCCCTTGCTGATAAGAGCTTCAAGAGATGCGTCGGTTTTGTAGTCCTCGGCCTTTGCGTTGAAAGCGTCCTCAGGTCCCTTCTTTATAAGCTCGTCCAGGGATGCGTGTTCGACCACCTTGTAATCAACGAATACCTGCTTCTTTACGGAAGCCTCGGCTTTTCTTTCGGCCTCCCTGCGCTGACGATCTTCCTCCCGGATCTCTTCGATCTGATGGATACGCTGCTGCTCTTCTTCACGGCGCTTTAAGGCTTCCTGACGGATCCTCTCTTCTTCTTCCTTCTGCTCTTTTCTCCTGCGTCTGGACTTTGCCGTGGCAAGACACACGACCGTTACAACACCGGCAACAACGACTCCCGATATTATCACAATAAGGATCACGATATTGTTGTTATCTTCGGTATCCGATTCCTCTGTAAGATCGATGCTCTGTGAGGCCTCTGTGGGCTGTATCACCTTGAGTCTGAGGGAGCTGCTGTATTTTTTGAAGCGTTCCGCATCGGCAACGGTCTCTACGGAATAGCTTCCCAGCACCTGGGGAGTCCATTCGCCAAAGAAGGAATAACCGTTCCGCTCAAGCTCCACCACCTCTTCAGAACCGCTGTCGGACTTTATTACGGTCCTCATCTTTATAGCGTCAAGAAAATCTCCGTCGGTCACAACGCCCTCATTGTTGCGAAGTGAAGCCTCGATCTTTACGGGCTGTCCTATAGGATTCTTTTCGTTTATTATCTGTTCCACATAGACCGAATAGAAGTCCATCTGGGTAACGACGCAGTTATCGGCGGACACCTTGTCCATTTCAAGGGTCCAGGTGCCGCTTTCCGGGTAGAATATCTTTATCATGGTATAGCTGCTTGTTGAAGTCAGCTTTACCTTCTCATTGTCTTTTATTTCGACCTTATCTCCTGAAGGAGCTGTAAGGCGGGGATTCAGTTCGTTTGAAGGTACAGAGGTCTTGATAATGATGCTGACGCTGAAAACGCTGCTGTCACTTATCTCAAATTCCACCTTGCCATCTATTATATCAAGGTTTGTTCCCTTCAGGTCATAGATATCTCCGAATATCTCGGAAGAGATACCCAGCAGATCAATAGACCTTGCAGTCTCGAATGACATACCGTTTGTCTTTTCGGCAATATTATCGATCTCATCACGGGACATCAGTCCGTCATAGTTCAGACCGATGGCATAAGCGACAACGCCCTCTCCGTACATCAGATCAAGAGTGTCATTCAGTTCCTTTTTGGAATCGGCAATGCTTCTGCCGCCGGTAAACACGTTGGTGTTGCCGTCGGTGAGAAGTATCACGATCTTTTTTCTGCCATCAGAGCTGTTCTTTTCACTGTTAAGGTAGCTGAGAGCCTTTGTCATTCCAAGAGCGATATCCGTCTCGCCTCTTTTTTCATACTGGACCTCATTGATCTTTTTCTTCATTCCGGCAAGAGCCTTCGTGTCGCTTACATCAACGATATCACTGCTGTCAACTATCCGCTGGTTAAAGACTACATAACCCACTCCGCAGGTATCATCAAGAAGATCCACAAAGAGACTGTAGGCGTCTACCGCGATCTTTGAGGGATCCGCATTCAGCATTGAGCCGCTGGCATCCAGCACAAACATTACGTCAAGATTCATCTGACCGTTTATGGTCAGCTCGTCCTTGAGCTCCTGATGGTCTTCGGTTTCATGGCTGCTTTCATCCGCATAGGCCGTCATAAAAATGCAGCTTACGGCAATAAGAACTGCAGCAATAATCGTCAGCGATCTTAATATATGTCGTTTCATCTTTAACACTCCTTCGGGGCACTGGAAAAGGGACGAGGCAGGATACGTCCGGTCCTGTCTATAACAAACGTCGATGGTGGATCAAGATCCCCCACCGACGGACACTGGAGCTAAAGCTCCCCGACGTCTGTCCCAGGCGCCGCTCGCTCCGATCAGGCAAGCTTGCCGGAGCTTATCTCCTTGTCTAACAATGAACAGCTCCGTTTACCGAAACTGTTCACGTCAGTCTTACTCAGGAATCACTGAACAAATCACGCCTGACGGCTCAGCACCCATCTCGCTTGCATATTTTCCGCCATCTTGCACCAAATTCGCTTGAAAACCGTCAGGTTTCCTGCACTCATTTGATACAATCTGACGAAAAATCTGACAGCGCAATAAGGGCACTGGATTTATTCAGTGCTTCCCTTATCTGAGCTTTATGTGTACTTCACGAAGCTGCTGTTCGGACACCTCTGTGGGAGAACCAAGCAGCAGATCCTGAGCGTTGCTGTTCATGGGGAAGGCAATGACCTCACGGATGTTTTCTTCCTCTGCAAGCAGCATAAGCATTCTGTCAACGCCCGGAGCCATTCCCGCATGGGGCGGAGCGCCGTATTTGAAGGCATTGTACAGGGACTTGAATTTGTTTTTAAGCTCCTCTTCTTCATAGCCTGCGATCTCAAAGGCCTTCACCATGATGTCAAGGTCATGGTTCCGGACTGCGCCGGAGGAAAGCTCAACACCGTTGCATACGATGTCATACTGATATGCCAGTATGTCGGTGGGTTCCTTTTCAAGAAGGGCCTGCATACCGCCCTGGGGCATTGAGAAGGGGTTGTGGGTAAAGATGACCTTTCCGGTCTCTTCGTCTATCTCATACATGGGGAAGTCGGTGATGAAGCACAGCTCAAAGCGGCTGGTGTCGATCAGTCCAAGACGCTTTGCAACCTCGGTCCTTATCTGTCCGGCCAGCTTGGGAGCCATGTCCTTCGAGTCTGCAATGAAGTATATCACGTCGCCGGCCTTTGAGCCGTTGATCTCGATAAGCTTCTCTCTGTCCCCCTCTTTGAGGAACTTGTCGATAGGACCGTCAAAGGTGAGGTCCTCCCTGACTTTTACATATCCAAGACCCTTCATTCCTATTGAAAGGGCAAACTCCTCCATGTTCTTGAACCACTTCTTTGACTGTGCTGCCGCAGCGGGAACGTTGATGCTGCGCACGGTCTTCTTGCGGAAGGGAGCGAAGTCCGTCTCTTCAAACATGGGGCTGATATCCTTGATGATGAGGGGATTTCTCAGGTCGGGCTTGTCTGTGCCGTAGGTGACCATAGCCTCGGCAAAGGGTATCCTGCGGAAGGGAGGCTTTGAGACCTCCTTCTTTGAGAACTTTGTAAAGGCGGCATAAAGCACTTCCTCGGCGGCGGCAAATACGTCCTCCTGCTCCGCAAAGGACATTTCAAAGTCAAGCTGATAGAACTCTCCGGGAGAACGGTCTGCTCTTGCGTCTTCGTCACGGAAGCAGGGAGCGATCTGGAAGTACTTGTCAAATCCCGATACCATCAGAAGCTGCTTGAAGATCTGGGGAGCCTGGGGCAGAGCGTAGAACATACCCTTATGCTTTCTGCTGGGGATAAGGTAGTCCCTTGCGCCCTCGGGAGAGGAACAGGAAAGGATGGGCGTCTGTATCTCAAGGAAGCCCATCTCGGTCATCTTGCTGCGCAGAAATGAGATAAGCTCCGAGCGCATTACGATATTGTTGTGTACCTTTTTGTTTCTCAGGTCAAGGAAGCGGTACTTGAGGCGGACATCCTCCTTTACTTCGGTAGAGGTCTGTACCTCAAAGGGAAGATTCTGGGGAGCCTTTCCAAGAACGGTGATGTCCTCCGAATGGATCTCAACGGTACCGGTGGCGATCTTGGGATTTATAGTGTCCTCATCACGTCTTTTTACGCTGCCGCTTACGGTAACGGAGCATTCGCGGTTGATGTTCTCAAGAAGTCTGTCGTCATGTACGACCACCTGCACTACTCCGTAATGGTCACGGATGTCAAGGAACATTACTCCGCCGTGGTCACGGATGTTCTCCACCCAGCCTGCCACACGGACGTCCTTTCCGATATCGGATTCTCTCAGCTCGCCGCAGTAATGTGTACGGTATTTGTTTTCTCTCATTATCGTATCTTTCCTTTCACAGGCAGGAGCGGATACCTCTGCCTCAATTATTGAGCAAAATAATAAAAAAAACGGCTTTAACTGTATTATTATACCATTAAAGCCCCGGGGTTGCAATATAAAAAATGAAAAATACGGGAAATCAATTCTGCCCGGGGAGTTACATGGGGAAAACCCTTTTCCGGCGGAAAAAGGGTTCTTCCCCATACCCCTTTCCTAAAACCGCTGAATATGTGATCATGCTGATATGGGACAGAAGGGCGATAAAAATCTGCGAGGAAAAATTTCCGGAACGAAGCGGCGGAAACCGCAGGAATAAATTTGGATTCCGAGGATCGAAAACGAGGTCATGAGGGAGTAAATTACAAGGATTGTCGTCAGGGATGTTCGATATCAATAAGAATAAAAATTGAACAGGCAGAGGTTTTATCATGTCCTGAAATGATCCCCGTATACAAAGAATGGCCGCCCGTCATAATAATATGACAGACGACCATTGTCTGAGGAAGGATATTTATTTTAATTTGTCCTTATCGTTATAGTAATTGTAGTCGGACGGATCGACCTTTTCATCCTTTTCAAGGTTGTTTTCGCTTCTTTTGAAAAGTCCGCTGCCCACAGTGTAGTTTTCGTTCGCCTTTCTTACTCCAAGCAAAACCACAAAAACAATAATACCAAGAAGAATTATCCATCCAAACATGATATCATCTCTCTTTCAGAACATGGTCAGTCATAGTCCTTGAAATAATCCATCAGCTTTTTGAAATCCGCCTCTGCCATTTCATCGGTGGAGTTGTGGTAGAGGATAAGGCTCATCTCGTCCTCGGGGTCACGAAGATTTTCGGGAATGTTGAAGTTGAGGGTGGAGAGGTACTTTTCCCAGTTCGCCAGCTTCCATGTGTCACGGTCTGAATTGCGGTCGATCATGCGCTGGTGACAGACCTCAGGGTCGGTGACCACCCAGATAACGGTGAGCTTTGCGCCGGCGTCGGCCAGCTTTTTGCGAAGTGCGCTTATGTATTCGTTATCCCGGATCTCTCTGGTGAAGGGTGCGTTTACCATTACCAGGTTCTCATAGCGCAGGGCCTCAAAAGCCAGATCAAGGATCACATCATACTCATAGTCACGGATCTCCTTTTCAAAGAAGGGTGAACTTCTGTTGTATTCCTCTCCCGCAATCGCAAAGATCTGTTTTGAAAGGGGGATGAGTGTATCCTTATCAAGATAAACTACATGCCTGAGCTCGGAAGCCAGCTTTTTTGAAAGCTTTGTTTTGCCGCAGGCCGGGGGTGATGTTACAAATATAAGTCTCTTTTCCATATAAAAAACTCCCTTATTTTATGTGATACCTCCGGAATAAAACAGAGGTCGAAATTCCCGGATCATATATCATATTTATCATATCCAAAGATTCTATAATATCATAACATACTTCTCCCAAAAAATCCATATATTTTTTTAAGAAAATGCAACAAAAATTCCGGAGCCCTCTTGTAGCGGAAAAAATACCCGTAAAGATTCTTTGAAAACTGAGAAAAGCCGCCCACAAAGGCGGCTTTTCGTGTGTAATATTGAAGCATTACTGCTGAGGATCCTGGTTTGTCCCGTCCTGGGGCGGATATCCCTCAGGATACTGGGGATACTGAGGATAACCCGCAGGGTACTGGGGATACTGGGGATACTGCTGATATCCCGCCGGATACTGAGGATACTGCTGGGGATACGCTTCCTGCTGAACGTCAGACTGGGGATATGCCGCCTGCTGTGCGTCAGGCTGGGGATATGCTGACTGCTGTGCGTCAGGCTGGGGATATGCCGCCTGCTGTGCATCAGGCTGGGGATATGCTCCCTGCTGTGCATCGGGCTGGGGATATGCCGCAAAGAAGCTCTGCTTCGGAGACTTAGGTGCCTTGGGAGGCTTGGGAGCCTTCGGGGGCTTGGGGGCCTTCGGGGGCTTGGGGGCCTTGGGCTTGAGCTGGATCTTGGCGAGAAGCTTTCCGGCAACGATGGCAAGTACAAAAAATACGATACATACGCCTGCCATTACAAACAGGGATACGGTCCTGCTTATCCATGCGTCACGGATGCTCAGCACTGTGTCAACACCGTCATAGTCGCTCTCCTTGAGCCTGTCCACAAGCTGGTCTCCGGAAATACTGTCGGTGACCTTGATGCTCTCATACAGGCAAAATGCGCCGGCTATGAGCATGAGGGTCATTGCAAGGAGCAGGAAGGCCTTGAAAGCCAGAAGGATGTATTCATATTTTTTCAGCTTGTTCTTGCGGGCAATGCGTATGGTAAGAAGCACTGTGACCGCTGAAAGCACTACAACAAGACCGGCAAATGCCCACTGCAGCCATGGCGGGATATCGCTGTTGCTCTTTGCGCTGGTAGCTGTTCCGCCTTCCACGGTGCGGACGACCTTGAGAGTTCTTGTTGTGCGTATGCCGTAGGGGCTCTCGATGGAGAAGGAAAGGATGTTTTCCCCCTGTTTCAGCTCGGCTTCGGCGGTGAACTCGCCCTGATCGTTAACGGTGATCTCTTTGTCGCCCATCGTCAGCTTTGTGCCGGGATCTGTCTTTCCTGTGAGAGCGATCTTATCATCGGTAGTCACTACCCGGTCCGTCACTCCGTAAAATTCTATGCCTGAGGGAGCGCTCTGGACCGTGATCTTCTTTGAGATTATATACTTGTCGTGCTTGTCCGTATAGTACTTTACAGAGATCTCGTTGCTGCTCATCTGCTCAAGGGGCAGTGACATGGAGCCCTTACCGGTAAAGTTGTACTTGTTGGACTTTCCGTTTACGGTGACCCGTGCCTCGGCCTTTTCAGAACCGGCATCGTATGAGATCCTGAACATCAGCTCTGAGGTGACCTCGGGAGTGTCGATGGAGACCTTTACCTTGGGCTGGAGGCTGATCTTCTTTGTGTAGACGGTGGTGTACTTTTCGTTATAGTCAAGGGGTATCAGTCTGAGAGTAACGTCTCCGCTGACGGGAAAGCTTCCCGAAAGCTCGTTTCTGTCGTAATAATCGTAGACAAGAAGCTGGTTTTTGTCATCGGTCACGGAGACAAGCATCATGCTGTACTGATCGGGAATGCCCTTCCAGTCAACATAGACCATCTTTTCGCTGAGATCCGCCTCGTTGGTGATCTGTGAAACGTCACCGGCAGTGGTCTTGCCCTTGATCTCAAAGGTCTTTGACTGCTCAGTGCGGGCAGCGGAATCATGACCGTTGTAATTGCAGCTTGCCTCGAGGGTCAGGTGCCACTTTCCGTCGGGAAGGTCGGACACACTGACGTCAAAGGATTTTTCCTCGTTATTGCGGCTCCAGCTGCTTGTTAGCTTCTTTGTCTGCTCGGCGCCTGTAGCGGAGGTATCCGACACGGCATAGACCGTCAGATCAGAGGATGAATCCGCAGGACCGGTGACCTTGGCCTTTACGGTTATCTTCTCTTCCTTGGGGTCGGTATAGGTGAAGGACGCGATATTGATCTGACTGCCGCTGGTAAATACGGCATAATCAATATCGGTGGAGGATGTGATGGTCCAGTCGCCGTAGGGAGCCTTGTCGATACGGTAGGTGACCATTTTTTCCTTGTCGTTCTTCTCTACCTTGGTATAGTCCGCATCCTTTGAATAGGTCCTGGCGGGGCTTTTTATCTGGATAGTCGGGAGCTTGTCGGTATACTTTACCGCTATACTGATATTATCCTCTCGGTCAAGCCTGAAGGTATAGTTCTTTGCAGCATTTACAGCCATTGCCGGCACCAGCGCCAGGATCAGCATTACCGTCAGCAGAGCCGACAGGATGACGCTTATGCCTCTTTTTCCGTAATTCATTCGATTCATGATGTCATCACCGCCTTAGGATCCCATTCGATAGTGGTAGTCTTTGAACCGTTGCTGACAGTCATCACAAAGGAATAATCATCGTCTCTGCTGCCTGTCCTGCAGTATCCCATGAACATTCTTGCGTCTGCATCGTCTCCGGATATCTGTTTCCACCACTTGACGTTGTATTTGACCTTGCCCTCGGTATAGATCCCGAACAGGTCTGAGGACATTACAAAGGTACCTCCGGAGCCGGTCTCAATGCTGCTGCCGTTCTGGCTGTACTTCCAGCCCTTTTCAAAGCTGCCCACAATACCGTTGACAAGGGTGTGCTCCTTGCCCATCAGTCCGTTGGAATAAGCCAGGGCGGAACCGAGCCTCATCTTTGTCTGTCCGAGATCGGTACTGCCTAAAAGCTTGAGACTGCCGTTCATTTCGATATAACGGTTTGCGGGGCAGAAGGTCATCTTAAGGTTATCCGCGCTGAACATGGCCACGTCTCCGGCATACCAGTCCATCTTCGGGGTTGCGGAGCTGAGCTTGGAGGCGGCAAACTTGCAGCTTCCGGTAAGCTGTATGTCGGACAGAGCCTTGCCCTTGAGATCCTTTGCGCTGAGCTCGAAGGAGGAGAAGATCACGGGCACACCGCACACGGTGGGAACGGCGTCATATTCCGTCTTCATGGAAATGCTGTCAAGAGCGCTGCCCTTCCATGTGAAACCAAGCACCAGTCCGTCGTTTATCATTTCAAGATTGACCGGCAGACTGATATCAGCCTGTGCTTTTGTGGTATCTACGCTCAGTGACATGGCGGTATTCTGGGAAGCCATTTTCAGGTTGCCGAAATACATATCGTCGAAATTATTTCTTTCAACAGAAGAGGGCTTCCAGTCAAGCTTGCATTCTACAGCGGTCCCGCTGATCTTAAGGGTCTGTTGATCAGAGAATCTGAAATCAAAGGCACTCTCTCCCCTGTGCAGGTTCCTGAAAGACATCAGTCTTTCCTGCATAGGCAGAAGAGTGGATACATTGGTAAAGGAGGCCTCAAGTCTGTCCGGGAACAGTCTGCAGGAGCACTCAGGAACACGCATAAGGTTCTGGATAACAATACCGTCCCTGATGCCGAACTGATCACTCATAAATTCAGACGAACCTACAGCGATATCGCTGTTGCGGTAAAGGGTAACATCTATATCCGGGATCAGTATCATATTTCCGGCACCGGCCATAGCCGCCGCCTGGGGGTTAAGGTCTTCGTCACCGTTATTGTAGCTTACATACGCATAGCTGGCCGTGATCCTGACGGAATTATCGGTCACTGCGTTGCCGGTGATGGTCACACCTCCGACAAAGCCGAGCCAGTTGTTCATTGTGACATAACCGGTCAGGATGGTCTCGTTTGTCATTCTTGCAACGTTGCTTGCCTTAAAGACATAATCTCCGAAGCGGACCGTGTTGGACTTATTGGAGGATACGGTCAGTCCGTTTTCAAATATACAGCGTCTGCCGTTTACATTGACGATAACGTCATACTCACCGCAGGCAATGTTGGCGGGAATGATGACCTTGAAGGATGTTTCATCCACATATTCGCATTTGAGCTCATAGGTCATTCCTCCCTGGAGGGTAACGGTAAGCTCCGTATCCTTTGTGAAGCCTTCGCCGAGAAGAAGTATCTCCTGCTCGGAGGAAGATCTGTATATGAGCCTTGTGTCAAAGCCGCTGATGGATATATCCTTGAGGGGGATGTCGGTCTCGTCTGTAAGCTCATCATCCTCGTCCTCGGTATCATCCGTTCCGTCGGGGTCATCGGGATCGGGTGTTTCCGTCTCGATAGTATAGGGATAGGAGCTGCTGATCTTTGAGTCGGGAGTATATACCACCGACGCATTGCGGTTGACCAGCAGGGTATCCTGTGCCTTGAAGGTAACGCGGAACCTGTTGCGGCTGATGTTGTAAAGGTACTGATAGAAGGAAAGAAGCGCGTTGGAATCGGAAACGTAGGTATAGTTTCCGCCGCCGATGCTTGAATATGCGCTGAGCACCTCGGCGTCTACATCGCTGCCCAGACCCATGGAATAGATCACTATGTCATTCTGACGGCACTTCTTTGATATCTCGTTCAGGGTATCCGTACCGGGCATACTGTCCTGACCGTCGGACATGACTATCATGACGTTGTAGCCGTCTCCGGGCTTTGCCATTCCGATAGCCTCGTTGACGCCGATAAGGATATTTGTACCGCCTCTGTCGTCCATGCTGCTGATGGCAGCCTTGAGCTTGGCCTTGTCTGAGCCCAGGGGAGCGCAGCTTCCGCTGAGGATGGAATCGTCAAATGCAACGATGCCCACCCGGACGTCATCGGTCAGGTTATTCACAAACACGTCAAGAGAGGATTTGAGGTTACTTATCTTGTCCCCCATCATACTGCCGGAGTTGTCACACACCAGCAGAACATTGAACTTTTCGTCCTCGACCTTCTCAACCTTGTAGTCCTTGATCCGGATGCCGCAGTCATAAAGCTCAACATTGTTCTTGAATTTTTCTTCGCTGTCAACTATGCCCTTGTCAACGGCGACCACCATTGATACTTCATCAAACTTTGAGGCGTCAACGGATGCAATGTTGATGGAAGCGGTGATCTGGTTCACCTGGGTGGTGACATAGCTGCTGAAGGCCTTCTTTTCGGCCTGGTCGGAGTCGGTATCCTCATACTCGCTGTCATATTCGGAGTCCACAAGTATTATCTGAGGCTCCTCGACGGGTGTACTCATGGCGCCGAAATTTATTCCGCCGTTGTCATAATCAGGGGCAGGCTCATCTGTAGCATATTCTGAGGTTGAGGAGGCCTCGACCCCAAGATTTGACGAAATGCTCCGGACGAAAGACCTGTCTTCGGCGGTGAGATCGGAGCCGAAGTTTTCTTTCATCTCCTGAGCGGTCATATTTTCAACCATTTCTTCAACATAGCGGTCGATATTCTTAAGACCCTCGGTATTGTTCTTATCCTTAAGTATCTCATTGATGGCGGCAGCGGAGCTTGCATATACAGTGTCCTCGCAGTTGCCGGCGGTCATCAGGGCCTTCTGGATCAGCTCGCTGTTGTCAGTGCTGCTGTCGTCGTCAAAGTCAAGTCTTGCCAGCTCAAGATAGAGCTTGCTGGCGTCCTTTTCGTCAGGATTCTCGGCAAGGGCAAGAAGCTGTGAGCGCACCCACTGCTTGTAGCGCTTGGGAGTGCTGATATCGGTCTGGTCGAGCATCTCCTTTGCGGAGTCAATGACCTCCTGGTCCTCGGAATAGTCGTTGCTCTTTTCCTGACCCTCGATCCAGTTGTATATTCTTTCATTCTTTTCATGGATGACGCCGTTGACGTCGCTCTTGCTGAGGATAGTATTGCTGATCTTGTTGGTACGGCAAAGCTCCGCCAGTATCAGCATGGAATGAGAGTCGTTATAGTTGGGCGACCTCACCACGATAGTCTCGTAATCCCCGGCAAGCACAAGAGCCTTGAGGTAGCTCAGTTCCATTGTGGATGAGGCAAAGAGATAGGGATGGCTCTCGATGTAGGACTTGTAATCCTTTACAGCAGTTGCCGCATTGATGGAATCGTCGGTATTCTCCCCCATTGCGTCAACACGGGAATACACCTCCGCCGCCTTCAGCGCTTCCTCGGGAAGAGACATATCGCCTATGCTTTTGATGATCAGTTCGGCAAGCTTTGAGTAGGTACCGCCGCCCTTGGCAAGCAGGATGACCTCATTGTGTTCCGGAGAGATATCCTCCTTGTTCAGGGAAGAATGTTCCTCAAGGTAACGGTAGATGCCGTCAGCCTGGGTATAATTCTTTCTCATGGCCTCCATGCGGGCACGGGCAAGCATATACCTGTCAGAGGATGGGTATTCTGATGCAAACTCGTCCAGTATCTTTTCTGCGCCCACCGTCTCGCCCTGGCTTATCAGGGCAAAGGCCATGTCGAGATAGCCGTTCTCCGAGGCGGTAGAAACGGAGTAGCCCGCCGAAGCGCTGCCTGTGGGGAGTGACGCAAATGTCACACTGACCACAAGAACAGAGATAAACGCTGCGGGAACAAGGGCAGCCGCCGCTGCGATCCATGTGCGCCGGCTTTTCTTGACGAAGACGGCAAGAAGCACCGCCGCAACAAGAGCCGCAATGAACAGGATCAATACAACTGTAAATGCGTTCATATCAATCTTCCTTTCTGTGTCGGATCTGATCGAAAACAGACCGCAAAGCACGGCCGTTCAGTTATTAATCACACTAAATTATAACAAATCCCGCTCAGTTTTTCAATATATTTTATAATTTATGTTCATGTTTACTCAAAAAAATTTGTATTACCTTCCAAAAGTACAGTCCGGTTTTACGGGGTCAAAAAAAGCACCCCTGCACAAAACGTGCAGGGGTGCAGGTATCAGCCGATCAGAGCTGAAAATTATTCATAGATCTTTGCAACAACGCCTGAACCAACGGTTCTGCCGCCTTCACGGATAGCGAAGCGGAGACCCTCTTCCATAGCGATGGGGGTGATCAGCTCAACGTTCATGTCAACGTTATCGCCGGGCATGCACATCTCTGTGCCCTCGGGAAGGTTGATAACGCCGGTAACGTCAGTTGTTCTGAAATAGAACTGAGGACGATAGTTGTTGAAGAAAGGAGTATGACGGCCGCCTTCATCCTTGGTCAGTACATAAACGTGACCCTGGAACTTGGTGTGAGGATGAACTGAACCGGGCTTTGCAATAACCTGTCCACGCTCGATCTCGGTCTTCTGGATACCACGGAGCAGAACGCCTACGTTATCGCCGGCCTCAGCATAGTCCAGAGTCTTTCTGAACATCTCAAGACCTGTAACAACGGACTTTCTCTTCTCTTCGGACAGACCAACGATCTCAACTTCCTCAGAAGTCTTGATCTGACCTCTTTCAACTCTACCTGTAGCAACAGTACCACGACCGGAAATGGTGAATACATCCTCAACAGGCATAAGGAAAGGCAGGTCGGTTGTACGCTCGGGAGTGGGAATATACTCATCAACAGCCTTCATAAGCTCGTGGATGCACTCATACTCGGGAGCAGCGGGATCCTTGGAATCGGAAGACAGAGCCTTGTAAGCAGAACCGCGGATGATGGGTGTGTCATCGCCCGGGAATTCATACTCGTTGAGGAGCTCACGGATCTCCATCTCAACCAGGTCAAGAAGCTCATCGTCGTCAACCTGATCGGTCTTGTTCATGAATACTACGATGTAGGGAACGCCAACCTGACGTGAAAGCAGGATGTGCTCTCTTGTCTG
>JBGUWL010000175.1:0-1882 GCA_045221075.1 Acutalibacteraceae bacterium
GGGTTTGCGTCAAATCGGATGGGCTGTAAAAGGCTTGTTTGGGTTAAACTGTCCATCGACTTCCGAGTCTACGTTAAATCGGATGGGCTGTTAAAGCATGTCTGATTTAAAACTCTCCATCCATTAGGAAACTTTCTCTGTAAGGATGTAGGGTGTAGCCAGAAGCGCATATAAAGGCTCCAACCAAATAAGAAATTTTCTTGTATGGATGTAGGGTACAGCCAGAAGTGCTCAGATAGGCTCCATCCAACAAGAAATACTCACTAAAAAGATGGAGAAATAGCACAAAGAAGTGCAGGTACTACCAATCCTTTTTCCCAATGCCGGCAGCCTTGCTTTTGTGCAATAAGCCGTCAAGCGCATCTCGTGCTTGCACGAAGATGCATTTGACGGCCAACGGTCAATCGAGGAGTATCCTACTCGATTCTAAGAACAGTATCGCCCGCTTCAGCCGGACACCAGCGCAAATATCTCATCGGCGCTGTCCACGATCGTCTTCGCGCCCAGCGACTTCTGATAGGAGACAGGACGAAAGCCCCAGCTCACCATGATCAGGTCCATGCCGGTGTTGCGGGCAGTCGCAATGTCGATCTCCGTGTCGCCGACGTAGACGGCGTCTTCAGCACTCACTCCGAGCTTGTCCAGAATCAGATAATTCATATCCGGCGCCGGCTTGCGCGCAATGCCTTCCGTCTCGCCGATTGCCAGATCGAATAATCCGCCAAAATAGTCCTCGGCCAGCTGTGTCACCGAGTTGTCCGGCTTGTTGGAGACTACCGCCGTGAGGACGCCGGCCTCACGGAGTTTGATCAGAAGCTCCTTAATCCCCGGATACGCGCAGGTGCGGATGGCATTGTGCGCTTTGTAATAGGGCTGATAGATTGTGAGGATCCGCTGTACCTCTTCTTCGTCAATACCGGGGACCGCGCCGTTCACCGCCGAGCCGATCTCCAGGATCTCCTCCCGGCCCATGCCGGCTTCCCTCGCCAGGGCGCGCTGAACAGCCGTGTGCGCGCCGCTGCCAAAAAAGAGACACACATCCTCTACAGGGAAATCGCCGCGGTGTCCGAATTGTGCCAGGGCATAGTTGAGGGCCGCTGCCAGATCCTCAGAGGTGTCCAGGATCGTTCCGTCCATATCGAAAATAACTGCTTTATAGCGCATATCACAGTGCATAGAGTGCCCTCCCGTGTCCGGATTAAGAAAAGGCCGCACACGATGCCAGATCGTACACAGCCCTTCTGCCAGATTTATAAAGAGTTTATATTTACATTTACCTTACAATATTCTGCTTTTTAAATCAACTAACTCATTGATATTTCTTAATTTTCGAAATTCTCTAAAAACAGGACACTGCTCAACTTTTGTCCATATCCAAAGTGACAATTCTTCATTTTGTTTTTCTTCAAATACATCAGATTATTTGATAAGGTTTTATAGGTAGCATGACAAATGTAATGTTTTTGGTTTGGGGGAACACATGGAATTTACACCCAGAATTTCACAAATCCTGAAGATACTGCTGGCCAACGGAACGCCGATCGGCAAGCAGGAAATCGCTGAGGAACTGGGCGTCAGCAAGCGGACAGTGCAGAGAGAGTTCGAGTATCTTGAACTCTGCATCAGGAAATACAACCTGAAGCTTGTGAATTATAAGGGCAAGGGCGTAATACTGGAAGGAAACGTCGAGGACCTCGTCAAACTGGAGGAGAATTTAAGAGAAGAGCAGTATCCGGACGCGGCGGACCGTGAAGGAAGGAGAAGAAGACTTCTCTTTGAACTTCTCAGGGACAGGACGCCGCGCAAGCTTTTTTACTACAGCCAGATGCTGGGCGTCAGCGAGGCGACGGCCGGCAGCGATATGGACTCGCTCTGCGACTGG
>JBGUWL010000176.1:0-2680 GCA_045221075.1 Acutalibacteraceae bacterium
GTCGAAGTAACGGTGCGAAAAATGTCGTTTTGAAAAAACTTGCAACAATAGATAAAAGAATACACAGCCTGATTGAAAATTGTCAGGTCGTGTAAGATATTGTTGTTTATTTTGGATATAGCTATGATAACCTTTGTTTTGACCTATCGGCACTTTTGAATATTGTAAACAGAAAACTTGTCATTCGTTTGATCAAGGCAGCATTCGCAATTCAAAAACCATTAAGGATTCATAGCTAATGCTCTGATCTCGGCGAGCTTCTTTTCCGACTGATTCTCAGAACCTGCGGCGGTAATGACGACTGCGTTCTCCATCCGGGCGTATGCCATATAGCCTTCAAACTGCGCAATTATCGATTCACACCATTGCCTGATATATCTTTGTGCAATCCTCTTCATTCAAGGTCACAAAGCCGCTGATGCTGCCGCCGTCACCGTTTTTATTGCAGAGTGTATCCACAAGCTTGGGTATATCCTCTTCCTTCGCTCCCAGCTCGGCGAAGTTCTTCGGCATTCCGATAGAAATCAGGAAAGCGCGCAGCCGCTCAATGCCTTCATTCGCTGTCACTTCGGGATGAGCGAAATCCATCTGACATCCCCAGACGCGCACGGCGACCTGTGCAAACCGCATCACATCGTGCTCCATCACATAGTGAAAGACAGCCGGCATCGTGACCGCCAGTCCCGCGCCGTGAGCGCAATCATATAAAGCGGATAATTCATGCTCGATCATATGACTGTTCCAGTCCTGTGTGCGTCCCACGCCGCAGGAATTGTTATGCGCCATCATACCCGCCCACATGATATTCGCGCGAGCGTCGTAGTTATCCGGGTTCTCAATCACGCGGGGACCCTCGTGGATCATCGTGAGCATCAGCGCCTCGATCATACGATCCGTCACCTCAACCTCCGACGTGTTGGTCAGGTATCTTTCGTAAAGATGGGCAATGATGTCCGTGATGCCGCACGCGGTCTGATAGGCGGGCAAGGTTTGCGTCAGCGCAGGATTCAAAATACTGAACTTCGGTCGAATGGCGTTTGAGCCCGCGCCGCGCTTGAGCATTCCGTCCTCGTGGGTGATGACGGAGTCGGGGCTGCCCTCGCTGCCAGCCGCGGAGATCGTCAGAACCGTACCGATATTCAGCGCCTTATCAATGCGCTTTCCGCAGTAAAAATCCCAAAAATCTCCGTCATAGAGGCTGCCTGCGGCGATCGCTTTTGCGGAGTCGATCGTACTGCCTCCGCCGACAGCAAGCACAAAATCAATGTTTTCTTTTTTGCACAGCTCGATGCCTTCATAGACCAAGCCGCTTCTGGGGTTAGGCTTCACACCGCCGAGCTCCGCGTAAGGGATGTTTTCTTTATCCAGAGAGATTTTTACGCGGTCAAGCAGCCCCGAACGCACGACGCTGCCGCCGCCGTAGTGGATCAGCACCTTGGTTCCGCCGAAGCGTTTAACCAAAGCGCCTGCCTTGTTTTCCGCGTCTTTGCCGAAGGAAAAATAGGTTGGTGAATAGAATGAAAAGTTGTCCATAGTGTTCCTCCTTGTGTTTTAGTTTTATTTCAGTCCTTGATTTTAAACTTGTTCATCAAATATTCGCCTCTGCCCGGGGCGTCGGGATCGCGGGAAGGCTTGCCGGTGTCCAACGCGCGGATGGCGTTCATCTCGTCGTCGGTGAGCGTAAAGCCGAAAATATCCAGATTGCTTTTGATCCGCTCGGGATGAACGGACTTCGGCAGAACGATCATACCCTCCTGTGTTTCAAAGCGCAGGATAACCTGTCCGATATTCTTGCCGTATTTTTCGCCGATGAGCCGCAGCGTTTCATTGGTTAACAGCGCCTTGTTGCCTTGACCGAGAGGTCCCCAGCATTCTGTTGCGACGTTATCCCGAGCCATCAGACTGCGGATCTCCTTTTGCTGAGCGAAGGGATTGCACTCGATCTGGTTGACCGAGGGAAGTGTTTCAAACTGAGGGATACAAGCGTTCCAAATTTTCGGCGACATATTGCTCACGCCGATTGAGCGGAGCTTGCCGTCAGCCTTCGCCTTTTCCAATCCTTTCCACGCGCCGGGGACATCACCGTAAGGCTGGTGGATCAAATAAAGGTCAATGTAATCCATACCCAGCATTTTCAAGGAACGTTCAACGCCCTTTAGCGGATCGCCGAACTGGGACAGCCACAGCTTGGATGTGATGAAGACTTTTTCCCGCGGAATACCGCTGTCGCGCACAGCCCTTCCGACTTCTTCCTCATTCTCATAAGCGGTCGCCGTGTCGATATGACGGTATCCGACCTCCAGCGCCTCACGGACAGCTTGATAGGTGCTG
The DNA here is from genome assembly GCA_045221075.1 of Acutalibacteraceae bacterium. Taxonomy (GTDB): domain Bacteria; phylum Bacillota; class Clostridia; order Oscillospirales; family Acutalibacteraceae; genus UBA1213. The sequence goes on from JBGUWL010000176.1 coordinate 2,332, forward strand.
CCGTCCGGCGGAATCAGAAACGTACCGAAGCCCATCAACGGTATTTCGATTCCATCATTCAGTTTAATATATTCCATAACTAACCCCCTATATTATATTTTATTAGTAGTCAGGTTTACGCAGCTTCTTTCTGTCATAAACCTTTTTGCTCTTGACAACTCGTGTAGTCGGCTTCAAGCCGTTCCAGTCACGGCGGCGACGGGCATGGTATTTTTTCTGTTGTTTTTTGCTTTGCTTTTCAAGCGGAATAATCTTCATGACCATCACCTTCAATCATCATATTTTAACTTATTCTTCATTATGAACGATCTTTGTTCCAAGCCAGATGAATAATACCCCTGCGCCAATC
>JBGUWL010000177.1:0-1915 GCA_045221075.1 Acutalibacteraceae bacterium
AATTACCGTGAGATTCTGAGGCTTTTCAGTCTTGGACTCAACAAAACACAGATTGCTGAGATCTGCGGATATTCCAGGAATACCGTAGCACAGACAATCAAGCAGGCAGAGGCAAACGGATTGAAATATCCTTTGCCCGAAGGAATTTCCGACACAAAACTTGCTGAGATCATCCGTCCAAACGCACCTCTCAAGGTTGCGTACAAAATGCCGGACTATGCGTATGTCGCGCGGGAAATGCTCAAAAGCAACGTGACCCTGAATTTGCTCTGGCTGGAGTATGCCGAGGAATGTAAGGAGAACGGAGAGATCCCGTATCAGCTCACTCAGTTCAAGAAGTATTACCGCGACTACATCGCGAAAACCGGCGCGACCATGCACCTCGACCACAAGCCCGGCGAGGTTATGCAGGTTGACTGGGCGGGCGACACCGCTTCCATCATCGACACCGATACGGGTGAGAGAATCCCCGTATACATCTTTGTAGCAACGCTGCCGTTCAGCGGTTATTCGTATGTGGAGGGATTTCTCTCCATGAATCAGGAATGCTGGACGGAAGCGCATGTGAACGCCTACAAATACTTTGGCGGCGTTGCGAAAATCATTCAGTGTGACAATCTAAAAACCGGTGTAGATAAGCATGGTAAGAATGAAATCAAGCTCAACAAATCCTACGCTGAGCTCGCCGAGCATTACAACACAGCAATCCTTCCCTGCCGTGTGAGAGCGCCTAAAGATAAAGCGATGGTCGAGGGAACGGTCGGAGTGATCTCCACATATATCCTCGCCGCTTTGAGAAACAGGGAGTTTCTTTCTTTGAATGAGTTGAACGAGGCAGTTTCGGAAAGGCTCTATCAGTTCAATCACAAGCCTTTTCAAAAGAAAGACGGCAGCCGCGCAACGCTTTTTCAAGAGGAAAAGCCCTTTCTGATGCCGTTGCCGTTGCACCCGTATGAGCTTTCGACGTGGAAGATTGCGACGGTAGCGCCGAACTATCACATTTCAATCGACAAAATGAACTATTCCGTGCCTTTCGAATACATCAAAAGGAAGGTGGACGTCCGTTTAACCAAGAATACCGTTGAGGTGTTCTTTGACGGCAACAGAATCTGCTCTCACCGCCGTCTTTACGGCAGAGCCAATCAATACAGCACAAACGAGGAGCACATGCCGCCGAACCATCAGAAATATGTACAGTGGAACGGAGACCGCTTCATCAAATGGGCGGCGAAGATTGGTTTATCCACCAAAACGGTAGTCGCTGCCATTCTTAAAGGTTACAAGGTTGAGCAGCAGGGCTACAAGGCGTGTATGGGTATTCTTAAGCTCGCGGACAAATATACGCCGGAGAGGCTTGAAAACGCATGTGAAAAAGCGCTGACGTTCACGCCGCGTCCTTCCTACAAGAACATACAGGTGATTCTGTCAACGGGTCAGGACAAAGCCGAGAAGAGTCAACAGCCGGAAGTACCTTCTGCCGACGCATACGGCTTCACCAGAGGCGCTGACTACTACGGAGGTGAGGACTGATGCTGACAGAAAACACTATTTCAAAGCTGCGTGAGATTCGCCTGGGAACAATGGCGGAAGCTTTCCGAGATCAGCTTACCAATCCGGAAATCTCCGCGCTCTCATTCGAGGACAGATTCGGGCTTTTGGTAGACGCCGAGTGGACAACACGAAAAAACAATACGCTGACAAGAATGATCAAAAAGGCGCAGTTCGCTGATCCATCAGCTTGTGTCGAAAACATCTCGTATCTTCCTCAGAGAAATCTGGACAAGGCGCAAATCGCTCGGTTCGCCGAATGCAGCTTCATCCATGAACACCACAATATTCTGCTGATGGGTGCAACAGGCTGCGGAAAGACGTATCTTGCCTGCGCACTTGGCATGGCGGCTGTCAGAAAATCCTA
>JBGUWL010000178.1:0-8072 GCA_045221075.1 Acutalibacteraceae bacterium
GAGGGGCGCGGGTGTCCGGTGGACACCGCTGCGCAGCAGCAGCGCCGACCGAGCCGACAGGCGAGACTGCGCGGGTGTCCGGTGGACACCGCTGCGCAGCAGCAGCGCCGACCGAGCCTACAGGCGAGACTGCGCGGGTGTCCGATGGACACCGCTGCGCAGCAGCAGCGCCGACCGAGCCGACAGGCGAGACTGCTGTCAGTTACGCTGACTGAGGGAGAGAAACGCTCCATTCGTTCGCTCGATGAATAATGAATAACAATGAATAGTATCTACCGATATTCAACTACCGAATAAACAGGCACGTTAAACTATCAATAGCGTAAGAAATTGCAAATTCATCAGAAAAAAGCCGGAAAGTGCCGCTATACGCGGCACGGCGGCGGATGAGTACGGAATATGACGTGCCGTCCGCCGCGGGAGTAAAAGTATCTTGTCTGACCCCAGAGCGAAACGGTAGTTGAGCGACCGCCGCGAATTGGGACCGCAGGCTCTGCGTCGCGAATTGGGAGCGCAGGCTCTGCGCGGCAAAGGCTCTGCGCGGCAAAGGCTCTGCGCGGCAAAGGCTCTGCGCTGGACTTGAAATTTGTGGAGAGTTGTAGTATTATATTATAGTATTGTATAATAAGGCGGATGTGCGCCTTGGCGATGGCCCCGCAGGGGCTGTTGTTATCCCACAGGGTGTGGGAAAAAGAAAAAACGGGGGGCAACCGACTTGGAATGGATAAAGAAGCTGACCAAAAAGAAATATTTCTATCTTGTGTTTTTCTTTGTGCTGGTGCTTGTTCTGGCATTTACTCTGCATATTGTCATAGATAACGACAGAAAAGGAAACGAGCCGAGCGACGGTATGATAAGAGTCAGCGCAAAGGTCATAAATGACCCCTCAACCTATACTACCGTTGATAACGGCGAATCACACGTCATGTACAACGATGTGCGTATCAGCGTAAAACTCAGTGATAACGAAAGCTACGAGTGCCCCATAATCGGGCAGATAGACAAGGACTCGGCGGGCAGTCTGGAATACGGTTCGGCCATCAGGGTCAAATATAACGACAGCAATCATCAGGAATTCTATTTTGCCGATGATCCCCCTGAGCGTCACCGCACATTTCTTTATGCGATCCTGATTATTCTGATAGTTCTTTCCATCGGCGGCGTTTTCTTCTCTTCACGTCTTCTGGATGTCATGCGTCACAAAAAGGTCATGGCGGAAAACATGGAAAATGTCAGAAAGCAGAACGAGATGAGAGAGCAGGACGGCACGGGATATAATCCGGACGGTGTGGATAACCGCTATGACCCCTTTGCGGACAAGCAGATCGACTATAACGCAATGTATGAGGAGAACCAGAAGCTCAGCGACGCTTCCTACAGTGCTGACAGTACATACTCCGGACTTGATGACGGCACAGGTTCTGCACCTGAGTCCGGAACATACTATGACCCTAACGCTAAATTCGGCGGCTCTGCCGGAGAGCAGACTGATGCGTCCTACGGCGGCTATGGAGCCCCTAACGCTTCGATGGACGCCCCTTTTGACCCCAACGCTACCTACGGCGGCTATGGAGCGCCTAACGCTTCGATGGATGCCCCCTTCGACCCCAACGCTACCTACGGCGGCTACGGAGCGCCCAATGCCTCGATGGACGCACCTTTCGACCCCAACGCTACCTACGGCGGCTACGGAGCGCCCAATGCCTCGATGGACGCCCCTTTTGACCCCAACGCCACTTACGGCGCTTCTGAAACCTCCGGGGATGAACCATTCTACCCCAACAGACCAAGGGGCGGCCGCTGACAGCGGATCCTCAAGAGAGGTCCCCGATAAAAGGATAAATAAAATGAATTACAAACGGTATGTTACAGTTATACTGCTGATAATAACTATATGCTTTTCCGCAGGCTGCGGAAGATCCGGAGGAAACTCCCCGGCTTCGTCTGACAACTCTGTGTCAGCTGCTTCAGGAAACGATTCAGGACTGTACTCCGATGAACCGTCGGACGATTCATCAAATGAGTTGTCAAACGAGTCGTCAGGTGAGCCTTCAGATGAGCCTTCAGATGAGCCATCAGATGAGCCGTCGGCGCTGGAAAGCAGCGCTGCATCCGACACACAGATAAGTGAGCCGGCATCTTCTGATGCTTCTTCCGATGAGGACAATGTACCCGCAAGGGGAGAACCCATTGACGTTGGGGAGTTTAAAAACAAATACTTTGTATCCCGACTGCCTGAGAATGAGGGTAAGAACTTCTCGGCGCTTTACCGTGCGGCGGAAAATTTCGAAAGCAGCGCAGAATTTGATTCTCCTGTCAGTGAAGAAGAGCTGGATAGGCTGATGTGGCTGCTGAACTACGACTGTCCCGAGCTGATACAGATAAAGGGGGATTATTCCCCGATATACACCGAAAGCGATCAGGTAAAGGGAGTCAGATTCTTTTACAACATGACCCGCAGCGAATATACGGTCTGCCGCAGTGAGCTGGATAGCTTCTTTGAAAAGCTGAGGAAGTCCGTTGAGGGCATGGACGTGCTGCAGACGGAAAGATATGTTTTTGATATGATGATGAGGGACTGTGTGTTTGAAGAGATGACCGAGAACTCCGGTTCCGTTTACGGCGCTCTGATAGAGCACCACGCCCGCTGTGAGGGTGTCAGCAAGGCGTTTGCCTGGTGTATGAACGAAACGGGCATTGAATGTCATACGGTTGCGGGAACTCCTCTCTGGGAAAACAGCAACCGATATTCGTCCCATTCATGGAACATAATAAAGCTTGGCACGCAGTATTATCACGTTGATATCGCTGCCGACAACATGAGGACCACGGATGCGGAAGAGACGCTGCCCCTGTATGCATTTTTAAATTCCGACGATAGGCAGATATATTCCACAAGGACAGCGGGGCAGTATTTCAGCGAGCTGGGACTTCCGGTGTGCAGCGACGTCAGATACAACTACCATGTGATGAACGGACAGCTCATCCCGTCCTGCGGAAGCCCTGAGGAAACAGAGAACGCAGTCACAGCCCTGATCGGGCAGAAGCTCTCCGCCGACAGCAAGGGTCTTGTTTCCATCAGATTCGAGAGCCGTGACGACATGAAGATCTGTGAAGACGGTCTTGACGGCTGGCTGAAGCCGTTTAAGTCTGGAGGAACGGTATTTGACATTGCGTTCAATGATGTGGATCTGTGTGCCGCCGTAAGAGCCGTTCAGAATAACAGTGAATAACGGAATGAATTTGGAATGTGGAAAGTGGAATTTGAGCTGTTGAATAATCAGTTCATGATACTCTGATTTATTATTTCTTTGGTGTAATCCTGTCTCTGTTTGTACAAAAGAGGTGTTTGCAAGTGAAAAAGCTGTCTATCGACAGAATAGGCAAGAGAGGCAGTATTGCCATGTTAGTGGCGGGAGTGCTGTGTCTCCTGTTCGGAATATTCCTGCAGATAAGAACAAATGACCTGCCCTTTGACGCCATGGAAGCCGATTCCGTAATAAGCGGGTTCAAAGCGCCTGACGACAGCAAGGTGGAGACCACCACCACCCTGGTGACCTTTACTGCCGAGGACGGACGTGTTATGAGGAATGTCCCCCTGGGACAGTACGAAGGCTCCTGGAAGATAGGCGACACCATCCGGATCTGCTACACAAAGGACGACCCGGAGCATATCTGGACACGCACCATGCAGTTCAGGGGAGTGTTCTACATCCTGTTTTCCGCATCCTTCCTGATGGTGGGCATCTATAAGCTCTTTCAGTTCACCTCCGCCCGGGGAAAGCACGAGAGCGATATGGACGAATCCGGAAAGGAAAAGTTCAAGATTTCCTCCTTTATCATTCCCCTTGCGGCGGGAATTCCCCTGACCGTAAACGGCATTCTGTATCTTGTTATGGAAGGCTCGCTGCTGGGACTTATCGTAGTGGTTCTCGGAGGAGCGGCCATTCTTACCGCCATTTTCTCGTTTATTGACTTTGTTCACTTCAAGAGAAACTCCCCCAAAAAGTCCGATACATCCCTGCAGGAGCAGACCCAATGAGAAAACAATAATAATCTGACCGCCGAATGTCCGGCACGGGGCAGAAAGTGCTCTGCCGAAAAGCTCCGGTCAAGGCGGTCTTGTTTTTTGATTTGATAAATCAGAAAACATACAGACAGATCAAGTGTCAGCGCGACACAGTATTTTCCGAGAGGAAGTGTTTCCTTGTCAAATATCATCATACGACCCTCCTTGCTCAGGGGTACGGTTTCCGTTCCTCCCTCAAAAAGCGCCGCTCACCGCGCCATAATCTGCGCCGCTCTTTCGGACGGGAGAAGCGTGATACGTCCGGTATCAATGTCGGAGGACATGACAGCCACCATAGGCTGCATGAAGGATCTTGGCGCAAAAATTACCCGTGACGGTGATACCCTGACCGTTGACGGCTTATTCCGCTCCGGCTGCACCCGTGAAGAGAAGCCTGTTCTGGACTGCGGTGAAAGCGGCAGCACTCTGCGCTTTCTGATACCCGTGGCGGCGGCTCTTGGTGTTCCGGCAAGATTTGTGGGAAGAGGAAGACTGCCCAAGCGTCCCATCGGGGTGCTGACCGACTGTCTGCCCCTGCACGGAACAGAGTGTATAACACAGGGCGGTCTGCCCCTTGATATTGCGGGACAGCTTGAAAGCGATGTGTTTGAGATACCAGGAAACGTCAGCTCCCAGTTCATCACAGGACTGCTGCTGAGTCTCCCCCTGCTGAAGGGCGGCGGCCGCATCAGGCTGACTTCACCGGCTCAGTCCGTGGGATATATCGCAATGACTATAAAGACCATGAAAGACTTCGGCGTTGAGGTGGAAGAAACTCCTGACGGCTGGCTCGTCCCCGGCGGTCAGCGTTACATATCCCGGGACTGCAGCGTTGAGGGTGACTGGTCACAGGCGGCATTCTTTATGACTGCGGCGGCTCTTGGAGGAAGCGTCACCATAGACAACCTTGATATGGATTCCGCTCAGGGTGACAAGGCCTGTGTGGATATTTACAGACGTTTCGGAGCGGACATCCGTGTCAGCGGCACTTCCGTCACCATTAATCCTGGTAGTCTCAGAGGCATTGAGCTGAACGCAGCCGATATTCCCGACATGGTACCGGCCCTTGCGGTCACTGCCGCACTCAGTGATGGCACCACAATCATAACGGGTGCGGAGCGCCTTCGAATCAAGGAATGTGACAGGCTGGCGGCCATGACAGAGGGTCTTTCCCGCCTTGGCGCGGATATCCGTGAAACCCCCGACGGTCTGCTTATTAAGGGTGTAAAAAGACTCACAGGCGGACTTGTGGAAGGGTATAACGACCACAGGATAGTTATGTCCTTTGCCGTTGCCGGCGCAGGCTGTGACGGGGATATCGTCATAACCGACCGTGAGAGCATCAGAAAATCCTATCCGGACTTTTTTGATGATTACGCAAGACTCGGAGGACTTGCCCTTGCTGAGTGAGCCTGCGAAACGGAGCTGTTTCAGTTGGGAGTGAGGAGTTAGGAGTGAGGAGTTATGAGTCGTTGGAAAGTGGAATTATATCAGTTATGAGTTAGGAGTGAGGAGTGGGAACGCTCACTCCGTTCGCTCAAAGAATAATGAATAATGAATAGTGAAAAATGAATAATATTCATATTCGTAAGTATGGAACAGGAGGAAAAGGAAATGTCCACATGGGGAAAAGGAATAAACATATCCGTCTTCGGAGAGAGCCACGGCGCCGGAATAGGCGTTGTAATGGACGGACTTCCCGCAGGGGAAAAAATAGATATGCAGGAGCTGCTTCTGCAGATGCAGCGCCGTGCCCCCGGTCGTGACAAGGCCGCTACCCCCCGGAAGGAGGACGACCTGCCAAGGATACTTTCGGGGATGTTGGGCGACACCATCACCGGCGCGCCCTTATGCGCCGTCATCGAAAACACAAACACCCGTTCCGGTGACTATGGCAACCTTCTTACCTGTCCCAGACCCTCCCACGGGGATTATACGGGCTATGTGAGATATAACGGATTCAACGATATCCGGGGCGGCGGTCATTTTTCTGCCAGGCTTACGGCACCGCTGGTTTTTGCAGGGGCGCTCTGCCGGCAGATACTCGCCCGCAGGGGTATACACATAGCCGCGCATATCGCTTCCGTTGGGAATATATGTGACACCCGGTTTGACCCGGTGAACATACCGCCGGAGCTTATGGAGCGGCTGTCACATACCACCTTCGGGCTGATCGACCGGAGCAAAGAGGAGCCAATGCGCAGTCTTATTGAAGAGTGCCGCATGGATGGCGACAGCATCGGAGGGACTATAGAATGTGCCGTTACCGGTATGCCTGCCGGAGTGGGCTCGCCTATGTTCGACGGTGTGGAGAATGTGATCTCCTCCGTTGTGTTCGGCGTTCCTGCCGTAAAGGGTATCGAGTTCGGTTCGGGTTTTGAGGGTTCGGCACTCAGGGGCAGTGAAAACAACGACGCCTTTACATATTCTGACGGACAGGTGCGTACTGTCACCAACCGTCACGGCGGTATACTTGGGGGAATAACCTCCGGAATGCCGGTGATCTTCCGGGTGGCAATGAAGCCCACACCCTCCATCTCAAAGCCTCAGCAGACGGTGGATCTTGAAAAACACGAGAACACCACTCTTACAATCCACGGACGGCACGACCCCTGCATCGTTGTAAGAGCGGTGCCGGTCATAGAATCTGCCGCAGCCATAGCGGTGACTGAACTACTGAAAGGAAATGGTATGTTATGAAAAAACGTATTATTGCATTTGGTATGTTTATGCTTATGGCAGTCTGCCTGATGTCAGGATGTAAGTCCGAAAGGGAAATGAAGATCATGGGCGCAAAGATGAATACCGCCTGTGTCAGTTATCACGCAAGGTTCCAAAACGGTGAAATAATGAAGGATGTATATCCCAATGTGATAGAGCGCTATAATGCCGCTAATAAGGCCACTGTAAAAGAAGCTTTGGAATATTTCGATATGGGGGACACAGTGGGAGAAATCACCAAGATGAATGCGGACTCCAACGGCTTTATCTTCTACCCCTCAGATGACAGGTACACCACCGATGAAGCAAAGACCGAGCTGCTCCACAGAGAAGGCGGTTCCACAACTCTCGGAGCGCTGTAAGAAGGTCGTACCATTTCTTTTGAGGACTGATCATAAAATATGAGGTGAAGAAACGTGGATATAAAGGACATAAGAACAGAGATCGACAGCATTGACAGTCAGCTTATTGATCTCTTCAAGCGCCGTATGGACTGTTCCCGTCAGGTTGCACTCTACAAGACCGAAAACGGTATACCTATTCTCAATCAGGAAAGGGAAGAGGCGGTTCTGGACAAGGTGGAGTCCGAGGCCGGAGAATACGGTTCCTCCGCCCGTCAGCTTTATGCAACCATAATGGAGCTGAGCCGGGCTTTGCAGCATGATATGATGGGCAGCGGTCAGGAGCTGTATAATTATATCAGCACCGCAAAAGGCGGTCTTGACCGCAGCGACCCGAAGCTGCGTGTGGCCTGCTTCGGAGTCAGCGGCACTTACGCTCATCAGGCCTGCGGGACCTTCTTTCCCAATGCGGAGCCGGTTTTTTCTCCACATTTTTATGATGTGTTTTCCGCGATACAGAACGGTGAAGCCGACTTCGGAGTGGTCCCCATCGAAAACAGCACGGCGGGCTCCGTCACCGAGGTCTACGACCTTATGCTGAAATACCGCTTCCATATCGCCGCTGCCCTTCACATACGGGTGGATCACTGTCTTGCGGCAAAGAAGGGTACGGAGCTTAAGGACATACGCCGGGTATATTCCCACCAGCAGGCCCTTTCCCAGTGCTCGGATTATCTCAGGGGCAACCGGATAGAGGGCGTTGAATACATCAGCACCGCCGCCGCCGCACGGATGGTGTCCGCATCGGAGGCTGACGACATTGCCGCAATATGCTCCGAGCAGGCCGCAAAGGAATACGGTCTTACGATACTTGACAGGGGCTTCCAGAACGACAGCGGCAACCGCACCCGTTTTCTGCTCATAACGAAGCCCCTTTATAT
>JBGUWL010000179.1:0-7000 GCA_045221075.1 Acutalibacteraceae bacterium
AGACGTCATCTGTGCGTATGCACAGATGGGCGCAGCCTCGGGCGGCGCCTTTTCCGATTAAAAGTGTAAGCTTTTAATCGGAAAACAGTATCAGATCTTGTTCTTTTTTGTTCTGGCGGGAACCGCCTGTTTTTCCTCTGACGGCTTTTTGCGCTTTTCGCTTCCGAAGAACATTGCGATGGCAAATCCGGCAACCAGGACAACGGCGGAGAGGATGATATTCAGGGGTGACGCCACAAAGTTGCTCACAAATCCCGGGTCCTGATTTGCCTTGCTGATGCTTTCGCTGCGGAATTTCATGAATATCACAAGAGGCGAGCCCAGCATCAGTCCGATGATGGCGAAATAGGTAAGCTGAGGGAATTTTTTGATGCAGATATCAATGAGCTTTGCACCGAATACGATACCCGCAACAACTCCCAGTCCCACCGGAAGCAGTATCATGCAGCTTTCCATAAGGTGGCCGGTAAGTCCCGAGATGGCGCCGATGACAGTTGAATAGGTGCCGAATATCATCAGTATCATGGAGCCGCTGACTCCGGGGATTATCATGCACATGGCGGCGACCACAGAGCTTATGAAAAAGTAGAACCACTTGTCGGCGGTCATTGCAATAAGCTCTCCGGCGGTGTCCTTGCCCTCCGTGCTGACAAAGGCAAGCATCGTCATACCCGCAAGAAATACAAAAAGGGGTATCAGCGACCACAGCCTGAATTTTGTTTCCAGCGCCCGTCTGAACACCAAGGGCAGACTTCCGATAATAAGACCTATGAAGAAGAAACAGGTGGGCAGCGGGTGATTGGTTATCAGATATTTTATCAGGAATGAAAAGACCACTATCCCCGCTCCTGCGCCGATAAGTATGGGCAGAAGAAATTTCATGCTCTGTTTAAAATGCTTTCTCAGTCCGGTAAACGAGTCGATCAGCTTGTCGTAGATATTCAGCATGACCGCCATTGTACCGCCGCTGACTCCGGGTATGATATTTGCAACGCCGATTATGCAGCCGTATATCATACACCGTATGATCTCAACGTATTTTTTTATAGATATCATAGAAACGCTCCTTTTGAGGATAATAGGAGAAAAGCTCCGCCAAAGTCAGTTCTGGTGCCGCACTATGCGGTATTCATCATCGCTGCTGTAATATGGGCAGCTATCCGCCGTGCCTGAAAGAAAGCGGGCATACTCGTCTTCGTCAAGGCTTACAAGGCATTCATAGCACTCCGCTTCGTCGTCATAGACATAGTGGGTGCAGCTTTCGCATCCGGAAAAACCGGCCATGGCACTCCCTCCCTTCAACGTTATACATATTAACACAATATGCGGTCAATTGCAATGAAAGAAGCCGAATTTTTCATTTTAAGGCAGAAGACCTTATCATGCGCCGGAAATCCTGTTCAATCTTACCTATCTGTTACAGCATTGGTCAGCCATGGTTATGAAAAAGCACAAAGAGCGTTTATTTTCAAGTTTTTTTCAAAAAACCCTTGCATTTTCTCTGAAATAATGATATTATAAGCTGTACGCAAGTGTAGGAAAGGGGAGGTGTTTTCATGCCTAACATCAAATCAGCTAAAAAGCGTGTAAAGGTCGCTGCTTCAAAGACAGCAGCCAACAAGATTGTCAAGAGCAATCTCAAGACAAGCATCAAGAAGGCAAATGCTGCTATCGAGGGCGGTGCTGCAGATAAAGATATGGCTGTCCGCGTTGCGATCAAAAAGATCGACCAGGCTGCTGCCAAGGGTATTCTCAAGAAGAATACAGCATCCAGAAGAAAGTCCGCATTGGCCCGCAAGCTCAATGCCACTGCCTGATGGGATCCGGTAAGTTCCGGAAATGTGTCATTACGAACCGAAGCAGGACGTTATGTTCTGCTTTTTTTCTGCCCTTTTTTATTCTCTAAATTATTTCATAATAATCTTGACTTTTTTGTAAATAAACTATATAATTAGCTTAATAACCCAGTTAACTTGAAAACAAGAGCAGGAGGAATCTTCATGAGCAAAAAGTTTTTCATTATATTCATTTCCATCGTAGGCGGAATCGCCGCTCTTACCGCAGCTCTTACGGCATTTCTTATAGTCAGGGAAAAGCGCAGAAGAGACGAGGAAGAGCTGGAGCATTATCTGGACAGTTCTATCCTGTGATCCATCCCGTGTGTTCTGAGCTTACTGCCGACGTATCTTCGTTGGATCGCTGACAGTATTCGGCATACCTTATGCCCTTTTTTGACCGCGTTGTACTGCGGCCGCTTTATCTGATTTTTTAACAGGTAACCCCCCTGTGTTCCGGCAATGCATATCAGGCCTTTGCCGAGGAGCATGGGGGGTGTTATTTTTTTTTGCACTTTATTACGATCACTATATTAATGACAGAGGCGTATATCATCAGCGCGTCGGAGTTTGCATGAGACGTCATCTGTGCGTATGCACAGATGGGCGCAGCCTCTGGCGGCGACTTTTCCGATTAAAAGTGTCAGCTTTTAATCGGAAAACAGTATCGGGCGCTGAGGCTCAGTTCAAAATCCCACATCTTTCCCTTGGGCCCTTCACAGAACCGGCACAATAAACCGGCATACACTCCGCTTTCACTTCCTCGAACGCTTTCCTATAAAATAAGCCCCCAGTCCGACTCCCGCAACTCCCACGCCGGCAGCAAAGGCCAGGACAACGCTGCTTACGGAACCGCTGTCGGAGCCGCTTGTATCAGGCAGACTGTATACCCGACCTCCGCCCTCGGAGCCTGTATCGGAAGCATTGTTCTCCTCCGCTGCGGACGTATCCGAAAAGTCCGAGACCCCGCTTTCTGACGCTCCGCCGTTATCTGACGCTCTGCCGGCAGGGGAAGAAGCATTTCCCCCGGAGGTCACGCCGGATGACCGGCGGCTCTGCTCGCGGCTCTGCTCGCGGCTCTGATAGCGGCTCTGATCGCCCTCAGTGTCTGAGCTTACCGGATCACGGTGTACCACCCGTGAGCTGCTCTCGGTCCCGCTCTCACTTACGGAAAGGCTGAGCACGGGCAAGTCCGTGATACTCCTTGGTCTTGTACCGATATCACAGCAGGAGCAGGAGATCACCGAAAAGCCGTATTCCCTGCCCTCACTGTTATACGGAGCAAACCGGAACCGGAGGGTCTTTGAGGACTTCCTGTTTTCCGAACAGCCCACAACAAAATGAATACTGCCCCCGTCGTCGTTATATGAAATCACATCCTTATCCGTTTTATCATCCACAGTGAGCTTTTTTAGCTCAAGGAGGCTTTTGTCATAGCACAGGATGCCGTCAAACGCGGCGATATTTTCGTCGGCTTTCAGCGTTAAGGTCACGTCAAAGCTCCTGCCGGGACGGATGTCCCCTTCCGCATTCAGCTCCGCCCCGAAAGAGGCCGCGCCTGCGCCGTATGTACAATACAGCAGCGCCGTCACTGCCGCAATAATATAGCAAAGCCGCTTCATCTTCTTCCCTCCCTTTGAAATAGCACACGGGTTCCTTTCCGTACCGTTGACTGCAATCATAATCATAGTATAAACCGATTCCGAAACAAAAGCAATACAAAACAAACGCGCAAGAGGTGTGAACTGCCCGGGCAGTTCCTTGGGGAAAACCCTTTTCCGGTGGAAAAAGGGTTCTTCCCCAAACCCCTTTCCTAAAACCGCTTACGTTTAAGAATGGAAGTAATTACTCAGCTGCAAAATGAAACAGGCAGTATACTTATGTTATCCGGTATAATAATTCGATCCCATGAGCTCAGTCGCTCCGAAACGACTTGTATCACCGTACGGGAGCCGTCCTTCCCAGAGGGCACATAATGAAGCCGGCTTCCTACTTGTCCCATATCTGCCGGATGTATATTCCCCCGACCGGCGGGACAGTTTTCTGCCGCAAAAAATGCCCCCGTAGTCCTTTCGGATACGGGGGTTTCCAAAGACCGGAAAGGCACAGGCGCCTTATCCGGAGGATATTCAATTATACTAAACTCCCATTAAAAGCAGACATAGTCAGCTTTTAATCGGAAAACAGTATTAAACCGTCAGGGTAATGAGCTTCTGTACCACAGTGCCCTCGGAATCCTTCACGCAGATCATAAAATCAAAGGTGCCTGAGGATGAGGGATTGAAGCCCACCGTTTCAATCTCGCTGTAGTCTCTTATGGCGGTCCATGAAGACGAGGTGCTGCGCTTGAAATAATATGCGTACTGATAAACTCCCGTTCCTCCCTGAGCAGAGCCGGAAAGATAAACCGTTTTCCTGCCGGACAAGGTTTTTGCCGATGCGGTAGAGTTGTTTTTCAGGGATTTTTTCACCGTCAGGCGGAAGGACTTTTTGACGATGCGGTCGTCCGCGTCCTTGACCCTGACCATGACCTCGCAATGCACATCTGTCTTAGCCTTGAAAGAATAGGATGTCATTGCGCTGTAATCGCTGAAAAGCTTCCAGTCGGTGTTGGCCGCACGGTAATAATATGCATACTTATATGCCCCTGTGCCGCCCTTTGCGGAACCCCTGATGGTGACGGTCTGTCCTTCGGTCACTACCAGAGAGGATATCGTTGAGGTGTTCTGCAGAGAGGGATTTACGGTAAGAGCTATGTGCTTTGAGGACACATGGTTCTTTGAATCCTTTACATACACCGTGATCTCGTATTTGCCCGGCAGGGTCGGTCTGAAGGTCACCGATGTTGATGAGCTGTAGGACTTAATGAGACTTGCTCCTGCATCACCCGCTCTCTTGTAAAAATACGCATACTGTATGGGACCTATGCCGCCCTTTGTGCTGCCCTTCACGGTAACGCTGTTTCCAAGGGTCATGGCGCTTTTTGAAATAGACGAGGTATTTGTAACAGGGTCGCACACATTGAGTTCAAGGGTCTTGCCGGCAGTATGTCCCGCAGAATCCTTCACACGGACAAAGAACATCATCTTTCCCGATGACGTCGGAGTATACTTTACGGATGTGGAAGCGGAATAGTTTTTCAGCACCGTCCATGCGGCGTCCGTTGAGCGGCGGCAGTAATAGGCGTACTGATAATCCTCGGTGCCGCCGGAAGCTGCGCCCTTTACGGTAATGGAAAAGCCCTTTGTCACTGACTGCGCCGAAAGAGACGAACCGTTTGAAAGTTCCTTGGGAGTGACCTTGGAGGCGCTGCTCAGGATTATCCAGCCGGACTTTCCTTTATAGGTAACATAGCCCCATGAGCCGTTGTCGGTGGTAACTTTTTTGGTAACGTGGAGCAGTACTCCCTTTGGCACGGTGCTCACCGTGCTGCCCTCCACTTTTGATCTCAGGCCTGCGCCCTTTGAGTTGGTGACACGCCAGTATTCGTCGCACTTCTTTTCGGTGTACTGGGGGGTGTCGGTGAGCTTTACGTCGGGACTTTCAACCACCCAGTAAAACTCTATCCCGTCGATGGGAACAAGGGCCTCTTCTGCCCTGACACGTCCGGAAGCCACGTTATTCGCAGGCTCGGCGCAGTAGAAAACGCCGTTTGTATAATCGGTGAGCAGGATGGCATGGGGATAGTCGAAATCATAGGCAACAATACCCTCGGGATGTTCCTTAAGCAGACTTATCAGCTCGCTGCGGGGATCTCCGTAAATAGAGCCTGAGGTTACGCTTATTCCGGAATAGGAATAGCTATGATACATTCCCACATCTCCCAGCCATGCGACAGGCTTGACGGAGCTTTCTGTGATGGAACGCCAGTCACTGTCGCCTCTCATCATGGCCGTGCGGCGGAGCATCATCACATTTGCGCAAAGAGTACAGGTGTCGCTCTCCTGCTGCTTCAGAAATACCGACGGATCGTTGATATCCTTCCACGCTGCGGCTTCGGCTTTCAGCGACGTCCCCGATATCAGCAGTGCGCAAAGCAATACAAGACCGCAGAGCAAAGCGGCGTAAAATTTCTTTCCGGCTGTCTTCACAAGGCTTTCCCCTTTCTTCTACATCCTGTTACTTTCATCTTGCATTTATCTATTGTATATTTTAACGATGCTTTTGTTATTTTGCAAGAAAAAGTTACCTATATATTGTATATTCTGCCTATAGAACAAATTTAACAAAAATCAGTCCTGTTTTTTGGTCATCATTCTCCGGAAAAGGGAGTTATGGTTATCTTATCAAAGGCTATGCCTCCCTGACGGTTGACAATATCCTTTATGGTTATTGCGGAAGCGTCGTTCAGTCCTTCCCCCGGAACGATGACGGAGCAGCTCCCGTTATTTATGGACACTAGGCAGTCCGCAAAGCCCTTTGCGATGATCTCCGATTCTATATCGGCCTCCGTCTTGATGACCGCAGAAAGCTCCTGCAGCTTTTTCATTGCCTCTGTCTTTGCGCTTTCGGAGGCGTTCCCCTCCGTCATATCCTGAAGAGCCATAACGGATTCCTGACGGGCAAGACTGCGTTTTTCACGCTGTGATGTATAGTAATCGTTTTTTTCACACTGTGACGTCTCTGCCGCGCTCACCTCGGAGCTTTGATCCGAGCTTTCCGAGCTTTCCGTGTTCACCGTCTTTGCGTCCGTCTCACCGGAGACCTCCGTGTTCACATAGACGGTCTGTCCCAGTTCCTTTGACTGAGAGCTTTCCTCCGTTACGGCAACGGGCTGAGCCCCGGAAAACTGCCAGTTAAGATACACCGCCGCTCCCAGAGCCACCACCAGCGCCCCCACAAGAAGCTGTCTTTTTCCGAATGTCATAAAAACCCTCCTATTCTTGATACCCTTATACCGATATCAGCCACACATGACGACCATCCATTATGTCATATCCCGCATGACATCGCTGTCCATCATAGGATCACACAAAGAATTCCTGTGACCGGCACTATCGGGATACGCTCCGCCGCATTGTTCTGCGGAATGATCCGTTCCGATCTTTGCTGCCGTTTCTGTCTGATACTATACTCCCATTAAAAGCAGACATGGTCTGCTTTTAATAGCGCGTCAGCGCGTCGGAGTTTGCATGAGACGTCATCTGTGCGTATGCACAGATGGG
>JBGUWL010000180.1:0-1875 GCA_045221075.1 Acutalibacteraceae bacterium
AGACGTCATCTGTGCGTATGCACAGATGGGCGCAGCCTCGGGCGGCGCCTTTTCCGATTAAAAGTGTAAGCTTTTAATCGGAAAACAATATTACTCGATAACTCTGATCCAGCCCTTGGGAGCTTCGATTCTGCCCATCTGGATGCCGGTAAGGGTGTCGTACAGCTTCTTTGTGGTGGGACCCATCTCTTCCATGCCGCTGGGGAAGCAGATCTCGTTGCCGTGATCGTAGATCTTTCCAACGGGTGAGATAACTGCTGCGGTACCGCAAAGACCGCACTCTGCAAAGTCCTTTACCTCGTCAAAGTATACCTCACGCTCTTCTACTTCAAGACCAAGATATTCCTTTGCAACATACATCAGTGAACGTCTGGTGATGGAGGGGAGGATGCTGTTTGACTTGGGAGTTACTACCTTGTTGTCCTTGGTAATGAACAGGAAGTTAGCGCCGCCGGTCTCTTCGACCTTTGTTCTGCTGCCTGCGTCAAGGTACATGTTCTCGTCAAAGCCCTCTTTATGAGCGGTAACGATTGCATGAAGGCTCATAGCGTAGTTAAGGCCTGCCTTGATGTAGCCGGTTCCGTGGGGAGCTGCTCTGTCAAGATCGCTTACCTTGATGGTGATGGGCTTTGCGCCGCCCTTGAAGTAGGGTCCGACGGGAGTACAGAAGATCCTGAACTGGAACTCGTCAGCGGGCTTTACGCCGATAACCGGGTTGCTGCCGAACATGAAGGGACGCAGATACAGTGTTGCGCCGGTTCCGTAGGGGGGAACATAAGCCTTGTTTGCGCGTACAACCTGCTCAACGGCTTCGATGAATTTATCCTCGGGGTATACGGGCATTTCCATTCTTCTTGAAGAATTGGCAAGACGCTCTGCGTTAAGGTCGGGACGGAACACAACGGTCTCGCCCTTTTCGGTGGTGTAGGCCTTAAGACCCTCAAAGATGGTCTGGGCATACTGCAGAACGCAGGCACACTCGCTCATGGTGATCATATCGTCGTCGATGAGCTTGCCCTCATCCCATGCGCCGTCTTTATAGTTGGAAACGAATCTCTTGTCTGTCTTGATGTAAGCAAAGCTGAGATTGCTCCAGTCGATGTTTTTCTTATCCATTTTCAGGACTTCCTTTCCAAAAAATTAACAAATACATTATATTCCTAAATGACCTCTGTGTCAATCAATTTGCAGGATATTATTTTCAAAATTGCATTTTGGACCTTTTGAGTATGGTAATTCGGATTCGTTCGTGCAGTTGTCCTTCGGAAATATTTTATTTCTTTCATCAATCAGAGCCGATTTTTTTTGTTTTGGTGTTTGTATGAAATATTTCAATTACCTTTCCGATAATGGTGTCTTCTTCCTGCAGAAAGCTTGTGGATTTGTTGTGAGCGTCGCCCCTGAGTCTGAAAGCGTGTTTTCCGGTATTGTTGTAGTTTTCAATGACCTCAATAACACGAAGAACCAGACCTGATTCAGGATTGTGTGTGGATTTGAAGACAACAATGTCGTTTGCTTTGATCTCTGATGGAGAAACATCTGTCTTTGCAATAACAACATCATACAGACTGAGTGTGGGTACCATTGTGCTCGCCATGATGACAAAAGCCTTTGTGTTGCCGTTTTCTCCGACTTCGGTATTGTAATTCTTCTGGTATGTAAGAGCATCTTTGCCGTCAGCATAAGTGGTTACGGTTATTCCGTCAATAACCTCCGTTGTGATATTCTCTTCTTTTGAACATCCCGCCGTCATAAGTACTGCAAGGGATAATATAACAGACGTCGATGTCCCCCGGGTCTCGCCTGTCGGCTCGGTCGGTGCTTCTCAGCCTGCGGCTGAGAGGTGTCCACCGGACACCCGCACCCTCAACAGGC
>JBGUWL010000181.1:0-21801 GCA_045221075.1 Acutalibacteraceae bacterium
TATTTCAAGCGGCCTGCTGGCCGCCTATTATGGCCCGGACCGGCCGGAAATTATGACCCTGCTGGCCGGAGAAAACGGCTATATGCAATTGCTGAAGTAAAAACATTTTTGTAAATCAACAACCACAAACAGATCAGTATATAAAATAGATTAATTTCTCCTTGACAAAACGCTTGCCAGGCTTTGTTGTGCTGCAGATAAAACGATCGACCAGTCTCAACAGCATTCTTGCGGCGAGACGCCGCAATAGCTCATAAACTCCTTTTAACAAAACACGTCTTATATAGCGTTCGGCGCTTCCCGGACAACAGGAAACGGGTATTAATCAGCCCAGAAAAAAGAGTTATCCCATGAGCGAGATAAAAAATCTGCTCATGGGATAAATTTCTCCTTGACAAATCGGTCGCCCGTCTGCAAATTTGTATTGCAGACAGAAGGGAGTTTTTCATTTGTTGGTCTCTTCTGCTGGCTTTCTGGGCTTTCGGTTTGGAAAGGACGCCTCCATCCATTCAGTGAATTCCTCCGGCGTGATCTTCCCGTCAGAGCATTCGTCCCGTTTTCTGATCGCCTGATAGCGCCAGGCATTGAAGTCTTCTTCTTTGATCTGTTTGACCTTCATGCGCGCGGCGTACCGCTTGTAGTATTTGCTGTAGATCGGGATTGCCTTATTATCCGCGTTGCGCGCTTTGTAGTTTTCCTGTGCTGCGAGCTGCTGGCAGGTCTGCGTTCCGCCCTCAACGACGCGATCACAATAGTTCGTGTCGTAGTTGCCTTTCATAATGAAGTATTTGCCGCAGCGCTTGCACTTGCGGAAGCGTATATTTTGCTCCAGAATCTTTGTAAGCTCCAGCTCCAAAATTTGCTCGACCGTGCCAAAAGTATAAGCGATGCTAATGAAAGTTGGCATACCAACAAGAAAATGCAAATCATCCGCTTTGATATGAAGCTGCTCTGCAAATTCTTTTTCTGCTTCGTTGGGGTCACTGCTTTCTGTGTCGTTAAATCTCTTCCAAATATCCTCAGGCTCCATACCATACGGCATTTTCTGCTTAATTCCCATATGGTTAAGCGAAAACAGAACACGTTCTGTTCTCTTTGAATAATTAGGTAAACCATGTGCAACCCGATACAGCGCGTAACGCTCGTGCGGCATCAGTTTACTAAGCACCTCAGGATGGAAATTCTCGTCATAACAGAATTCCAAAATCTCTTTATATTCGCGCTGCAATGCAAGAAGGTATTGCCAGTATCTCATCACAAGTTGAGACTTATCACTGTTCTCCGTAAAAACCGGCGGGCAAATTGTTGTATAGATTGATTGGTAGGAAGCTTTCTTTAAAGTCTGAAATGTCGAGACATACTCAAAAAAATCTTCCTTCTTCTGATGTACCTGGCTGTATGTTTTTTCTGTTGTTTTTGTTTTGTCAAAATCTGTCCCGCCTCGAAGTGCATCACAATGCTCCTTTTGAAATTCAGCGCATTCTTTTAGCGGTGTGTCAAAATCCGCATACAGAAAATCCAGTAGGCCTTCACCATATCCAAGCCGGACTGCTGTGCCACTGAGTACATTGATCAGCGGTTTTTGGAACATGTAAGCGTGGCGCTCTCTCTGAAATCCGAATCGGATATTTCCGTTGTATCGCCGGATGAAGTCATCCTTAATTGCAGTATTCTCTTGTTCTGTTTTAGCGTCTTCGAGCATGATCGATTTCCACGCCGACTTCAGCTTTTCAACATCGTCTTTATTAGAATAACGGCCGAAGAGCTCTTCTTTCCTTACATCGCCAATGAACGGCTGCATCGTCTCATACTCATATTCGTCATCCACTAGAATAGACAACGTCTTTTTTTCCTCCGAGAAATGGACACTGTTGCGAAAAAAATCCAAACGCATATCTGGGGTGTTCTCACAAATTGCACGATAACTATCGTTATCGTCAAATTGGAATTCCGAGTAATCCTTTTTCATAAGGAAGCCTCCTTTTGGAAAATGCGGTTTTGAGCAATAGTAGACAATTCATATCACTACAAACAAGATTGTACAAAACTATTGCATTTTTGTCAAGGCCGAATATAATGAAATTAGAAAATTAAATATGGACGCAACTGAATTATCAAATCTTTTCTGGAGGTATCTGCCTATTGAATGAAATCATCCGGATGACAAAACCACAACTGAATAAAGCAAACGCGCTGATCCGACGCCACTGCTGCAACTGTGTTGATAGTAACTGCATTCTGTTGGACGATGGCGAGCCTTGTCTATGTCCGCAGATGCTTACCTACTCGCTGATCTGCAAGTGGTTTCGCAGTTCAGTGCTGCCGGACAGCCCGGCATTGCAGAATGAGATTGTTCTCCGCAAAGCAGAAAAGCTCTGTACTGTGTGCGGGCGAGGCTTCGTCCCCGCATCGAACCGGGCAAAGTATTGTCCGGACTGCGCCAAAACCGTGCGACGCAGAAAAGAGGCTGCACGGGTGAAAGCAAAATACTACGCAAGAAAGAAGCGCAAATCCACGCTTCCCTTGTATGACATTGCACTTTGAAAATTTCATAAAGACAGAATTACAAAAGGAGTCACAATGAAAAATACCAATACCATTACATCTTTCGATCAGCTTTCCCTTACCCTGAATGCCACTCAAGTCGCCGCCGTGCTCGGCATCTCCCGTTCCAACGCTTATGAACTCATGCGCAGTGAAGGTTTCCCCACGCTGCACATCGGTAGGCGGATGCTTGTGCCGAAGGATCGCCTGATCCGCTGGATCGAAGCCAATGCCTCTTGAGGATATGCCCATGAGAGAAAAAGCAAGACAACATCTGCGCCCGCTGTTGCGGCAGTACCTGGAGGCTGAAGGTATTGAGACCAAGGAGCTTACTACACAGTGCCCATGCTGCGGAAAGCGCGCTTTGCTCAATTCGGACGACATCTGGAACTGCTTCGACTGCGGGGCAAGGGGCGATGTGCTGGATTACGACATGCGCTTGAATCCCGAACTTAGCGAACTTGAATCGGCAAAACACATCCGCGAAATGCTGGGCCTCAAGGTTCTGGAACTGAACACAGTTGAAGGCAATGCACTGATGGATATGGAGTTTAAGCCAACGGGTTTCCTGATCGAGAAGCTGATCGGCAAGGGTGTTTACATCCTTGCCGGGGCTTCCAAGATCGGCAAGAGCTGGCTGGTGCTCTGGCTGGCAGACTGCGTGAGCAAGGGCGTTCCGGTGTGGGATCTGAAAACTTCGCGCTGTGAAGTGCTGTACGTCAGTCTCGAAGATACCCAGCAGCGAATCCAACAGCGGCTCAACGATGTGACCGGCGGAGAGACCGGGCCGCTCTACATTGCCACGGAGTCCGCGCTCCTGGGCAACGGCTTTGAAGATCAGCTCACAGGCTTTCTCGACGAGCATCCGCATGTGGGCTTCGTGATCATCGACACGCTGCAGCGCATCCGCCCGGCGAAGGCGGAGAAGTACAGCTACGCCGGCGACTACGAGATCATGACCACGCTGAAGAACATCGCCGATGAATTCAATATCACGATCCTCCTGGTTCACCACACGCGCAAGGAAGAATCTAGCGATGCCTTCAACATGATCTCCGGCACGACCGGCTTGCTCGGCTGCGCGGACGGCGCACTGGTTCTGCAAAAACCGTCCCGCCTGTCGCCGGAAGCCACGCTTGATGTGACCGGGCGCGAGATGGCGGATGTTCAGCTCAAGCTGCGCTTCAACGATCAGACCCGGCATTGGGATTTCATCGAATATGGACGCGACGAGCCGAGCCAGCGGGACAAGGTGCTGGAAGCGGTGCGGATGTTCATCTCCGACTGTCATGAATGGCATGGCACAGCGACGGAGCTTCTCGAAATCCTGCGCGACAGCCTGGAGCCGGACACGAAACCGAACACTCTCTCGCGCCGGCTGAACGCTTCGGCCTCAAAGCTGGAGCAGGATTACGGCGTGGACTACCGGACGAGCCGCGGCCACAAGGACAAAATCATTCACCTGGCCGACCTCACCTGCGTCGATGCGTCCGATTGCGTCGATGTTTTGGAGGCAGCATCGGGTCCCTGAAATACCGACGCAATCGACGCAACCGACGCAAAAAGCCCTCCCGTCAAAAAACGGCGGGAGGGCATCATAAAAATCTTGATTTAAAGTGTTAAAGTGCTATAATAATCTTGGACAGAGAAAATGATTTTTCAGATTCCAAGGAAAGAGAGGTCAAGTTGCCAAACAAGAAAAGTACTCGCACCGCAAACGGCGCTGGGTCGATCCGAAAACGTGCTGATGGACGCTGGGAAGGACGGTATACAGTCGGCTTTGATCCGGAGACCGGCAAGCAGGTTCAACGCTCTGTTTACGGAGATTCTCAGAAGAAAGTCCGCCAAAAGATCAGCAAAATCACAAATGAAATCGACGAAAAGACCTATGTTGACCCCTGTGCTATGACGCTCAATGAATGGCTGGATATCTGGCTGGAGGATTACACCATCGGTATCAAGGACTCCACCGCTTACCACTATGAGCGCACGATGGCACGACACGTCCGTCCGGCTCTTGGTGATGTTCGGCTGGATCAACTGGATGGGCGGATGATCCAGCACCTTTACAACACCCTGCGCAAAGACCACAACGGAAAGAAGGCTCTTTCCGCGAAAAGCATCAAGGATCTCCACGGTATGCTGCACTGTGTTTTACAGCAGGCTGTTCGGTTAAACTACATTCGTACCAATCCCACGGATAACTGCGTACCGCCGCGCGTCTTCAAAAAGGAAATCAAGCCGCTTACAGATGAACAGATGAATACATTGCTGCGGGCAGTCCAGGAAAGCAGCTACCGTATTATGATTATTGTTTTCATGTTCACCGGTCTTCGCGAGAGCGAGCTTTTGGGACTGATGTGGGATTGTGTGGACTTTGACCGCGGCAGCATCCTGATCGACAAGCAGCTTAACAAGAGCCAGCGCAAGGAAGGCGGCTACAGCTTCAATCCCACAAAGAACGGGAAAAGCCGTTTGATCGTACCCGCGCCCTATGTTATGGAGCTTCTCAGAGAGCAGAGAGACTTACAGGTCAAGTGGAAGAAAGACGCCGGAAGCGCATGGAACAACAAGGACAACCTGGTCTTTACCAATGAGCTTGGACGCTACGTTTCCTTTCGCGCCTTGTATGATTGCTTCAAGCGAATTGTAAAGGGCCTCGGTATGCCAAACGTCCGCATCCACGACCTGCGTCACACCTACGCGGTCAATTCCCTTCGAGCAGGGGACGACATCAAGACTGTGCAAGAAAACCTGGGCCATGCAACGGCAGCGTTCACCCTGGATTTCTACGGCCACTGTACCGACGAAATGCGTCTTGCCAGTGCGAACCGGATGCAGGCGTTTATTTCTCAGCGCGTGAACACCTGAAACAGTGCCGCGTGGGAATAAGGGTCAGAATAAGGGTCAAGCCAAAATTGGCCCTTTTTCTCATCACTTTTCCGAGCGAAAACAGATAGATTCACCATAAAAGCAAAAAAGAACCACACTTTTTAGTGTGGTTCTTATGGTGGACGATACAAGACTCGAATTCAGGCTTGAGCTTATTATATCTTGTTAAAGTCCACTAAATCTTCACATTTTGATGCAAACCGAGAACTTTTACGCACCTATTCCTATTATACTTTACCTGCTTGTGTTAAGCTCTAAAGGCTAAAAATAAGTAAAACTTCTGACTGAAATATACCGGCACATTCAGGGAATAATGTATAGTTGAGAATCGGCTGAGGCTCAATCAGCGTATAAGGTTTGGATTTGCAAAATTGTAAGCTGTTTTATCATCCTTGTCAATATCACATTTTCTTACCTCAAATACCCTGCTTATCAAAGCAGGGCATTTTTATTTGGAGGTGTTTAATATAACCGACAAATGTAAAATAATCGCAATCGCAAACCAAAAAGGTGGCGTGGGCAAGACCACCACCTGTGCCAATCTCGGCATCGGGCTTGCCCAGGAGGGAAAGCGCGTCCTGCTTGTGGATTCCGACCCGCAGGGCTCACTGTCCATCTCCCTCGGCTTCACAGAGCCGGACAAGCTGCCCTTCACGCTGGCAACGGCCATGAGCCGCGTTGTGGAGGATCAGGAGATTTCGCCCGGTGAAGGCATTCTGCACCATGCCGAGAACGTCGCTCTCGTCCCCGCCAACATTGAACTTGCCGGGATGGAGGTTTCTCTCATCAATGCAATGTCCCGCGAGAAGGTACTCAAGCAATATCTGGAGCTTATGAAACGGGACTTTGACTACATCCTCATAGACTGTATGCCCTCCCTGGGGATGCTGACGATCAATGCGCTTGCGGCGGCGGACAGCGTTCTTGTCCCGGCTCAGCCGCAGTTTCTCTCCGCGAAGGGCCTTGAACAGCTCTTGCAGACAGTGAACAAGGTGCGGCGGCAGATCAACCGCAATCTCAGGATCGACGGCATCCTGCTCACAATGGCAGACAACCGGACGAATTACTCCAAAGAGGTCGGCGCACTGCTGCGCTCTACCTATGGCTCAAAGGTCAAGGTTTTTGACACAGAGATTCCCCGATCTGTCCGGGCGGCTGAAATCAGCGCCGAAGGCAAGAGCATTTTCGCACACGATCCCCATGGAAAAGTGTCTGAGGCATACCGCTCTCTTACGGGGGAGGTGTTGAAGCTTGAAAAGCAGCGCGAAAAACATAAGTCTGACCTCTCTCGATGACCTTTTCTCCACAGAGGAGGAACGGTCAAAGGATGTGGTCGGCTCAATTGTCAACATCCCTCTCTCCAAACTCCATGACTTTCCCAACCATCCCTTCAAGGTGCGGGACGATGAAAAAATGAAGGAAACCGTGGAGAGCGTGAAAGCCTACGGAGTCCTCGTCCCGGCAATCGTGCGGCAGCGGCCTGACGGTGAATATGAAATTGTCGCCGGCCATCGCCGCAAACGTGCGTCTGAGCTTGCGGGCCTGCACGAGCTGCCTGCAATCGTCCGTGATCTGGACGATGACGCTGCCACAATCATCATGGTGGACAGCAATTTGCAGCGCGAAAACATCCTTCCCTCCGAGCGCGCACAGGCTTACAAGATGAAGCTGGAGGCAATCAAGCGGCAAGGAGCACGCACGGATTTAACTTCTACCCAAGTTGGGCAGAAGTTAAAACTGGCGGTAGAACGGGTTGCTGAGGATGCCGGTGAAAGTCGGTCGCAAGTGCAACGCTTTGTTCGCCTTACAGAGCTAAAGCCAGAGCTTCAGGAAATGGTGGATTCCGGCAAGATGGCTATGACGCCCGCCGTCGAGCTGTCCTATCTCAAGCCCGAAGAACAGTCGCTGCTGCTTGAAACCATCGAGAGTGAACAGGCTACACCGTCGCTGTCTCAGGCTCAGCGGATCAAAAAGCTCAGTCAGTCCGGTGATCTCAACGAGGACTCCATTCTCGGCATCATGGCCGAGCAGAAAAAGCCGGAACTGAGCAGCAATATCACACTGTCCGGGGACAAGCTCAAAAAGTATTTTCCCAAGTCCTATACCCCCGCACAAATTGAAAACACCATATTTAAGCTGCTGGATTCCTGGCTGCGTAAGCGGCAGCGGGAAGAAAGCAGATAGCCCTTCGCCAGACTTTTGAGGTCTGGCGTTTTTTTATGCCCAAAACCAGGAGGTGACGCAACCCTACTCATGTAAACCCCGCAGATAAAGGCTATCACGCGGTCAGCTTGTCCGGCGGAAAGGACAGCACGGCGATGCTCCTTCTCATGATCGACAAAGAAATGCCTATCGACATTGTGCTGTTTGCCGACACGGGAATGGAGTTTCCCGAAATGTACGCCCACCTGGACAATCTGGACGCCTATCTCTACGAAAAGCGCGGCATCCATATCACCGTCCTGCGCGCAAAGCACAGCTTCGAGTATCTCATGTTCGACGAGCCAAAGGTCAAGCCGAAAACTATTGAAAACAGAATCCAGAAAGGGATTCCGCTTCACGGCAACGGCTGGCCCGGTATCCGGGTACGTTGGTGTACCGGCCAGCTCAAAACGCACCTGATCTTAAAAGAGGTAAATCGTCTCAAAGGAGAATACGGTGCGGTGAATTATGTCGGTATCGCTGCGGACGAGGCATGGCGATGTAAAGAGGAACGCTATCCTCTCGTTGAATGGGGCATCACGGAGGCGATGGCCTTGCAAATCTGTTACGACCACGGCTTTGACTTCGGCGGACTGTACCATATCTATCGGCGGGCGTCCTGCTGGTGCTGCCCTTTTCAGCGGATCGGAGAGCTGCGCAGTCTGAGAAAACACCACCCGGAGCTTTGGGCCAGACTTCGGGAGTTGGATAAACGTGCTCTTGCACAATTTGGCCCCGGCCCTTTAGGACAATTCAAACAAAACTGGACGGTGGAGCAGTTGGAAGCTCGTTTCGCCGCCGAGGACGATCAACTATCTATTTTGGAGGAAACACAAAATGAGTAAAAAAGGCTTTGAAGTCAGAAACACATTCGACACCCTGTTCTGCGACGTAGAATTGCTCCCCTCTGCGGAGAAAACCCTGGAATCCATAAACTTTGACGATCTGGCCCAGGTTCTCCGGCACGATGCCAAGCCGGTGTACGCCTACGCCACCTGGACGAAGAACAAGACCGGCTGCGAATATCGCGGTGAACTGCTGTTCCCGTTTCCTGCGACACTTCTCCAAAGCGCCCCCTACATGATCTCCCGCATGGAATCCGGGATTATCACCATAGCCAGCTATGAGCTTTGGCTCACGGACGACATGAGAATTGTGGTTATTTCCAATTACCACAAAGATTTCAATGACGGCGAGTTCATCAGCGAGTACCGCACGATCAAGACCGACGAACAGGATGAGTTTTATCAGGTCTATGAGCCGGATTACAATCTGCTGGTGCTGGAGCTGTGGGCCATGAGTATGAAGCGCAACAGCTCCAAAATGCCCACCTACGAGCTTTGAGGGAGGTACAGCCATGAGCAGAAAGTGCGAACTGGAAGCAAAGGTCAAGGAACTTTTTAACGGCGGTAAGCTCAGTATCTCTCTGGCAGAACAGTACTCCGATATGGATTTTGGGGCGCTGGCTCAGGCGTTGGCCTATGACGCAGAGCCTCTTTACCGTTACCGCATCGACAACTTCCATGATGACTGCGGCGAATACCGGAGCGAACGCCTGTTCAAACAGAACGGAACGCTGCTGTACTCCCGTATTGAAGAACAGCACATGACGCTGCTCAATATCGAACGGAGAACGGAACTCTGGATGCTGGAAAACCTCAAATTTGTGGTTATTTCCGCAGTGGAGGTTACGGATTCCACCAATCGTATCTCCACAACCAACCGGACTGTACGGACAACGGACTTTGACGAGATTACCAATGAAATCGACATTGATTTTGATGAACTCTGTTCTTCTCTTCTGGAGTTCAGCAAGTCCTTTTCTGCCGTCCCCATGCCCTATCAGGAGCTGTAAACCGGTATGACGCTTCGGTGTCAGCATGAAAAATGATGAAGGAGTACAAAAATGCCTGTCTTTCGTATAGAGCGCACACGGGACTATACCGTGATGAGCAATCACCATCTCAAGAACCCCGATCTCTCCCTCAAGGCCAAAGGGCTGTTGTCCATGATGCTCTCTTTCCCGGATGGATGGAACTACTCAGAGCGCGGCCTTGCCTCCATCTGCAAGGAGGGGGTGGACGCGATTCACTCCGCCATTAAGGAGCTGGAGAGTACCGGCTACATGGAGCGGCACCAGCTTCGCGGCAAAGGAGGCCGGATCGTGGACACGGAGTATGTGATCTATGAGAAGCCCCACACACCGGACATGGCCCCGCCAGATACGGAAAACCCGGATATGGATTCACCGGATATGGTGTTGCCTGATGCGGCTCCACCTGATGCGGCTGCCCCGGAACCGGAGAATCCAGGAGAATTAAATAACAAAAAACCAAATACGAAAAAATCAAATACTCAGGTATTTAATACTCAGTCATTCACTCCCCCTGCCCCCTCGCGGGGGGATGAGGACGGAACGACGGACGGACTCACAGAGAAACGTGAGATCAGAGATCAGATCGAGTATGAAAGCCTTCTCGAAGAGTACAGCCGCGAGCAGGTAGATGAGCTGGTCGAGCTGATGCTTGAAGTTCAGATGAACCGCGGCAAGTCGATCCGGCTGGGGCGAGACGCCGAGTTTCCCACGGCCTTTGTGCAGCACCGTTTCTCCCAGATCGGTCGGGACCATATCGAGAAAGTCCTGGACGGTATCCATGAGAACACCACCGAGGTAAAGAACACCAAGGCTTATCTGCTCTCCGCTCTGTTCAATTCCGTCAGCACGCTGGACAATCACTACGCCATGCGTGTCAATCACGATCTGTACGGCGGCTGATCCCCGCTAAACTACGAAAAAGGAGGTACTTTTGACCAAGACAAAACTTCTCTGGCGCAGAAGTCTTTGCATGATCTTCTGCGTCATCCTCATTTTCAGCATCTTCCCCCATGAAGCCTACGCGGATACGGCGGTCATCACGTCCGGCACCATGTATTCGTATTTCCAGACCTACAACACCAGCGGAACGTGGGTCGATCTCCAAACCCCGGCGCACTGGATCACAGCGACCGGTGAGGTGGCCTACTGTCTCCAGACCAGTAAAGATAACCCGTATAACGGCGGCTACTACTCCATCGACGGCGAAGAAGTCTACGACGACTATGTGCTGACCGGCCTGCGGGCAATCCTCACCCACGGTTACCCGGCGGACAGCGGCGGCTTCGATGATCAGGCAGCCCGTTACGCGACAGCAAACGCGATCCGCTTCTGGCTGGCAGAAAACCACTGCGACGGTGTGCCGCAGTATCTCAACCTCACCGTCAACGGTGACTGGATTCGCGGCAAGTATGGCTGTGAAGATCTGTTCGACTGGTGCATCGGTCTCGTCAATCTCGCGCGGACACAGACGGTTGTCATCAGCGACGCAAGCCTGACGTTTAACCCGTCCGAAATCAGCCTGACACAGAACGGTCAGTATTTTTCCGGTTCCGCCTATCTCAACAAGGGAATCTCCGGGGATTACAGCCTCATGGACAACTCCCCGGACGGTTCCCTCATCATCAGCGGTCACACCGGTGTCCAGAGCGAAACGCTGAACCTTTCGATTCCTGTTCAGTACGCGAATCAGGAATTCATGCTCTGCGCCTACGGATTCGACGAAACACCCACCGCGCGCCTGTTCTTCTGGGCTCCGGCTGCGGCCAACCAGCAGCGCATCGTCACCTATGTCCTGGATCAGAACGAGAACACGTTCGTCCGCGGCTTCCTGACGATCAGAACGCCCGATTCTGTCGTTCAGCCGAAAAAGGGCAGTCTGCAAATCCTGAAAACCGATCCCGAAGGCAATCCGCTCTCCGGTGTCGGTTTCACGCTGTATGACAGCTCCAGGCGGGCCCTCAGTACGCAAAACACAAACAGCTCCGGCATTGTGACCTTTGCGGATCTGCCGCTCGGTAATTACTACTATGCCGAGACAAGCGCGCTGACGGGTTATGTGCCGGATACCACGCTGTACCCGGTTTCCATCACGGCGGACGGCCAGGAGGTACAAAAGACCATGACCAACACGCCGGAAAAGGGCGGACTCCAGATTCTTAAAACCGATGATGACGGCAATCCGCTCTCCGGTGTCGGCATTACCCTGTATGACAGCTCCAAACGCAGCCTCAGTACCAAGACCACGGACAGCTCCGGTGTTGTGAGTTTTCCGGATCTGCCGCTCGGCAATTACTATTATGCCGAGACAAGCGCCCTGCCCGGATATGTCCCGGACACCACGCTGTACCCGGTTACGATTTCCTCAACCTCGCAGACTGTGCAGAAAACCCTGACCAACAGTCTCGGCAAAGGCAGCCTGAAGCTCATCAAAACCGACGAGAACGGAACGCCTATCGCCAGCACTGGCTTCTGCCTGTATGACAGCGAAGGGAACCGGCTCAAAAGCGGCGGCACGGACAGCAACGGTGTCCTGATCTTCAATGATCTGCCCCTGGGCGATTACTACTATCAGGAATCCTTTGCAGTGCCTGGGTATGCGTTGGATGATACGATGTATCCGGTTTCCATCACGGAGAACGGGCAGATCGTGGAAAAGAGCGTCGTGAACTACAGGTCTGCCGGAACGGTGAAAATTCTCAAGACGGATTCCGAAACCGGCGAGCCGCTGCAAGGCGCGGAGTTCACGCTCTTCGACGAACACACGCGCGAAGTCGTCAAGGGAACGACCGATGAAAACGGCCTTGTGGTCTTTGCAAGACTGCCCCTCGGCCCGTACTACTGTCAGGAGACGCAAGCCCCTCCCGGCTATGTCCCGTTGGGCAGCATTGAGCAGTTCTATCTCGATGCAAACGGCAAGGTCGTTTCCTTTACCTACACGAACGATCCCGCCAGAGGCAGCATCAAGATCATCAAGAAGAACGAGGACGGTGAGCTTCTGAGCGGCGTAGAGTTCACGCTCTACGATGCGGACAAGAACAAAATCCGTACCGGCGCAACGGACGAAAACGGCGTGCTTGTCTTTGACGGGCTTTCCATCGGAGACTACTGGTATGCCGAGACTTCCGAGCTGCCGGGGTATATCCCGAACCATAACCTTATGGCCGCGCGGGTCGGCTACCATACGGCAGTTGACGAGCACACAGTCACCAACTACAAGGCGCATGGCCATATCCGGGTAATCAAGTGCGACGAGAACGGCAGCCCGCTGGCTGGTGTACACTTCAAGCTGTTCGACGAGGCCGGCAGCTTCATCGCCGAGGGCGATACCGATGCGAACGGCAAGCTTGTTTTCTCGATGCTCCCCATCGGCAAATACTTTGTGCAGGAGACCTCTACACTGGACGGATATGTGCTGGATGATACCCCGATCCCCATTGAGCTTACACGCGACGGTGAGGTTATAACGAAGAACATCACCAACAGCGCGGCTATCGGCAGCGTGCGTGTCATCAAGACCGATGCGGAAACCGGCGCTCCGCTTTCCGGTGTCCACTTCATTCTTACGGATTCCAACGACACAGCAGTCGGCGGCGGAGCAACGGATGAAAACGGTGTAGTCACATTCTCCCATCTTCCCCTCGGAACCTATACCCTCACCGAGACGGAAACCCGCAACGGCTACATTCCGGACGCTACACCGAGGGAGGTCACGATCTCCACGAACGGCCAGACTGTCGAGGTCAGCATCAGCAACACGCCCGCGCGCGGATCTGTTTCCGTTGTAAAGACGGATTCCGAAACCGGCGCTGCCCTTGCCGGTGTTCACTTCAAGCTGCTTGATGAAGCCGGTGCGCTTCTTGCCGAGGGAGATACCGGGGCGGACGGTACGCTGACGCTGCCCAATATTCCGGTCGGCTACTACATCCTGCGTGAAACCGCGACGATTTCCGGCTATCTCCTGGATGAAACCCCGATCTCTGTAGAGATAAGAGAAAACGGACAGGTTGTGCAGATCAACGCGACCAATACAATGGCCCGTGGAGGTATCACTGTGACGAAAACAGATTCCCAGAGCGGCAATGCTCTGAAAGGCGTCCACTTCAAGCTGTTTGATGCCGCGAACAATCTTGCGGCAGAGGGCGATACCGATGAAAACGGCAAGCTGGCTCTGAACGGCCTGCCTCTCGGCAGCTACACGCTCAAAGAAACCGCAGCGATTGACGGTTATGCCGTCGATGAAACCCCGATCCCCGTGGAGATCACGGAAAACGGGCAGATGCTGGAGATCAGTGTGGAGAATACACCTTTCAGCGGCAGTCTGGAGATCATGAAGAAGGCCGCTCATGAGGACATCATGCTGATGGGCGCAGGCTATCGGCTCTACAACAGCAACGGTGAGCAGATCAAGGAGGACTATACGGATGCCTCCGGCAAGCTGACCTTCACCGATCTTCCCAGCGGAACCTACAGGTACAAGGAGTTCAAAGCGCCGAAGGGCTTTGAGCTGGATGAAACGGAATACACCTTCTCCGTTACCGCGCAGGAGCTGCATGTGAAGCACACCCGCGAGGATGTGCGCAGAACCGGCACACTCCAGGTCACGAAGAAGGACACCGACGGCAGCCTGCTTTCCGGGGCTGCTTTTTTGCTGGAGTTTTCCACGGACGGCGGCAAGACATGGAAGCCTGTAGTATCCCGCACCGTTGACAGCGAAGTGAGCCGCGGCGGCTGTACCACGGAGGGGCTTGTGAACGGCCAGCTCATGACCGGTGAGAACGGTCGTGTCCGCTTCGAGGGTCTGAGAGCTGACGGCCTGATTCTCTACCGCCTGACGGAAACCAAAGCACCGGAGGGACATTCCCTGATCGGCGGCACTCTCTATTCCGGGACGCTGCCCGTTGAATCCGAGAACATCTACGCAAACGATGCCGAGGTTTTTGACAGCAAGGCGTTTGTGTACTCGGTGTTCGTGACCGCCGTGGACGATTCCCTCTATCGTCTGCCGGATTCCGGTGGTTCCGGCTTCACTTACCTTCCCGTTGTCATGCTGCTTGCGGCAGCTTTCATCACAATGATTTTTACAAAACGAAAGGAGAACTGATTCATGAAAAAACTCATTTCCCTGCTGCTTGCCGTCCTGATGGTATGCAGCATCACGATCCCTGCATGGGCAGCCCCGGTCGAGGAAGCGATCATTGATACGACCCGCACCGGCTCCATCAACATCTACAAGTACGATCTCACGAACGCCGAAAAGGACGGCGTTTGGAACAGTTCCTATGTATCCACGGGTATCCGGGACGAGAACGGCGTGGAGACGATTCTCGGCAATCCCGAGCGCGTTTCCCATCTGAACGAGAACGGCGACGCTTACGGATACGCGCTGAAGGGCGTAGAGTTCAGCGCCATCAAAGTCGCTGACATTAAGCTTTACTCGAAATCCGAGGAAAACGAAGAACATGTCGAGCTGCTGTATGGCATTGCGCCCAATGCACAGAACAACGCATTCCTGGCAACCATCGGCGTCAGCGCCGATGACCGGTATGCCGAAGCCGATGAGCAGATCGACGGTGTGACCTTCTATTACTTTCAGTCTGATGTCCTGATCGACGGCCTGAAAACCGCGCTGGAAACCAACGCCACCGACACGAAGAACGCCCTGGAAAACTATGTCGTAACCGGCGGCGGTCAGAAGCTGCCGGCAACCGATGCCTATGGCCACACCGAAGCGGATAATGTCCCCCTCGGCCTGTACCTGTTTGTGGAAACCAAGGTTCCCGAAATGGTGACGGAGACAACCGCGCCTTTCCTTGTTTCCGTTCCCATGACTTCCGTGAACGGCACCAATGCCAATGACGGCGGCACCCGCTGGAACTATGACGTAACCCTTTATCCCAAGAACCTGACCGGCATCCCCAGCCTTGAAAAGACGCTGCGCGAGGCCAAGGCCGACACCGGTAAAAACGGCGGCAGCGCGAGCATCACAGATGGCTACGCCCATACCGGCACCGCTTCTGCCGGTGATGTGATCGACTACCAGATCATCAGCACCTTGCCCAGCATCACTTCGGCTTCCACCTACCTGTACGACTACACCTTCGTGGACAAGCTCTCCAAGGGCATTGTCTACAACAAGGGCGATGTCGTGCTGGAGTTCTTCAAGGACGCCGCCTGCACGAGTAAGGTCACGACCTGGACGGAGGCGGGCGGCAAGTTCGCTGTAGCCTACAACACCGCGTCCAACGGGGATAATGTAATGACTATCTCCATGACCGAGAGTGGCCTTTCGGAGATCAATGCCAGCAACAGTGTCTACACCGGGGCCAACATGGTCAACAGCGGGTACAGCGACTGCACCCTGCGCATTACTTACGCCGCAAAAGTGAAGTCTGATGCCGCTGTCGTTTACGGCGACGCGGGCAATTCCAATGAGGTCGCCCTGAAATGGTCGCGTACCAACAGCGGCTATTATGACACCCTTGTTGATGACGCGCATGTATTCTCCTACGGCATTGATCTCACCAAGCGTTTCAGCGACGGTCAGGGCGATCTGAGCAAGGTCGAGTTTGCGCTCTACAATGACACGGACAAGTATTTCGTGAAGGCCCAGCGCAACCAGGCCGATGGCGAATACTTCGTGACCGGTCACACGACCAACCAGACCGAGGCAACGCTCTTTACTCCCACCGCAAACGGCAAGCTGCTCATCAAGGGTCTGGAGGATGACAGCTATATTCTGACTGAGGTTCGCACGGACAACAACTACACACTGCTCAAGAGCAACATCAAGGTTGTGATCTCTCAGACGGAGAGCGATAACTCCTGTGCGATCTACGGGAAAGACGCGGTTGGCCTGATCCAGAACGATCCCCGCTTTGCCAATGTCCCCGCCAGTGCCTACCACAACATGCCGCAGAAGCACCTGGATCACAAGATGCTGACTGCTGCATCCAAGGTAGATAAGAACGCCGTCAACATGAGCGCGGACGGGGAATCTCCCAATGCCTTTGCTGTCCTGACGGTCATCAATACCCGCGGCTTTGATCTGCCGCAGACCGGTTCTTACGGCAATTGGATGTTCCCCGTGTTCGGCCTGTCCGGGCTGGCACTGGCTATCCTGGGCATGTACCTCGTATCCCGCAAGAAGCAGACGACCCACAAGTAATCTCTGAAAGCCAAACGCAGGGAGGCACACGCCTCCCTGCAATCTTCATGGAGGATAATGAATAGAGGAGCAAAAATTATGATCTGTGCTGCATTTGCCGTCATCGCCGTAGGAGTAACACTCTATCCCCTCATTAGCAATCTCGTTTCTGAAACTAACCGCAGCATCATCGAAACCAAGTACACGAAAGCCGTGGAAAAGATGGATGATACCGAGAAGATCCGCGCCCGGACAGACGCGCAGAATTATAACGCCACGCTCCGGGCCGTGTCCGAGAAGCCCTATACCAGGGATGCCCTGCAGAAAGCCGCCGAGAGCTATGACCATCTTCTGAATATCCGTGGCGACGGCATCATGGGGTATCTTGAAATCCCCGTTCTGAATCTGGAGCTGCCCATCTACCACGGCACCGAGGAAAGCACGCTGGATCGCGGTCTCGGTCATCTGCTCGGTTCGTCGCTCCCGGTCGGCGGCCAGGGAACGCATACCGTCATCACCGGGCATTCCGGACTTGCCGGAAAACGGATGTTCTCCGACCTCGATCAGCTCAAAAAAGGAGATGTGTTCTATGTCAAGACGCTGGATGAAACGCTGGCCTACATGGTGCTGGACATCAACACGGTTCTCCCGGAGGATACGTCCAAGCTCACGATTGATCCCAATCGGGACAGCTGCACGCTCGTCACATGTACGCCTTACGGGGTCAATACCCACCGACTGCTGGTTCGCGGGGAGCGGATCGAATACACGGTCGCGGCTGCCGCTGTGGAAGATGCAATCATAGAGGAACTGCCCGCCTCAACCTGGACGCAGGAATACCTGCGCGGCATCGGTGTAGGACTGATGGGGATTGCCGCGCTTACCGCTGTGATCGGGGCGGTTCACATGCACAGAAACGTGTGTCATCAAGAACAGTCGGCCTATAACGCAAGAGTGTCTGTAAAGCAAGCTGCCACTGTGAAGCCTGAAAAGCGCACCGAGCGCGGCCTTTTTTGCCGGTCTCAGAGAAAGAGAGGGAAACATGAAATCTAAGTACAAAGAAATTCTTATCATGACCATTCTTCTTTGCCTCGCTACTGCCAGTGCTGCCTTTGCCCTCAGACCGCTCGTTTTCCGTGCTGAGAAAACGCAGGAGATACGCGCCCAAGTCCGGGAATTTGAGCGCAATAAACACAAGAGCGAAATCCAGAAAGCACTGGATGAACTGCATGAGAGTGAGGCAGCCCTGAAACCGACGCCAGAGCCGCGGGCTTATGGGAATCTGTTCAAGGAAATCCAGCGGTATAACATGACGCTCTATACTCTCAAGCAGCGGGAACTTACCAGCAAAACGGCTTATGAGCTTTCGCAGTTTGCGCTTACTGCCTACGGAGTGCCGGATGAAACCTTCGGGGTGATCTCTATTCCGGCAATGGAGCTGGAAATGCCGCTGTTTCTCGGCGCGTCTGAGGAAAACATGGCAAACGGCGCTGCGGTTCTCTCACAGACAAGCATCCCCATCGGCGGGCGAGACACAAACGCCGTGATCGCCGGCCATCGCGGGTACGGCGGGTATGACTATTTCCGACACATCGACAAGCTGGAGCCGGGGGATGAAGTCATCATCACAAACCTGTGGGATACGCTGGCTTACAGGGTCACCGACATAAAAATCGTATCGCCGGACGATATAAACGCGATCCTGATCCAGCCAGGTAAAGACATGATTACGCTGCTGACCTGTCATCCCTATGCCAGCGGCGGCAAGTACCGCTACCTCGTTTACTGTGAACGGGTAACTGAATAACACTATCTATAAAAGGAGGATTTTCCATGACCAGACCTTTAGCCTACATCTCCGCCCCCTGGGGGACGGAT
Source organism: Acutalibacteraceae bacterium (assembly GCA_045221075.1). GTDB lineage: Bacteria > Bacillota > Clostridia > Oscillospirales > Acutalibacteraceae > UBA1213. Next base: position 18,537 of record JBGUWL010000181.1, read on the forward strand.
AATCTTGAAAACGCCACCAACGCCGCCAGCTACTGTCGTCAGGCTTATGAGGCCGGTTATTCGCCTATCTGCCCGGTGCTGTTTATGCCCACCTTCCTCAAGGGCGATGCCCCCGCCGAGGTCAAGGATCGGCAGGAAATGGCCGATGAACTGCTCAAACGCTGCCGCATCCTTGTCGTCTGCGGCGACAAGGTGAATGATGAGGTCAAGAGCAACATTGCCCTCGCCAAGCACTGCCGGATCGCCTATACCACGCTCAGCGGCATCCTCGCTGTGAGCAAGCTGGACTGATAAGCGCAGCCGGTATAGGAGTAATATGCTTGCCCCTGTGCGAATCCTTCAAATGATAAAGGAGTATTTAATGCAAACAATCTGCATGTCTGCGTGGAACCATAAAGTGAGCCACAACTGTCTTCACGCACTTCTTGAGGCGGGCTACCGCAAACCCTGGGATATTGCCTTCGTAAGAGTTTCAAGACTGCTGCAAATCCCGGAAGTGGATGCCAACGATGTAGCCTCCGTGCTCTCCGCGCTCAACGATGCTATATATAAGACCCCCGGCTCACTGGGCAGCTTCAATCTCACAAGGGAAGAGCTGGCAGAGCTTGTTCGGAAGATCTGTAAGGAATACCGCTTGGACAGTAAGCCGAAAAAGCTTCTCTCGCTGACAGCAATAGAGCTGATAAAGATTGCCAACCATGATATGGCAGTAATTCCTCAAATGGTCAGAAAAATCAAACACTTCATGCTCGGCAAGCCTGACCCGGAAGTGCTGTTGAGCCTGCCGTCGATCCAGAAGAAAGAGCCGCATGAAGGCCGCTGGTGGGCCGAATCGTCTGATACTCCTGATGCAAAATGGGAAAATCAGCTTCGGGATGAGGAATATGCGAATCAGGCAGATCCCAACTATGACTGCTGCGACGATCTGCCTGTACTCCATCGACACAAATGTGACCGTATAATACCGGTATTCTGTTGATGTGAAAGACTACAAAGGAGATCGTTGAGCAAGAAAAGGCATACATCACAGAAACTTAACACATGGTTCTTTCTTTTGTCTTGAAAAAAGTACTGATTCAAGGTACAATAAACTTGAAAGAAAGCATTTCATGAGAGGTGACAGATTTGGCTGAAACAGTACAGCAAATCAAAGAGCGTGAACGACAGGAGGATTTGGCCAGACTGCGTGGCTTACGTCCTATCGACGATGATTTCATGCGGTGCATCTTTCGGGACAATATCCCGCTGGCACAGATGGTTCTGAGGATTGTCACCGGTATTCCTGATCTCGAAATCATTCGCCTTGAAACGCAAAAAGATATGAAACGTCTTGTCGGCGCACGGTCAATTTGTCTGGATGCGTATGGCTGTGATTCAAGCGGTCGAAAATATGATCTGGAGATTCAGCGTGCCGATCATGGTGCAGGAAAACGGAGAGCCCGCTATCACGCCAGTTCCATGGATGTTGAAAACCTTGACGCGGGGCAGGACTTTGATGAGCTGCCGGATACCTATACGATCTTCATCACAGAACACGATGTGTTCGGTAAAGGCAAAGCGCTTCATCCTGTTGAGCGCGTAGATATGGCAACAGGTGAGCTTTTCAATGACGGAGAGCATATCCTGTATGTAAACGGTGAGTACCGGGATGATTCCGAAATTGGGAAATTGATGCACGATTTCTCATGCTGGGACCCGGATGAGATGAGCTTTCCACTCATGAAGGAAGCAGCAAAATATTACAAGGAAAATCCGGAAGGAGTTGAGTTTATGTGCAAAGCATTTGAAGAAACACGGAACGCAGGCATTGCACAGGGTCGTGAACAGGAGCGAATTGACAGCATCAGAAACATTATGGATTCCATGAATATTTCCGCTGACCAGGCCATGACAGCATTGAAGATTCCGCCTGAAGACCAGGCTAAATATCTTGCAAAACTGTAAAACAAATAGCGTTTTCTATCAGAGGTTGAGTTTACGCTCAGCCTCTTTTCTATTCCATGATAAATAGGAGTGTGATGCGATTGCAGGAAGAAGTTGAGCAGCGCACGGTCACGCTGATCGTGAACACGGCGAAGCTCACGGAAAGAGAATTACAGAAAGCTATATCCAAACTGCTTATACAGATGAAAGCAGAGCGGCAGCACAAGTCGCTCAAGGTTAAGCGCGGTAAAATGACCGTCAAGCAGTTGGCCGCACAGAATCGTGGCATGAAAAGCGTGGAGATTCCCGATGACAGCGTTGGTTCCTTCAAGCGGATTGCCAGAAAATACGGGATCGACTATGCGCCCTTCAAGGTAAAGGGAAAGGATCGCTACATGATTTTCTTCAAGGCATCGGATGAGGATGCTATGCTGGCAGCATTTCAGGAGTTTACGGACAAAAAAGTAGTGAATCGTGGGAAAAAGCCCTCGGTACTCGCAAAGCTCCAAAAGATCAAGGAGCTTTTTGCCTCGATTGCGCCGGTGAAGGAAAAGCGGAGGGAGCGAGAGCGTTGAATACGAAAACAAAACGCTTCCTCCTGCTCAATTTCCCTTATGTTCTGTTCGGCCTGCTGGGGACAAAGCTGGGTCAGTCCTGGCGTTTTGCTCCGGGTTATGGCTTTTCCGAGAAGTTTCTTCATATCGTTGAGGGGATGGCGATCGCCTTTCAGTCATCCCTTCCCAGCGTTCACCCGTTCGATCTTTCCTTTGGTGTTATCTTTGCCGCCGCGATATGGATTGCCGTGTACGAGAAAAGCCAACATGCCAAGAAGTTCCGCAAGAATCAGGAATACGGCTCTGCCCGCTGGGGCAATGCCCAGGACATTGCCCCATACATGGACAAGGATTTCAAAAACAATATCATTCTCACGAAAACCGAAATGCTCACCATGAACAACCGGCCTGCTGATCCGAAAACCGCGCGCAACAAAAACGTGCTGATTATCGGCGGTTCCGGCAGCGGTAAGAGTCGTTTTTGGGTCAAGCCCAACCTTATGCAGTGCAATTCCGAGAAATACCCGGTCAGTTTTGTCGTGACTGATCCCAAGGGCAGCATTGTGAATGAATGCGGAAAGATGCTGCTACATTACGGGTATCAGGTCAAAATTCTCAATACGATTAACTTCACCAAGTCTATGCACTATAATCCCTTCGCCTATATACACAGCGAAAAGGACATTTTGAAGCTGGTCACGGCGCTGATTGCCAACACCAAAGGCGAGGGCAAAGCCGGGGATGATTTCTGGGTCAAGGCCGAAACGCTGCTTTACACGGCACTGATC
>JBGUWL010000182.1:0-2261 GCA_045221075.1 Acutalibacteraceae bacterium
TCTCGGGCTTCGCCGCGGGAGATCCGGAACCGGAAGAAGTCCGGGAGGTATTGTCCTTTATTTATCACGCACCGAAGGAACACCCGGAACCGCTGAGTGTTTTCTGGATGCTGAACGCAGTCCACGGTCTGACAGCGGACCTGATCCCCCTTCTGGATCCGCGCGATGCCGCTCTGCTCTGCCGGCAGTATGACCAGGACTTCCCGCGCAGGGAGCGCCTGCCTGTACAGAAAAAGGTGTATGAGGCGCTGAAAAACAAGTCCCGCAGTTAAAAGACAGGAAGGGGCTGTCGCATCAAATCACTTTGATATGCTACCCCCAAGTAGGACATTGAAATATAAAACCTACTTGGGGGTAGCATATCATGATTTAGACAATATGTAATGACCTCCGATTTGTAGGTTCGTGGATTTACCTGTATACTACAAGTCGGCGAAGACAAATGGTAACAGGGATTACCGCATACAAATGGAGGTCATCAAATGAAGTATAGCACAGTCTACGTAGGAATGGATGTACACAAAGAATCTTTCTCTCTCTGCTGTTACACGAATGAGAAAGAAAAATCCGAATATCCTCAGAAAGTTGATGGTCATTATAGCAAAGTCATCAACTACATTGAGGCAATGCGTTTCCACTACGGGGACGATGCCCTGTTCATATGCGGTTATGAGGCGGGATGCCTCGGCTTCACGCTCTATCACCAGCTTACGGATCATGGCGTGAAATGCGTCATCCTTGCCCCTACTACCATGCTGCAGCAGAAGGGAAAGAGGAAGGTTAAGACGGATAAGCGTGACGCCGCGCTTATTGCCAGGTGCCTTGCCCATCATGACTACTCACCGGTACACATTCCGACGGAGCAGGATGAACAGACGAAGGAGTATATCCGCATGAGGGATGACCATAAACAGGCCCTCAAGAAAGTAAAACAGCAGATCCTCTCTTTCTGTCTGAGGCACAACTACAGATTCAATGAAACATCACACCACTGGACACAGGCGCACCTGAAATGGCTGCGGTCCCTGAAACCGGAAGGTGTTTACGAAGAGACCCTGAAAGAGTATCTTCTCACCTTTGACAACTTTACCGATAAGATTGAGCGCATGGACAAGCGGATTGAAGAACTCGCGTCCGGCGAAGCGTATAAAGAGAATGTCCATAAGCTGTCCTGCTTTATCGGCGTTAAGACCGTAACGGCCCTGGCTGTGCTTACAGAAGTAGGCGATTTCAAGCGCTTTGCTTCCGCCCAGCACTTTGCTTCCTACATTGGATTAACACCCGGTGAACACACCAGTTCCGACGATCGGAATCAGCTTGGAATTACCAAGGCGGGAAACCGGCATATCCGGATGCTCCTTGTTGAGGCTGCCCAGGGTTATGGCCACGGCCAGATCGGTTATAAGTCGAAAGCCTTAAAGGACCGTCAGTATGGCAATACGCCTGAGGTCATCGCCTATGCAGATAAAGCGAACGAACGTCTCCGCCGCCGTTATTACCGGATGGTATTGAAAAACAATAAGAAATCCAATGTTGCCAAAACAGCAGTTGCAAGGGAGTTAGCCTGCTTTATGTGGGGCATGATTACCGGCAGGGTTGCATGAGGTATCACAGCGTCCTGACAGCGTCAAGGCCAGGACGCCTTCGGCGGTGCTTCGCAGCCTTGACACTGCCATGCCGTTGTGATGACGGGTAATCAAGCCGTTGTAAGCCGGCGTGCGCCGTCAACAACGGCAGGAAATAAAAGAAACATCCGGAGGTATCCTGAAAGAGCTTTAGATCTCTTCAAGGTTCAAGCCATCTACGATCGCACTATGTTGGCACTTATGTGATCCACGCGTTTAGACAGTAGGGCTCACGGCGGACCATTGACCTGTCGGTAAGGGGAGAAATCCCTGAATCCACGTATATCAGAGTGGCCAATGCCGGGAACTGATACCCTAAAGCTCTTTCAAGATACCTTAGGAAAAACTAAACATGGTTTGTTATTATGCTTTTCGTTAAGCTATCGCTTGACAAAAGTCATTACATATCAGTGCGACAGCCCCGGGTTGAAGTGTCAAAGACACTTTTTGATGTATTTGTTGAGCGTCGATAACGGCTCTCTTTTTTTTGCGATATCGAACGCGTATCATGCCCAAGGCTTTACATATTAAAGTGCAGGTGATATTATTATTTTGATATTATAATGATGATATAATGATGTAAAAATGATGATGAGGCGGAGATAATGATTAATATAAGACCTGTTTCCGATTTGA
>JBGUWL010000183.1:0-5142 GCA_045221075.1 Acutalibacteraceae bacterium
AAACAAGAAGCTCTGCGCATCCTTCAAGGAGCTGCGTCAGACTGCGGACTACAACTCCTCCTTCCTGGAGCTTGAAAGCGGCATGGCTGATGCAGTGTGCATGGACATCGGCGTTGCAAAGTATCAGCTCACCGCAAGAGGCGATAAGTTTACCATGCTTGAAGAGCAGGTTTCAAGTGAGAAATACGGCGTAGGCTTCAAGCTGGGCAACAAGGAGTTGAGAAATCAGGTACAGAAAACCCTGCTTGAAATGAAGGCTGACGGAAAGTTTGACGAGATCGCAAAGAAATGGAACCTTTCCGACAGCGTGTGTCTTGACGAAAATGACAAGTATATCGACGCTGACGAGGAGAGCGCCGCTCCCCTTCCCGGACAGGGCAGCAAAGAGATCGACTGGGGCTATATGCTCAGTCAGCTTGCAGAGGGTATGGGAAAGTCTCTGATCGTATTCTTCCTGACTCTGCTGTTTGCTCTGCCCCTGGGACTGCTGCTGGCCTTTGTCCGTATGTCACGGTTCAGGATACTGCAGTGGATAGCAAGGATATATATTTCCATCATGAGAGGTACACCCCTTATGCTGCAGCTTATTGTGGTATGCTTCGGACCCTACTATGTGTTCGGAATAAGACTGGATGAGAGCTACAGGTTCATTGCGGTCATAATCGGTTTCTCCCTGAACTATGCCGCATACTTTGCGGAGATCTACAGAGCGGGCATACAGGCCGTTCCTGTGGGTCAGCGTGAGGCGGCGTCCATACTGGGTTATTCCTCAGGACAGACCTTCCGCAAGATAATCTTCCCCCAGATGGTCAAGAACATTCTTCCTCCCACTACCAACGAGATCATCACTCTTGTAAAGGATACATCCCTTGCTTCCGTTCTGACATATCTTGAAATGTTTACTATCGCAAAGCAGATCGCAGCTACATATTCAAATCTCATACCCCTGTTTGTTGCGGGTTTGTTCTACTATGTGTTCAACTTCCTTGTTGCCTTCGTGATGGAGCGCATCGAAAAGAAGATGAACTATTATCGCTGACGGAGGTGGTCATTATGAAACTGCTTGAAATAAAAGGTCTTAAAAAGAACTTCGGCGACAAAGAGGTACTGAAGGATATCAGCATGACGGTAGAAAAGGGCGAGGTCATCTCTATTCTGGGACCCTCCGGTTCGGGAAAATCCACCCTGCTCAGGTGCGCCACCTTCCTTGAAACAATGGATGACGGCGAGCTGAGCTACTGCGGAAAACAGGTGGTAAAAAGCGTAAACGGAAAAGCCGTATATCCTTCAAAGTCCGAGATGAAAGAGGCAAAGTCAAGGTTCAGTCTGGTTTTTCAGAATTTTAATCTGTTCCCCCACTTCAACGTGCTCAAAAACATCACGGACGCTCCCATACACGTTATGAAGCGCGGCAGGGACGAGGTTATGGAAGAGGCAAAACAGATGCTTGAAAAGGTAGGACTTTCCGACAAGCTGAACGCATATCCCTGTGAGCTTTCCGGAGGTCAGCAGCAGCGTGTGGCAATTGCAAGGGCGCTGGTCATGAATCCCGACATCCTCTATTTTGACGAGCCTACATCCGCCCTTGACCCCGAGATAACCGCCGGTATCCTTCGCATCATGAAGGAGCTTGCGGAAGAGAAGATGACCATGGTGGTAGTCACCCATGAGATAGATTTTGCCCGGGCCGTTTCGGACAGAGTGATATTTATGGACGGCGGTGTTATCGTCGAGCAGGGCGCTCCCGCCGACGTTATCGACAACCCCTCAAACGACCGCACCAGAGCCTTCCTCAAAAAGCTCTCCGTTTGAGCCGGCGAGCCGCCGGTGGTGACTTCACGCTCCGGTTCAGCAGCATCCGGCAGTTATGTGCCGCGGATACAGTTTTATTGAGGTCGGTAAGGGTGTGTATTTTCACCTGTATTCAGGCTTTATTTAACATAAACCCAAAACACAAAGTTTAGATCAAGCCTTTTTAAAGGCTTGCAGGGTCCAGGGGTTTGGGGGCGAAGCCGCCAAGATAAAGGAGTGATAATATGTCAAATGTAATTTATATGGATCATCCGCTGATAAAGCATAAGATAACCATGCTCAGGGATGAAAGGACGGGAACCAACGAATTCCGCAAGTTAGTGGAAGAGATCGCAATGCTGATGGGATATGAAGCCCTGTCCGATCTCAGGACCCGTGAGGTGGAGATCAAAACACCCATAGAGGATACGGTTCAGCCGGTTCTGGACGGCAAAAAGCCTGCCGTTGTTCCCATACTGAGAGCCGGTCTTGGTATGGTCAGCGGCATACTTGCCCTGCTGCCCAATGCAAAGGTGGGACATATCGGTATGTGCCGGGACGAGACAACACACCTGCCCCAGACCTATTACTGCAAGCTGCCCTCCTTTATTGAAGAAAGGCTGGTCATCGTTGTTGACCCCATGCTTGCCACGGGCGGTTCGCTGATCGACGCCGTGAGCGAGATCAAGGCAAAGGGCGGAAAAACAATAAAGTGTATGTGCATCATCGCTTCTCCCGAGGGTATCGAGGCCTTTACAAAGGCCCATCCGGACGTTCAGCTCTATGTGGGGGCAAAGGACAGGTGCCTGAACGAGAACGCCTATATCTGCCCGGGTCTGGGTGATGCGGGCGACCGTATCTTCGGGACAAAATAAATACATAAAAACAATATGGGTATCTGTTTTAGTCAGCCAACAACGATGTAGCCTTGGAGTCTTTCTATTATGCACTTTACGTCAGGGAGCCTATTTCACCTCAACCGGCACTGCGTGCCGACTTCCCCTCAAAGGGGAAGGCTTTCCGCTCTCTTCGGGAAATAAGCTATTCCGGATTGCTGGAGCAGGCAGAGCCCATATAAAACAAAAATGCACGGCAGTCCTGTATGGATCGCCGTGCATTCTTTATGCTATTATGAAGCTGTGCAGCTCAGAGACTGAAAGTATTACTTTTTCTCTGCCGGGGCTTTTGCGGGGGCTCCGCTTTTGCGCTTGACAATAAAGCGGATAACAAACAGAGTGGCAAGCATGAGAGCGATAGAAACGCCCAGAACCACATATACATTCTGAATGAAGCCTGCTATAAGGTAGCCTACTGCCGAGACAGCCGCAACGGTCAGCGCATAGGGGAGCTGGGTGGAAACATGGTTAACGTGGTCGCACTGAGCGCCTGTGGAGGCCATGATGGTGGTGTCGGAGATGGGTGAGCAGTGGTCGCCGCAAACTGCGCCCGCAAGACAGGCGGAGATGCAGATGATGACCATGGTGGGAATGCCGGTTTCGGCTGCGTTTACAAGACTCTCGCTGAAAACTCCCGTAACGATGGGGATGAGTATTCCGAAGGTACCCCAGGAGGTTCCGGTTGCAAAGGAAAGACCAAGGGCAACCACAAACAGCAGCATGGGCAGAAGTATCTGAACGGCGGTGGCGCTTTCAACAAGACCCTTTACAAAGGTGGCTGCGCCCAGCATATTGGTCATGGACTTGAGGGTCCACGCAAAGACGAGGATGAGTATTGCGGGAACCATCTGCTTGAAGCCGCCTACGATGGATTCCATACATCCGGTAAAGTTGAGTACGCGGCGCAGCAGGAAGTAGATCATTATTACTATCAGCGCGCCGATGGAGCCGATGGCAAGACCGTAGCAGGCGTTGGAATCCGCAAAGGCGTCGATAATGTTCTTGCCCTCGAATATGCCGCCGGTGTAGAGCATTCCGAGAACGCAGAAGCCGATGAGCAGAAGAACAGGCAGTATGAGGTCGATGACCTTGCCCTTTGATGTAGTTGGCTTGTCGTCTTCGCTGTATACGCTGTTCCGGGTGGTGAAAAGGTCGCCGTTGCGGGCGTTGTCCTCGTGACGCTTCATGGGTCCGTAGTCAACGTTGGAAGCGCCGATAAAGATCACCATGATTATTGTAAGAAGGGCGTAGAGGTTAAAGGGAATGGTGCTGATAAAGAGCTGTATGCCGTTTACACCGTCAACGGTGCCGCTGACTGCCGCTGCCCATGAGGAGATGGGAGCGATTATACAGATGGGGGCCGCCGTTGCATCGATAAGGTAAGCCAGCTTTGAGCGGGATATCTGGTGCTTGTCGGTAATGGGACGCATGACAGAACCCACGGTAAGGCAGTTGAAATAGTCGTCAACAAAAATGAGGGCGCCCAGGAAGAATGTGGAGAGACTCGCACCCACACGGGTCTTGATATGCTTTGAGGCCCATTCGCCGTATGCGCGGCTGCCGCCGGCCTTGTTCATAAGCACGACAATGGCGCCGAGGACCACAAGGAAGATGAGTATGCCCACATTGTCTTCATCGGCAATGTTCGAGATAAAGCCGTCCTTGACCACATAGTTCATGGTGCCTTCAAAGCCCGTTCCGAAGGAGAAGGCCGCAATGACTGCGCCGGACACTATTCCGATAAACAGAGAGGAATAGACCTCTTTGGTTATCAGAGCCAGACCAATGGCTATGATGGGCGGCAGCAGTGACCACATGGTTCCTACTGCGTCTTCGCCGTTCATTGTGACGGCTTCGGTTATAGGCGTCTGTATGAAACAGCACATTATGTAGCCTAATATGAGTCCTCCGAAGACAATGCCCATGACCAGTTTCCTGATCGCTTGTTTGCTCATTTTTTTATCCGCCTTTCAGCTTTTTTGTTTTAAGGCAACACCGCACAAAGACCGCCGGCATGTTGCCGGTGCCTGCTTCGCGTTCAACTTCTTCAGCGTTGGATATCTTTATGCCGCGGCATGAGATTTTCGCATCTGAGAAAGTTGAGTGCGAACACGCATCCAGCGTCACGCTGGCGTCATCTTGCACCAAAATCCCTTGAAATACGTCAGTATTCCTGCGGTATTTTGATACAATCTGACGAAAAAATCTACTGCGCTTCACGGGCACTATCTCTGTGCGGTATTGCCTCGACGGAAACTGACAATTTCCGCCAAAAAGACAATTCAATTGTAGCACAGTGTGGTAAATGAATCAATATTTTATTTTCATTTTTAATAATATTTATGCAAAATTATTAAACAAGGAGCCGATACAAATATCAGACAGAAAGGGCGATAAAGATTTGATCGGAAAACAGTATTAGTATAAGCTCCGACAGGTTCACTTGACCGTAGCA
>JBGUWL010000184.1:0-1685 GCA_045221075.1 Acutalibacteraceae bacterium
TACCTTCCATCAAGGTCGTCTCACCGATTGTCCTTGCAGGACTTTTCATCTGGAACATCTACAACCTCATAACCGGTGAGAACCACGGCATCTACGGCGCTAAGGACGGCTATGCGCTTTGGGCAAACATCGTCTTCGGTTGGGGCATCATTGTCCTGATCCTCTGCTCCGGCCTGATCGTAAAGCTCATCGTCAAGATCACGTCAGCCAAGGGTTTTGAGGAAGATTCCAGGACATGGGAAGACTTTAAGGAGTCCTGATCTTTTTATTCACTGCTTCTGCAGGGCGCCTCCGATCAAGGGGGCGCCTTTTTTTGTGCTCCACCCTTTTTTGCGGCGCCGGACAGGCGTCCCGGCGGTAGATTTTCGCGCAGGGGTCATTGCCCGGTACCACTTTCAGACGTGCGTATCACTCATAGACGAAATTAGGGGCGGAAAAGCCTAAAACCGTCTCATTTTCCGTCCAAAATACCGTTTATGGACGAGATACGGGACGATTTTGGTGATTTCCGTCTCATTTTCCGTCCATGAGTTTCTCGAACACTTTTTCCAAGCGCTTTATGTGCGTGATGCAAAGTTAAAGTGCAGCACATATATCGATGCAGGTCTTCTTATGGATCAGGATGTTTTCTTTACGTACAACACTGAAGACCAGCCGTTTGATTTCAGGTATATATCAGCCAAGCTTAATGGTGTCATTTACGGTAATCTGATCAATAGTAATGAGTGGATAAACAATTCAAGTCTGTAAAGGCACCGCCTGTGCCAACCTCCTCATACCTCTCAATATACTTTGATTTTCAAATCTTGTTGTATAATGGACACCATAGAAGCAGACAATGAGGGTGTCTTAAATAGGGTGGCCGGATCGTATGAATATAACGATCATATGCGATGTGCTCGGCGAGGCGAACAACGGCACGAGCGTCGCAGCTTACAATCTGATCGATCATTTGAAGTCGCAGGGGCATAATGTCACTGTCGTTTGCTGCGACGCTGACAAAAAGGACAAGAGCGGGTTCCGCATCGTGCCGACTATGGATCTGGGTCCCATCATCAATGCGGCGCTTGCAAGAAATGAAGTTGTGCCGGCGAAGGCCGACCCGGAGATCCTTGAGGAAGCGATCAAAGGTGCGGACGTCGTGCATCTGCTTATGCCTTTCCCTTTGGCGTGGAAGGCTATCCCGATATGCGAAAAGTACGGCATTCCGATGACGTCGAGCTTCCACGTTCAGGCGGAGAATTTCACGTGCCATATCGGCCTCATGAAGTCAAACTTTGCGACCAAAGAGGTCTACAGGTATTTCTACAGGAAGGTCTACAGTCACTGCGCGCTGACGCACTATCCGACGGAGTTCATCAAGAGGGATTTTGAGAGCAACGTCAAAAAGAGCGTGCCTTCAAAGGTTATATCGAATGGCGTGTCGGAGTTCTTTTTCGAGCCCGCGCCGGCAGAGGCCGTAAAGAAACAGAAGAAGAAAAATCACGATAAGTTCACGATCGTCGTTGTCGGAAGGTATTCTTCCGAGAAGGCCCAGCAGGTCCTGATCAAGGCGATCGCGAAGTCGAAATACAAGGACAGGATCAAGCTCATCATGGCGGGCGAAGGTCCTAAGGGCAAGAGCTACAGGCGGCTTGCGAAGAGGAACGGCGTTGACTGCGAGATGCGTTTCATCGAGCACAGCG
>JBGUWL010000185.1:0-7912 GCA_045221075.1 Acutalibacteraceae bacterium
GTACCGGCAGAGTCTTGCTTTTCAGCCGAATCTTGTGCTGCTGATGCTGGGCACGAACGACACCAAGGCTGTCAACTGGAACGCGGAAGCCTACGCCCGCGACCTCGGGGAGCTGATCGAGAGCTATCGGGAGTTGGAGAGCCGCCCGCAGGTTTTCCTGCTGCTCCCGCCGCCGGTGTTTCCCTTCTGCGGAAAGGTACGCTGGGACATCCGCAGAGAGGTGCTGGAAAATGAGCTGCTCCCGATCTGCCGCCGGGTGGCGGAAGGGAAGGGCGTGCCCGTCATCGACATACACTCTGCCTTGGCGGGCAGAAAAGAGTTGTTTATGGACGGCTGCCATCCGAATGCAAAGGGAGCGAGTCTTATCGCAGAGAAAACACATGCGGCTGCAGACCGGCAATAGAAAGGCTGATCCTTCCGTTACCTTTTCGCAGTTTAGGAGAAGACCATGGACAGAAGATAGGAGAAATGCAGATGAGATCTAAAGAGAAAATCCGAGGGTGCCTCATTGGGGGAGCAGCCGGAGATGCTTTGGGCTATGCCGTTGAGTTTATGGAGGACGCGGACATCTTCCGCAAATACGGTGAGAACGGGATCACAGAGTATGATCTGTATAAAGGAACAGCGCAAATCTCCGACGATACACAGATGACACTGTTTACCGCAACAGGTCTGCTGCTGGGGACTACTCGCGGCATGCTTCGCGGCATCATGGGCGCGTATGAGGATTACATCTGCCATAGTTACAAAGACTGGTATCGCACGCAGACTGAGCAGTATCCATTACCGGAGGAGTATCATTAGTACCGGTCATCACAACAGCAGCGGAGACTACGCTGCGCTGGGCGATTGACGGAGAAGCCTTCCACAAGACTGTCAGCGCCGGAACGTGGGAGATCCCCGAGTTGGAACTGCGGCACGGAGACAACACAGTATCCGTCACGGGAGAAGGGACAACGACCTTCACTTACAGGCAGGGACGGCTATAAAGAGTCTTCCGAAAGCCTCAGAAATGTGGTATACTCCATCTCGACAACTCGGGATTTGAGGAGATGCACTATGGACAGACCAATATTATACGTGAATGCCTGTGTGCGGAAGGATTCCAGAACCAAGATGCTGGCAAGAAAACTACTTTCCAAGCTTGGCGAACCCTATGAAGAAATCTGCCTGGAGAAGATAGCCTTCCCCCTTGTTAATGAAGAATATCTGAATAAGCGTGATCAGCTGATTTCCTCAGGCAACTTTCAAAGCCCGATGTTTGACCTCGCACGGCAGTTTTCGGAAGCGGAGACCATCGTGATCGCGGCTCCGTTTTGGGATCTTTCCTTTCCCGCCATGCTTAAGCAGTATTTAGAGCAAATCAATGTCGTCGGTATTGCCTTTAAATACTCGGAAGAGGGAGTGCCTGTTGCTCTCTGCAAAGCGAAGCGGCTGTTTTATGTGACGACCGCAGGGGGCTTTTTTGCGCCGGAGGAATATGGCTTTGGATATGTGAAAGCACTGGCCCAGAATTACTACGGGATTCAGGATGTCAGGAAAATCGAAGCTCTCGGGCTCGATATCTACGGAGCCGATGTCGATGCAATTATGACATCCGCAGCAGACCGGGTGGGAGACATGAACCTAAACTGACAACTTCCAGTTTGTCGGGCAGAACGGGTCATATCATCATTATGATTATGCGAAATCCTCAACCTTTCATGGTTCTTCTAAACCCATCTTTCTGGAGGTAAACACGGCGTCAAAAAGATAATGCCCGGTCTTTAACGGACCAGGTATTGCTTTTTTTGCATGGTAAGCACATTTTATTGACATATGTCTGAAATTGCGTTATTATCTATTTCGACATAAGTCAGAAAAGAGGTGCGGTTATGCCAAGAAAACAGCGTTGCAGATGGATTGAAGGGTACCCGGACCATTGGGAATTCTCACCGGAGGAGATTTCAAACAAGGAACCGGTTGTGATGACCCTGGACGAGTTCGAGACGATCCGTCTGCTTGACCGGGAGGGACTGACCCAGGAGCAGTGCGCCGAAAAGATGGGCATTGCTCGCACCACCGTGACGGCGATCTATGAGAGTGCAAGGCAAAAAGTTGCTGAAGCATTGGTAGAGGGGAAAAGACTCATGATCCGGGGCGGTAATTATCGACTGAACAACCAGAGAACGGATACCATCATTCAGAAAGGAACTGATACAATGAGAATCGCAGTAACTTATGAAAACGGAGAGATTTTCCAGCATTTCGGCCACACCGAGCAGTTCAAGCTCTATGATGTGGAGAGTGGAAGAATTGTAGCGGAGCAGATAGTTCCCACCAACGGCAGCGGCCATGGCGCGTTGGCCGGATTTCTGAAAGCTGCCCAGACGGACGCTTTGATCTGCGGTGGCATCGGCATGGGGGCGCAGAATGCCTTGGCCGAGGCGGGAATCAAGCTCTACGGCGGTGTATCCGGTTCAGCTGATGCAGCAGCCAAGGCACTAGCGGAGAGGACGCTGCAATATGACCCGAACGCCCAATGTGATCACCACGGCCATCATCACGGAGAAGGCCATGAGTGCGGGCATCATCATGGTGCAGGGCACGAATGCGGGCACCATCATGGAGAAGGCCTCGAGTGCGGTCACCAAGAGGGCGATGAGGGCTGCCGCCGCCATCACGGGAACTGATCAGAAAGCGCAATGACGATACTCGATCTCTTTTTGACCTTCGCTAAGATCGGGCTTTTCACCTTTGGCGGTGGGTATGCCATGATTGCTTTGATCGAGGACATCTGCGTGGAAAAGAAGCAGTGGATCACGCCCGACGAAATGATGAATGTTACAGTCATCGCGGAATCGACCCCCGGCCCGATCGCAATCAACTGCGCCACCTACGTCGGCTATAAGAAAAAGGGCTTGTCCGGAGCGGCCGTCGCCACAATCGGGATGGTGCTCCCTTCGTTTTGCATCATCTTCCTGATCTCTATGTTTCTGGACAATTTTCTGGATATCACCTGGATCGCGCACGCTTTTATGGGGATCAAAGTGGCTGTTGGCATTCTGATCCTGGATGCCGGGATTAAGATGATCCAGAAGATGCAGAAAAAGCCGCTGCCCAGGACGATCATGCTATGCGCCTTTGCGGCGATGTTGCTGAGCGACCTGTTCGCGCTGAACATCTCCTCCATCACCTTGATGCTGATCGCCGCTCTCGTTAGTCTGTCGGTGTTTTTGGTCAAGCAACGCGGCGGGAAGGAGGCGGTCGGGAAATGATCTATCTGGATCTGCTGATCGGGTTTCTGAAAGTCGGGCTGTTCGCCTTCGGTGGCGCTTACGGAGCGATCCCCCTGATCCGGGATGTTGTTCTGGCTTACGGCTGGCTTAATGACGAGATGCTGACCTATATGATCGCGGTCAGCGAGAGCACACCGGGGCCAATCATGGTTAACCTGGCGACCTATGTGGGCAGCTCGCAGGCTGGTTTCCCAGGTGCGCTGATTGCAACAGCTGCAGTCGTTTTGCCATCGTTTATCATCATTCTGCTCATTATGGCGCTCCTGAAAAAGCTGTTGAAGAACCCATATATGCAGGCAATTCTCCGGGGTATGAAGCCCTGCATCATCGGCATTATTCTTGCGACCGGCCTTTATATGATCCTGCATGACTGTGTCGACAGTAGCATACAGTTTTCTCTGAATACGACGGCCATTATCATGACCGTAGTGCTATCCGCTGTTTACTTCGGATCAGGAAAGATTCTAAAAAAGGGGATTTCCCCTATAGGACTGATCGGTATATCTGCCGTCGCGGGAATAATAATCTACGGCTGGTAAGTCACCGCAGACACCTTTTGGTAGCAATACCCTTGTCTGGACACCGTTTAGTAGTAGACAGACAGAAATCGCCTTGAAATGTTTCGTTTTAAGGCGAATTTTGCATTTCTCGGCTGCTTTTACTTCCGGAAAGTTCATGAGAAAAACTTTGACGGCTACTATAAAGCTTAGTACATCTTGCATTTTGACACAATAAAAATGTAGCATAACCAGAGTTCGCCGGCTGGGGTTATCCCAGCCGGTGCTCTTTTCGTATCACAGTTTTTACAACCCTCCTATTGATAACGAACCATCAAGGAGGGCGCGAATGGATATCATTGTCAGACAGTTCAATGTTATCGGCCTGCGGGCGGAGTTCCCGAAGTGCTTTACCAAGAACGTGTATGTCTACGTGGACAGCAAGGACCAGCAGTCGCTGCGGATGCTGGCTCGCAAGAAGCTGCGCGGCTTTCGGGCGCGCAAGGCCTGGAGCCTGAAGAATACCAAGCGGTATTGCCTGATTTGCTGCGAGCTCAACAAGCGGGAGGAGCCGGCCTTCCTGGAGGCCATGGACGAGCTGCACCGCAATCTGCTGATCAAGGGCTACCGGGACTACGAGGAGTGCTGTGATGTGGTGTTCAACTCCATCAAGCAGGGAGCCTGAAAGGGGAGGAATACGAATGAAAAACTTGGACAAGCTCGGCATCTTTCTGGCTGGTCTCGGCGTCTTTAGGCAGACGGTATTGGAGTGGCTGCGCTTCTTCCGCTTCAAGCCCAGAAGGGAACGCTACCCGGACTTCGACTGGGACGAAATGATCTCCATCTGAGGGTGGGCAGTTCACATGCAAGGGCGACCAGCTGACCACAACGAAACGTTGATTCCCAGAAAAAGGCACTTTTTGACGACAGCGCAGCGTTTTTTCCCCTCTCGCGGCTTGGCAAAACAGACCCTGAAAAGCAGTGTTTTAGCCCTTGTTTTGAGGCCAAAAAAACACCGCAAAACAGGCCCTGTAACCTTATGAAATGAATATTCATTACCATAAAATGGCGCCAGAACCCGTCTGGCGCCGCTTTTTCTGGATGATTATTCTGCAATATGCAACCGTTTTTTCTGTATTTCCGATTTGTACTGACGACAACGTGACATTGACGCCAACTGCGACGACAAGCACAAAAAATGGGAAATAATGGTTAGACAAAATGTGCACGGAATCTGCAATTATTAGAATTATTAGACATTTTTGACTTCGAAAAGTTGGGATTTGGCCATTCGAAGCCTTCTTCCCCTGCCAGAAATCGTCTTGAAATGTTACGTTTCAAGACGATTTCTGCTTATTTAGGCTTTGTTTATACCTCAAATGGTTAGGGCCAAAAAATCTTGACCGCCATTTGACCGCCATTAGGTTCCGGAGGCATTGAGACGCCTTATGTATTCCTCCATCCTGGCAGCGCTGTCCTGCTTCATTTTGTCTGAGACATGTCCATAGACATCAAGGGTAAATGCAGCTGAAGCATGCCCGAGATTCTCCTGAACGGTCTTTACATCATCACCATTTTGGAGAGACAAAACTGCATAAGCATGCCGAAGATCGTGAACACGTGCGTCAGGAGCTCCGATTTCCTTAGCAGCCGATTTGAAGTGAAGATACACTCTCTTTGGAGTAATATATCCCCCGTTCAAATTGGTAAAGACAAGAGCCTTCTTGTGTTCTTCTTCGCTGATCCATCCGATCCAGGCGTCACCGGCACGGCTTTTCTGCATTACTTGTTCTGTGTAGCGAACTTTCAAAAGATCCATAACATAGGGAGCAGGGCGAAGAATTCTGGGCTTACCACTTTTGACGGAGGTGAGCGTAGAGCCGCCATCTTTTTCCGGACGGCGCTGAAGTTGCTTGTTGATGTTCAGCGCACCCTTCTCAAAATCGACGCAATCCCATGTAAGTCCCATTGCCTCGCCGAGGCGCAGACCGGTAAAGACGATGACCTTGAGCAGGGTACCGTAAATCTCATCGTAGGTGACGATCTCAAGGAACTGCTTGACCTGGGCGTCGGTAAGAGGGACAATATCCTTCTTAAAGACTTTCGGCAGCTTGACTTTCTTACATGGATTTGAGGAGATCATTTCGTTTTCAACGGCCTGCTGCATGATTCCGCTCAATATAATATGGACATTCTTTATGCTTTTGGGACATAAAACATTTCCCTCATCATCAGGCTGTGCAAGATTATTGAAGAAACGTTGAAGAAGCATAGGATTGATTTGACCAAGATTGTATTTCCCAAGACCTGGACGGATGTGCTTTTTGATTTGAGCCTTGTATCCTTTAACGGTGGAATATTTCTTGTCGAATGTATATTCCTTAAGCCAGATATCCAGCCAATCGCTAAGAGTGAGCTTTGACGGTTCAAGATAGATGCCTTCATCCAGTTCTGTTGAGACTTTGGAAATCTTCTGTCGGACTTCTTTCTGCGTTTTTCCATAGACCGATTTACGGATACGTTTGCCAGTAGTATCCTCGTAGCCTATGGATGATTGTCCTTCCCATCGACCATCAGAGCGTTTACGTAATGCAGTTTATTGTGCAGTCCACTGTCAATGCGCAGGCCGAGGTGCTTATCCTTTTCCTTCTTAAAAAAATCCATACGGCACCCTCTCTTAGCTCAACAGTTATTCTTTTCTGATCCAGCTAATAAACTGCCTGACCTTCTCCAACTCATCTGTATCCAGCGAAAGGAGCTGCTCGATCACTTTTGAACGCGGAGAGGAGCCCGCTTCCAAGCCGTTAAAGAATTCGGCAGGCGTCATTTCAAAATAGGCAATAATATTAAAGAGTTCCTTGACTGACGGCAAAGCACTTCCGCTTGTTATACTGCGAATATAAGAGCCACTTTTCCCCAAGTCCAGACTCATACGATGCTCGGAGACATTTTTCTGAACACGAAGCTGTGTAATCCGCTCTCTCAGAAGAGCGATGTATTTTGCCTGCTCGTCCATGCTCTCAACCTCCCCCGTTTCTGCATATCATTTTAATCTTAAACGGGTATGAGCATTGGTAGTCACACTATTAATTATTATCTTGAAATCTGCAGCATAGATGATATAATCGTCAATATCTAAAGGGCATTCATAATCTGACTATCAAACGAGCGTGAATCAGGAGTGTTGCATAGTGAAAACAGGAATTGGTTTTTTCGTAAAAAAGCCCCGGACAATAGAGGACTTGACGCAACTGCATTTCATTGAACAGGAACGGCAATACGAGATCGTCAAGACCGTTGTGCTTGACAAAATAGACTACGAAAATTTTATCACGGACATGCTTGCGGATCGGCAATTTATCGAGGATAATGCCGCACTGTGTTCGCGGGGAGAAATATGGAAATGCCTCCTGATCCGGCAGCGTTGTCAGACCGGCGGCGTGCTGGTGATGCCCGAGAGCGGATGCTTTGTCGGCTGGGCAGGCTTGGCAGACAGGATCGAGTTTGCCTTGGACGAAGCGGATCGCGCAGCGGATTCTTCCAATGTCCGCTATTCCGCCGAAGAAGTATTTAGTCGCTTGAAGAAACAGAAATAAAAATAGACCCGAAAACATCCTGTCTTATTGACAAGCTGCTTTCGGGTCTCTTTCCGGTGATCTCAGTACACCCTTCCGTCGGCGGTGATGATCGTCAGGATGCCGCGCCGCAGGATGTACTCGTTTTCCGCCTCGTCGAGAAAGCATTGATACACATGCGTCGGCTCCAACTCCCGATGCCGGACCAGCGTCCCCACGATGCGAAATCCCATGCTCTCGGCCTGTGCCTGAATTCCCATATCTCATACCCCTTTCAAATTGGTTTTTATCCTGTACCAAAACTTTCCCTTAATCCTTGCGGGCAAGCGGTTCTTTTGTTATACTGTCCTCAGAAAGTGAGGGATGCCCCATGGCCGCGGGAGACAACCAGAAACTGAAAATGCTTTATCTTGTCAAAATCTTCTCCGAGGAGACGGACGATTCCCACGCCCTGTCCCTGCAGGAGATCGCCGAGCGCCTCGAGGCTTACGGCGTCAACGCGGAGCGCAAGACGCTGTACAAGGATTTTGCCGAGCTGGAGAAGTTCGGCCTCGAAATCCTC
>JBGUWL010000186.1:0-2954 GCA_045221075.1 Acutalibacteraceae bacterium
CGGTAAAGTTTACAGAAAACGTATGAAGGGTGTTCAGACACGCAAAACCCTTGATTTTATTGGGCTTCCGAGCTTTCGGCTTCATCCGTCCGGTGTTCGCCGGAGGGGTGTTCAGGGGGTGTTCACGCCATTTTGAACACGGGTGTTCACGGGGGTGTTCAGGGGTGTTCACGGGTTCAGGGGTCTCCGATTAAAAAGTACCCCGTTGTCTCCCAGAAGTGCAATCAACGAAACGATTCCTTAAAAACAGTGATTTTAAGTCGGATAGTGAATATCCCCGGTGGTCAATGACCGTCCGGGGATATCGCAAATATATAGACTTTCTGAGGATTGTCACTTGGTCACAACCAGTTTGCCGTCCTCCACAGTCAGCTTGGCGGTATCGCCGGTATCAAGCGTGCCATCCAGCATTTTCTCCGCCACGGCGTCCTCCACCTTGCTCTGAATGGCTCTACGCAACGGACGGGCACCGTATTTCGGATCGAACCCTTCTCTGGCAAGCTCTTTCACAGCTTCTTCGGTTGCATCCAAATGAATATCCATGGATTCCATACGGTTTTCCACGGTCTTGAGCATCCGACGGGCAACCTCTTCGATATCCTGCTCGTTAAGAGCGCGGAACACGATGATGTCATCAATACGGTTCAGAAACTCGGGGCGGAAAGTACGGCGCAGCTCTTCCATAACGGTTTCCTTGGCCTGTTCGTATGCCTTATCGGCATCCTCCTCGGCCTCTTTATCACCGGCTTTGAAATCCAACTTGGATCCGGCATCGGTCAATGCCTTGGCACCGATGTTGCTTGTCATAACGATGACAGTGTTCTTGAAGTCCACGGTGCGACCCTGAGAATCGGTGATACGGCCATCGTCCAGAATCTGGAGCATGATGTTCCAAACATCCTCGTGCGCTTTTTCGATTTCATCGAACAGTACAACGGAATAGGGCTTACGGCGCACCTTTTCCGTCAGCTGACCGCCCTCATCGTGACCCACATATCCGGGAGGCGAACCGACCAGACGGGACACCGTGTGGCGCTCCATATATTCGGACATATCGATTCGGATCATAGCGTTTTCATCGCCGAACATGGCTTCCGCCAAGGACTTACACAGCTCCGTTTTACCAACGCCGGTAGGACCGAGGAACAAGAAGCTGCCGATAGGACGCTTAGGATCCTTCAAGCCGACACGGCCGCGGCGAATGGCACGGGCAACAGCCTTTACAGCCTCGTCCTGACCCACGACCCGTTTATGGAGAATATCTTCCATATGCAATAGGCGCTGACCTTCGTCCTCGGTAAGGCGAGTAACAGGCACGCCGGTCCAATCGGAAACAACAGCAGCAATATCCTCTTCGCTCACATCACGGTGCTCTTGATTGCTCTTACGGTGCTTGTTACGCTCGGTCTCCAGCTGTTTCTTATAGTCCTTTTCTGTATCCCGAAGTTTGGCAGCCTTCTCAAAGTCCTGTGCGGCAATGGCTGCTTCCTTATCTGCGGCAAGGGCGTTGAGCTTTTCTTCAAGGCTCGTAAGCTCTTCGGAAGGCTCTTCTTCCTCTAACTCCACACGGCTGGCAGCTTCGTCCATCAAATCGATGGCTTTGTCCGGCAGGAATCTGTCATTGATATATCGAGATGATAATTCCACCGCAGCCTTCAATGCTTCGTCAGTAATATGCAGACCGTGGTGTTGCTCATATTTTGCCCTAAGACCTTTCAATATTTCTAATGCAGCCTCTTGACTCGGCTCACCTACGGTGACCGGCTGGAAACGACGCTCCAGTGCGGCATCCTTTTCGATGTACTTGCGGTACTCATTCAAGGTTGTGGCACCAATAACCTGAATTTCACCACGGCTGAGCGCAGGCTTCAAAATATTGGCGGCATCAACGGCACCCTCGGCTGAGCCTGTACCGACAAGGGTGTGCAGCTCGTCGATGAAAAGGATGATGTTGCCGTCTTTTTTAGCCTCCTGCATGACCTTCTTGATACGGTCTTCAAACTCGCCGCGGTATTTAGCTCCGGCTACCATACCGGTAAGATCCAAAGACAGCAGTTTTTTGTTCAGCAGCTTTTCAGGAACCTTACCTGTGACAATCTTATGAGCCAATCCTTCGGCAATGGCAGTTTTGCCGACGCCGGGTTCACCGATAAGACAAGGGTTATTCTTACTGCGGCGGGACAGGATCTGAATTACACGCTTGATCTCTTTGTCACGGCCGATGACAGGATCCAGTTTTCCTGTTCTGGCGTCAGCCGTCAAATCGTGGGTAAACTCCGACAAGGTTTTATTCTTGCCGCTTTCCTCGCTGTTTTCGCTACCAGAGGCGCTGCTGCCGCTTTGAGCGTGGGGTGCAACGCTGACTTTTTCCATCAATGCCGTATACAGCTGACGGGCATCCACACCGGCAGACCTAAGAATACGGACTGCCATATTGTTGCCCTCACGAAGAATGCCTGCGAGCAAATGCTCTGTACCGATATAGGCATAGCCGCCCCGGATGGCATCCTCCATGGCAATTTGCAATACATGTTTCGTTCTGGGACTGAAATCCTGGGCAGAACCGCTGTTGTCCGAAGAACGGGAGCCAGCGGTTTTGCGAATCATTTCCGTCAGCAGGTCATCCGTCAGACCTGCCTCTGTCAATACCGTATGGGCAAGTCCTTCGTCCTCGCGCATCAAGCCCAGTAACAGATGTTCCGTACCCATATAACCGTGACCTAATTCGCCTGCAGCCTCCTGAGCCAGCTGCAAGGCTTCTTCCGCAGTGGGAGTGAATTTATTTTCATCCATAATGCAATACCTCTCTTTTTATCGTGAAGTGTGTCTTTCCCTTAATTACACGCTTTAATTGCGATTTTTATCATCTTTTTTGGACGCTTCGGCTTCCTTATGAGCTTCTTCCAACTTGTGGATTTCGTCCCGCAGCTCCGCGGCACGCTCAAAGTCTTCTT
>JBGUWL010000187.1:0-2210 GCA_045221075.1 Acutalibacteraceae bacterium
AAGCTGTATGACGCCATAGATCAGGTATTCGACAAGTACCTTGCTCATAATCTTGCGTCCAAGCTCAAAAGCGAGATCGGATTTATCGTATCCGGAGATGGCAGCGAGGAGGTGACCCCATGCGAAAGAAACGAACCCCCTTCGGGGAGCTGATACATAACGCGCGCATCAACAGCGGTCTGACTGTCACGGGCTTCGCTGCAAGGTGCAAGACGTCACGTGAGAACATATACCGCTGGGAGAACGGCAGCAGCGGACCGTCAATGGAGCTTGCCGATAAGGTGCTGAAAGCTCTGGGGCTGACCATGACGCTGGGAAAAGCGGTGAGAAAAAATGAGAGGTAAGTCGATATATGCAGCTATTCACGGCCACATCAAGACGCTGCGGGAATGGGCAGACGAGTACGATCTGCCGTATGACCTTGTGTACCGGAGATGGTACAGCGGTTGGACAGAGGACGATCTGCTCGAGCCGGAGCCGGAAGACAGACTGACCCGCAAGACGGTGCATGAACTGTGGGGTCGGTGGAGGTTCCGGGGGAACGTATACATACCGACCCGCCGCTGGAGCAAAACAAAAAGATGGGTGTATGTCGGATGAAAGGAAGTGTAAGAAATGACAGAACAGAGCGCACAGGTAAAGGTTATCAACACGAAGCGAGCCTGTGAGATACTGAAAAAACACGGTGTCAGAACGGACGCCCAGAAGCTGGGTCTCGGACTGCAGCAGCGTGTCTATCCCTTTGGGGTTGCCATACAGTGTGGCCGATGGGTGTATGAGATATATGAGCACCTGCTGATAGAGTGGATCAGAGAGAGGGTATCAACCCCTACAGATGTCGAATACGAATAGGAGGTCAAAAACAGTGGAAGCAATAAAGACACTGATGCTGTGCCTGTGCCTTCCGGCGGCGGTTATGGCAGTGCTTGTAGTGGGACACGGGATCTTTACAGTCCTGATGCGCACGATCAGCCCGCTGGAAGCCTGGGCGAACAGGCAGATAGAGCAGATGGAGCAGTGGCAGGAGGATGAAGAAGAATGGACGCGATAATGCCGGTCATAACAGACCCGAAAAAGCTGGTGCGCCGTCAGATGAAGATGATCGTGGGCATTGCCACACGTCCTGACGACCCGTACCCCAAGAGAGCTGAGCGGTTGAAAGCCCTGCGGTTCTGTACCGATGAAGTCAAGTTCCAGGTGCTGAAGGCCAGCGACAGGGTGTCGGAAGATCTTTACGACGGACTCTTTGCGCTGTACTTCGGGGAGCCGATACAGAATACACCGGATACCGGGACAGAGGAGCCTGAACACAGCGAGGCACCAAAGCGCAGTTATTCTAAAAGAATGACGGATGAGGAAACCGTTGAGCTGATAAATTATTATCTTGACGGTGCAAGCTATGAGGATATAGCGGAACGATTCGGCAAAACAGTCGAGCAGATCAAATCCAAGATCAACGGCGAAAGACGGAAAGGAAAGTACAAGCACATGTTTACAGATAAAGCAGAAAAAACAGCACAGACCACCGAAGAGAAGTTTAAAGAGATCATCAGCAGCGTGGACGCCGGAAGCAAGCCCAAGCCTGAACCGAAGCAGGAACATGCTGCAGCGCCGGACATACCCTCACCCAACGATCTCCCGAAGGCATTCACGGCAACCGGCAGAGGCTTTCTTTCCACCGACAGCGGCATCAAACTGGACGAGGAACCAATAACAACGCTTCTCCGGCAGAAGATAAAAGAAAAGGGACTTGCACAGTTCTATGCGGAAGTCGAAATTATAATCAGACCGGTAGCTCCTGTGGGCATGGTCGTGAATGTGGAGGAATGAGAATGAAACCCGAGCAAAAGAAAATCGCCCCCGAAGCGGCAACTCCGGAGACGAAAAACATAGAAAAATCTACTATTACCAGTATAACCGAAAAAGACATAAAAATCAACAGTGATTTCAGGCGCGGCGAAGTCTTTTCTATAGAAGAGACAGGCAGCGCGAAGTCGGGAGCGCAGGCTCTGCGCATCAAGGTTGTTGTTCAGAATCCGGGAGAACTCTCCCGGATCGTCACCGTCCCCAATACCCTTGAAGCATTGCAGGAGCTTGTAGGCGGGTACATAGAGGTTGTCGGAATAGGAAACGGGCTGCTGCTTGTGATGAACGAGGAAGGCAAGATCAGGGGCCTGCCGGAGAATGTGCGGTGTCTTTACGATACGATC
>JBGUWL010000188.1:0-9955 GCA_045221075.1 Acutalibacteraceae bacterium
GCACTGCGAGTGACGGGACTTGAACCCGTACGTCGTAAAACACACGCCCCTCAAACGTGCCTGTCTGCCAGTTCCAGCACACTCGCATATATTCTGTCTGACAACGTAGATAATTATACATGTTTCCGCATCGTTTGTCAAGGGTTTTTAAAAAATAATTCATAAATTTTTTTCCGGCGTTTTATGTGCCGGGATAATACCGCGGGATGCAGTATGACACCGACAAAAAGCGCAGGCCGCTCCTTGCGAAACAGCCTGCGGCCGGATGTAAAAATATTATGCCTGAGATTATCGCTGAGATCAGGCCTTGCCGACGGAACCGAACAGCTCCATCTTCTCCTTGACGGTAGCCTTGATAGCCTCAAAGCCGGGGTTGAGGAGCTTTCTGGGGTCGAAGCCCTTGCCCTGGAGATCCTTGCCCTCTTCGATGTACTTTCTGGTAGCCTCCTGGAAGGAGAGCTGGCACTCGGTGTTTACGTTGATCTTTGAAACGCCCAGTGAGATAGCCTTCTTGATCATGTCGGCAGGAATGCCTGTACCGCCGTGAAGAACCAGAGGCATCTCGCCTGTCTTTGCCTGGATAGCGTCAAGAGTCTCGAAGCTGAGGCCCTGCCAGTTGTCGGGATATTTGCCGTGGATGTTGCCGATGCCGGCAGCCAGCATATCCACGCCAAGGTCTGCAATGGTCTTGCACTCATCGGGATCGGCGCACTCGCCCATGCCTACAACGCCGTCTTCCTCGCCGCCGATGGAACCGACTTCGCACTCGATGGAAAGACCCAGGTTATGAGCTACGTTAACAAGCTCCTTGGACTTTGCCAGGTTCTCTTCAAAGGGATAGTGAGAGCCGTCAAACATGATGGATGTAAAGCCGGCCTTAACGCACTTGTAGCAGCCCTCGTATGTGCCGTGGTCAAGATGCAGAGCCACCGGAACGGTGATGCCGAGAGACTCGTCCATTGCCTTTACCATAGCTGCAACGGTCTTGAAGCCTGTCATATACTTGCCTGCGCCCTCGGATACACCAAGGATAACAGGAGAGTTGAGCTCCTGAGCTGTGAGAAGGATCGCCTTTGTCCACTCAAGATTGTTGATGTTGAACTGACCGACAGCATAGTGACCGGCCTTTGCCTTTTTGAGCATTTCTGCTGCATTTACCAATGCCATTGTAATCACACTCCGTAATTTTAAATTTCATCTGTACAAAGATACCGACCTCTGTACATCTTAATTTATTATACAATAAAAATCGGAAAATATAAAGTGTCTTTTTCAAATTTCTGCAATTTTTTTCGGATCACTGGTGAAGCGAAGAAGCTCGTCAGAAGCATACCTCCGCCGCTCAGTGAACGTATATCCCGGCAGCCTCAAGCTTTTCCTTGTTTGAAAGACTGCTGCTCTGGCTCAGGACCTTTTTGAAATCATCAAGAGAAACAAACACATAGTTGTCTCTTGCGGACTCATATTTCTCCTTGGTGACATCCTCGTCGTCAACATTGTAGACATCCTGTTCTTCGGGATTATTGTGGCTGTTATAGATGGTGCTTGCGGTCGAGGCCTCTTGTTTAAGCGTTCCTCCGGAAAGGCTGTACATGACCATGCTGTTGGAGGTGCCTCCCCAGCCGCCGGAATATGCAGCCGTTGATATAAGCAGTCTGTCATCGCTCTTTGAATATTCAATGCCGACATAATCTCCGCCAATGGTGCCGCCGGACTCGGCGCAGTTCAGCAGTCTTTTGACCTTGCCGTTTTCGATGGTACAGAATTCGCTGAAGGTCTCATTGCGGGGACCGCCAACGTCACAGGAGCTTGACACCCACAGCTCCGGCATTCCGTCGCCGTCATAGTCAAATATCACGCTTTTGACCACAGGCACCCCTCCTCCGTCATAATGCTTATGCTTTGAGAAATCGCCGGTACTGATGTACTCGTTGTACAGCTCATTTGCGCTCTGTGCGCTGCGGACTTTGCTTGTGTCATATCCCAGCCCGTCAAGCACGTCAAAGGTGTCGGACAGCACTTCCTTGCTTTTCAGCGCTGTCAGGTCAATATCCACAAGAGTTCCGGAGCCTTCGATCTGCTCCATCTTTTTCCTGTATTCCTGTTCGGTCACGGTTGAGCCGTTGATCAGGTATTTGCTGTCCTCCATATCACCGTGTTCAAACTTGGCAATGACAGAAGCGCCGTTTTCGTCGATCTCGGCCCAGCTCTGGCTGACGTATGCCTGCATTTTGCTGTCAACGGCGAGATACGCCCCGTCACTGCGTTCTATATACTGCATATAGGGACCCACGCCGCCGCGGCTGTTCACATCCCCCTGATAGACCGAAACAGCCTTGCTGCCGATGAGCTTGTATACAGCCTGCTTGTTTGCATACATCTGGTTCGTGCCGTCACTGTAACCCACCAGAAGCTCGTCCTGTCCGTCTCCGTCAAAGTCCACAAGGCGCACTACCGCAAGCCCCATAAGATATCCGCCCTGAGGATTCGTGTGAGCCTCTCCGCTTTTGGCTACAAGGTTATTCACCACTTCAAGATAGGCCTTCTTTGCATCGGGAAGCCCGTCCTTTTTGGTCTTTAGATCCTGGGAATTCGTCTGCTTTATTCCTTCGTTAAGTATCTTTGCCGCACCTTCAACATCTCCCTTGCCCAGGCAGGCATCCGCAGAGAGACTGTAGGGCTTCTCCTGTTTGGGGTCAAGCTTTATTGCATCCGCAAAAAGGGTAATGGCCTTGTCGTAGTCCTTATTGTCAAGAGCTTCTTTGCCCTTGTCCAGCGCAGCATTATAGTTAACGGTGTTCAGTCTTGTCTTCAGGTCTTCCGAACCCGTTGCTTTTTCGCCCTCTTCAAGTATCTTTTTCTCGCCCTCAACGTCCCCCTTGCCCATGTACGCATCGGCAGAGAGGATATACGGTTCAGTCTCCCCCGGCTTCAGTTTTATAACTTCCGCAAGAAGAGTCAGCGCCTTGTCATAATCCTTTTTGGAAAGAGCGCTCCTTGCCTCGTTCATAGCGCTCTCGTATCCGGAATCGGAGTTCTGAGAGCTCTGGGTATCCTCTGATATCTGATCTGATGAGGACTGCTGAACTGAGGATTGCCTGTCTGACGACTGCAAATCGGATGACTGAACAGACGACTGATCCGACGGCTGACCGTCACCGCCCTTTGAGCCGAAGGCAAATATCAGCAGACCGACCACAGCCCCCACCAACAGGACAGACAGTATGATTATCACCGCAACAAGTCCGCCCTTGCCTGATTTTTTGGGCGGCTGCTGCTGATAATACCCGCCGTCATTTCCGGGAGCATATCCGGGCGCATATCCCTGCCCACTTCCCTGTTCATTACGGACATTGTTTACCGCAGCGTTTGCAGGGTCATGACCCGCCTGTGCCGGGGGTGTGTTTCCGGCAGCATACTGCGGATCGGCGGCGTTACCCTGATAATACGCCGGAGAATTGTCCGGAGCGCCCTGTGCGCCGCCCCCGGCGTTTGCGTTTCCGGCAGTATACCATGTCCCGCAGGCAGGACACACACCGTACTGTTCGTCAAATTCCGTTCCGCATTTCTGACACCTTACCATAATATCCCTCCGTTTGTTTTTTAGCAGACCAAAATATCGCATATATCAGCATCGATTCTAAACATTTGCCGATTTTTTTATACAATATTATTGTATATCCCCACAGGTTTTTTGTCAACAATAGAATATGCGCCGGCGAACCGCCGGGCAGCGTGGTGCTGCACCCAACTTCGCGGCGCAGCGCCCGCGCTCCCTACTTCGCGGCGGTCGCTCAACTGCCGTTTCGCTCTGGGGTCGGACAGGATACTTTTACTCCCGCGCCAATAAAAATAAATATGACGACCCAGATAAAGCCTTAATCGCGGCACTTAACTATCGTATGCCATTGAATGTGAGCGCGAAACAGGGTGCGGCAGCTTGCCGCCGGCACGTCATATACCTTCACCATCCGCCGCCGCGCCCCTGAAAGGGGCGCTTTCCGGCTGCTGTCATTGGGATTTTGTATTTAATGCACTGTCCATGCTTTTGCGTGCCTGTTTATTCGTAATCTACCCGAATACAGCCGTAACCGCGGCACAAAAACCACCGGATGACAATGAAGCTGATCGCGAAATCACCACCGGCGGCTCGCCGGGCGCCGGTTCGTGCTTGACATTTTGCGAAAAAAGGGGTATTTTATATAAGTAATATTCCGGTTCCTGCGGGAACCAGACCTAACAAAAGGATGAAAAAGGGGAAATAAAAATGCTGACACTGGACAAGATATATCATGCGTCCTATGTTCTTAAGGAAGTCATAAGACCCACCGATATGATAAAGGCAACAAACCTTTCGGATGACTGTGAGCTTTACCTCAAAACCGAGAACCTTCAGGTGACCGGCGCATTCAAGGCAAGAGGCGCTTATTACAAGATCTCCCAGCTTTCCGAGGAGGACCGCGCAAAGGGAGTTATCGCCTGTTCCGCAGGCAACCACGCCCAGGGCGTTGCCCGTGCCGCACAGCGCTACGGTATCAAGTCTATTATATGTATGCCCGACTCCGCTCCCATATCAAAGGTGGAGGCAACAAAAAGCTACGGTGCAGAGATCTGCCTTGTTGAAGGTACATACGATGACGCACACGACAGAGCCGTTGAGCTCCAGAAGGAGACCGGCGCCACATTCGTTCATCCCTTTGATGACGAGATGGTCATTGCCGGACAGGGTACCATCGGTCTTGAGATACTGGAACAGCTTCCGGATGTTGACGCCGTTATCATTCCCATCGGAGGCGGCGGACTTATCAGCGGCGTTGCATACGCCATCAAGTCCCTTAACCCCAATATAAAGGTCTACGGCGTACAGTCCTCAGGCGCACCCTCAATGTACCTGTCAATGGCTCACAATCAGATAGAAACACTTGAAGGCGTAAATACATTTGCCGACGGCATTGCCGTAAAGACTCCCGGCGAGCTTACCTTTGAGCTTTGCAGCAAATATGTGGACGAAATAATGACCGTCACCGACGACGAGGTGGCAACGGCTATTCTTTCCCTGATCGAAAAGCAGAAGCTGATCTCAGAGGGCGCAGGCGCAGTTTCCGTGGCTGCCGCACTGTTCGGAAAGTTCCCCATCAAGGGCAAGAAGGTATGCTGCCTTGTGTCCGGAGGAAACATTGACGTTACCATTCTTTCAAGAGTTATCGACAGAGGTCTGCAGAAGACCGGCAGACTGGCCGAATTTACCATCGCGCTTACAGACAAGCCCGGCGAGCTCCAGAATGTTGCAAGGATAATCTCGAAGCTGGGCGCAAACGTAGTTGCCGTAAGTCACGACAGAGCCGACCTCAACACCGACATCAACTCCTGCTACCTGCGTCTTTCTCTTGAGACAAGGAACCATGAGCATATCAAGAAGATCAAGGATGAGCTGCTCAGGCACGGCTACAGGACTGTAAGCTGACATTACGGTAATCCGAACCGCTTTTACATATCACGAAAGCTCACCCGCTTCCGAAAAAACAATTTCGAAAGGAAGTAAAAATATTATGAAAAAAAGACTTGCATTTTGCGCAGTGTTCCTGACGCTGTTATCCTCTGTCGGTCTTATGGCAGGCTGCGGCAGCAGTAGTTCGTCAGGTTCAGGAAGTAAAATATCAAAAATCGGTGAGATCAGCGCCAATATATCAATTGCGCCGCCGACAAAAAGCATTTCGGATATTTCATTTGATCAGCCGTCAATCGAGCTTGCATCTACTGATGAGTCAGCTTCAGAGCTGACCAGCATTAAAGATTATGTTAATAACACTATCGGTACGGACGCTATTGTCAATGCGATGTCATCCGCCGATACAACCGGCAAGTTAGAATGGTCTGTCAGCTTTCCTCATGACGATTACATGGTGATCGAAGCAACAGCTGTCGAACATGCTGACGTAACACCTGAAATGATCGAAGGCTTGAACAACTCATTTAAAAAGCCTTACAAGCAGTGGATCGATACGGCGCCGTCAAGCGGTATCAGGCTGTTTGACTTTAAACTGATCGTACTCAATGATGACGGTTCAACCATTACGAGTGTTACCTTCACTCCCAGTGATGCTGATAATTTCTGAATTTCTTCTGCCTGATTTATCAGGCGGATATGCAAAGACCGCACATACAGTGCCCTAAGTGTAAAATTTTATTAGCACCAAGTCTGCGGCACGGCGATAAATAATGCTCTTTATAAACCTGAGCGCGAAGTTGAGACCGGCAGCTTGCCGGCGCAGTCTGGTTAGTGTAAATTATTTCTGTGAGAAACAGGGACGTCAAAGCATGGACAGCTAAGAAAACTCAGATTTCTGTTGACACCAGCCGGAAAGTGACCCGATTAAGGGTCACATCGGCGGATGGGTACGGTGTATAACGTGCCGTCTGGCGTGGGAATAAATGTATTCTCCCTGATCCCAGAGCGAAACGTAGTTGAGCGACAGCGCGAATTGGGTCCAGCGTCACGCTGGTCCGGTCTGAATTTTTATTGACAGTGCATTAATGCGATGATATAATTTGAGTGGTCATCCACACTTATACCGAAAGGAAGTAATAACATGGCAGAAGTCATCTACACAAAGAACGCTCCCGATGCGATCGGCCCCTATTCACAGGCGATCAAAACAAACGGACTGGTCTTCACCTCAGGTCAGATCGCCATTAACCCCGCAACCGGCGCAGTTGAAGCAGACACCATTGAGGGTCAGACAGAGCAGGTCATGAATAACCTCAAAAACCTGCTTGAAGCCGCCGGAACCTCGCTCGAAAAGGCAGTCAAGACCGTCTGCTTCCTTGCAGACATGAACGATTTTGCCGCCTTCAACGAGATCTACGGCAGATACTTCACAGGCAAGCCCGCACGTTCCTGCGTCGCCGTAAAAACCCTGCCCAAGAATGTTCTGTGTGAGGTAGAGGTAATTGCAGAGGCCTGATCCGGTTCTGCTCAGGGATCATATCGGCTGCCGTTATCCGGCAGCCTTTTTCATTCCCAATGACAGGAGACAGACATGAAATATTGCTATGAATGCGGTACACCGCTTATAATAAAACCGCTGAAAGACGAAGGGGACATCCCCTATTGCGAAAGCTGCGGATGCTTCCGGTTCCCCATATTTTCCACAGCCGTGAGCATCATCACCCTCGACCCCCAAAAAGAAAAAATACTGCTCATCAAACAGTACGGACGGGACAGGAACATTCTTGTTGCCGGTTATGTAAACAAGGGCGAGAATGCCGAAAACGCCGTTGTCCGTGAGCTGAAGGAAGAAACGGGGCTTGACGCGCTTGAGCTGCGCTTCAACAAAAGCGAGTATTTCGAACGCACAAACACCCTGATGCTGAATTACGTCTGCACCGCCGGCAGCGAGTCTCTTGAGGGTCTCAACCGGCAGGAGGTAGACGAGGCGCAGTGGTTCGGATTTGAAGAAGCAAAGCGCCGTATAGCTCCCGGAAGCCTTGCGGAGAAGTTTCTGCTCAGGTTCCTTTCACATCAGAAAGAAATGAGCTTTAATAGTATGAAGTGCGGAGAGTTAAGAGTGGAGTTATTTCAATCAGGGATTTGAAAAGTGGGATTGCGCATTGTATCGTTCCGAATAAACAGGCGAAAAATCTCCCTGCGGGCGATCGGCAAATAGTGAACAGAGGTTACACTGATGCCAGTTTGCTTTTCGTATATTCAACTCAACAGTAAACAGGCACGTCAAACCATGAGCAAAGCATGAAATGTGAGATCCCGGTGACAGCAGCCGGAAAGTGCCGCTTTTTGCGTCGAAAATTGTCCGGTGAGGTCACTCACCGCCTGGCTTGTCAATATGGTAGTAGTGTGTTATACTGTTCGTGCTGTAGAATAAAAGAACCGGCGGATATCCGCCATGGCAATAACGAACCGACAGAAAGGGATAAAAATGAAAAATAAAAACTCTCCTGTCAGCTCCGACAAAACAAGACGCCGCAGCTCAGGCAGGATAATGAATGCCTCAGAGCGCCGTGACCGCCAGAATGACCTCTCGGCATGGAAAGCGGCCGTTATACTTATACCCGTTATCATTGTTCTGGCCTGCGGCGTTGTGCTTGCAATAAGCCTGACCTCATATACATCCATCAGGACGGAATCATCGGCGGCGGAAACATCCTACGAGAATGTTTCCTCGGTGTCCGAAAAGGACAGCGAAAGAATGATGATGCTGGTCTCGCCCAAAAATCCCCTGCCGCCGGACTATCAGCCCGAGCTTACTAAATACAGAGGCGTTGAGGTGGACAGGCTCATCACCGCATATCTTGACGATCTAATAAAAGCCGCAGAAAAGGACGGCATCAGCCTTTCAGTGACCGAGGGCTATATCAGTCCGGACCAACAGAACGAGCTTTATGAGGACGAGGTGCAGCGGCTTGTTGCACGGGAAAGCGAAACAAGCGGAAGAGCTCAGGAGGATGCCGAAAAGACCGCTCCCATGGGCGGACACGCCGATCAGCAGCTGGGTCTTTCGGTGCGCTTTGCCGCCGCGGCAGAGAGCTTTGAAGAAAGCGATGACTATTTCTGGCTGCTCAGG
The DNA here is from genome assembly GCA_045221075.1 of Acutalibacteraceae bacterium. Classification (GTDB taxonomy): domain Bacteria; phylum Bacillota; class Clostridia; order Oscillospirales; family Acutalibacteraceae; genus UBA1213. The sequence continues at coordinate 8,583 of JBGUWL010000188.1, forward strand.
AACTCACACAGATTCGGGTTTGTTCTCCGCTATCCTGACGAAAAGCAGAGTCAGACAGAGCATTGCTTTGAACCCGCCCTTTTCAGATATGTGGGTGAGGAAAACGCCCACAGGATGCAGACCCTCAATATGTGTCTGGATGAGTACCATGTATACCTCAATTCACGATGACCTGAAAGGATGTTTTTTACGGACTTCACAGAAAAATACACCCAGGACAAAGAAAACCGGCTCCTGCTTCGCAGGATAAACGACCTGATACGCCGCTCCAAAAAGGATTATACCGTACTGTATTCCGACTTTCTTGACCCGGCGCAGCAGTCTCTTGTCAGCCGTGTCCCGGAATTCGGCGGCGCTGTTTCCTTTGACGGAGGATATGAAGACGCCGAACGCCGTATGTGCCGCATCATGACGGACGAATATCAGCCCGACCCGGGCGCACCCATAGTGCTGTTTTCGGTCACCGCGGCCTTCTGCGGAGAGGGACTTTCTCATCGTGACGTGCTCGGCTCTCTTATGGGACTGGGGATACGCCGTGAGATGATCGGCGACATTCTCCCCAACGGCAGCAGCCCTCAGTTTTTCTGTCACAGCTCCGTTGCAGAGCATATTGAGCTGAACCTTCTGAAGATAAGCCGGTACAGTGTAAGGCTCAGCCGCTCGCAGCTGCCGGAGGTACGGCCGCCGGTGTATGAAGAGAGGACCGTCAACGTCAGCGCCATGAGACTTGACTGTATTGCAGCAGAGGCCTTTTCCATGTCAAGGACAAAGGCTGCCGAGGGAATACGCAAAGGACTTGCCGCAGTAAACTGGATATCCGTGACCGACCCCTCAACCGAGCTTAAGCCCGGAGACAAGCTCTCTCTCAGAGGAAAGGGCAAGGCCGAGGTGAGATCCATATCCGGCACAAGCAAAAAGGGCAGACTGTTCGTCTGCATTGCAGTAAAAAAATGATCCGTACATATCAGGCATAAACGGCGGCAAAGATCGTCGACAGGTCTGTTTGAAAATAGTATGAAATAAACCCTCAGGCGGGGCTGTTTCGGAACGCTGTTCCGGACAGTCCCGCTTTTCTCTGTCTGTATCCCCGGAATGCCGGACAACACTTTCAATTTGCGGAGAAAAAACCGCCCTCGGAACATCCGTATCCGGCAGAAATTCAAAAAACATGATATCAACACAAACGCAGCGCCATGCCGCATAAGTAACACCCGCAGATATGCTTTCATATTATGTACAGAAGGATGATGATTTTCGTGACGGCCGGACAGACGGCGGTCTTTATGCTGATACTGTTTTCCGATTAAAAGCTGACACTTTTAATCGGAAAAGGCGCCGCCAGAGGCTGCGCCCATCTGTGCATACGCACAGAT
>JBGUWL010000189.1:0-57671 GCA_045221075.1 Acutalibacteraceae bacterium
CTGCTGTGCGTAGACCTTTGGAATAACATCCAGACGATCCTTTAACCAATAAGGGTAGAGTTTTTCATGCTCCGGAACCTGTGCTTCATACTTCTTTAACTGCGCTGTTGCCAACTCAATATAGGGGAGCTGTTCCGAGATTGCTTTCCTGCACTTCGCTTTTGTCCATTTTTTGCATTTTGCCAGAGCAAGATAGCAAAACGCGATTTCTCGCTCGGATTGCATCCCGACTTGATGAATTCTCGTTGCGTCGTGCCATCTGTTTTGTCTCTGATTTTGCTTAACTTAATGGCATTGTCTCCGTCCCCGTGTTTACTGCGTTTTCCCGCAGGCTTAGGAGAATGCTTTGCTCTTCCGCGTTCAGCTCGGACAAGTCCAGAACGGTGACGGCTATGTCCGAAAAACGCCTCCCGACGTAGTCCTCTAACAGCTCACGATGGTCTGACGGGACGGAAGCCTCATCCAGAACGTAGCACAGTTCGTTGCTTTCCGTATGCAAGACGGCGAACAGCCGGACTCTCTCCTCCCGGCTTATGGGGCTTTCTCCGTAAAAATATGCCGTTTTGCCCACGTTTTTGTATAGCGAGACGTCTGACAGAATCGTTTGTCTGATGGCGTTGTTATAAAGCGAATAGCTGTGATCCGGATCCGTCATCAGCTGATACTCTCCGTCGCCATAGACTTCGTGGGTATCTTTCCACGTGCCATAGCGCAGCTTTGTCCCGCAGGCGCAAAGGCTAAAAATGACAGTTGTCAGCAGGAGCGCCACGGCGAGAGTTCTTGCATTTTTATAAAATTGGAACTGCATAACTAAATTCCTCTACATATGATATTTTAACAGAAACCGGATCTAACAAACCCCATTTGGTGTCTATGTATGCAATATCGTTGGCAGCCCATAAAATGCCTTCTATAAGGCTACTTTGATTGAATGGATTAACAAACTCAGTATAATCAAAAGTATCGGTTATCGTAATGGAAGCATGAAGATTGTTCCCAGTAGCCCTCCCATCTACAGATATTACTACTCTATGCAGCGATGCACCAAGATCACCATTGCCAAGCGGTATTGTATATCCAAAATCACTTCTTACAATCCCTTTACTATCTGGCTTTTGTCCAGCGATTTCTGTTTCTATAGCTTGTTTAATATCTGCGTCGCCTTTACATAATTCAGATGCATAACTGCCTTCCCCAGCAATATATGACAAATTGTTTCCGTCGGCCGCTTGGTCCAGCAAGTTTGCAGTAAGATTGTATCCAGCTACTCTTAAACAATCGCTAATTCTATGCCAACAAAACGCCTCGGCCTTTCTCCATAAATCATGTAAAACACTAGTACCCGTTGAGTCAGAAAAGCAAATCGGATTGTTGAGGCAATATGTAAACATGTTTGCGCCGAGGAAGCCTTGACCAGTGGAAGCATAGCTATCCGCGTTGATGAAGCGGCAAATTGAGGGGTCATAATACCGGCTCTGCAGGTAATAGAATCCCGACTCGGCGTCGTGATTATACCTAATTTGTCGCCAGGTAGTATGAGTCCGAGGGTCGGACTCATACTAGCTAAAGCGATTGAACAGTCGAAATTTGCCTCCAATGAAAATCAAGTTGCAAGGAAACTCTTTATCCGTGTCTGAGTTTTCCCTCAGCCTCGATGAGTGTTTTATATTCCCAGAAAAGTTTTTAACGCAGCGCTAGCATAATTTGCTATAATAGATGCAACCGTACCGGTAGTGAGTTCTTTTATTAAAGTGGAAATCTTCGGCTTATTCTGTTCCTCAATAGCATGTTGCAATTCATTAAGCGCTTTTGCAATAAGCGGCTCCGTCTTTTCTATTCTTTCAATGACCCAGACGATCTCCTGCTGGCCGGAAGAGGAAAAGTTGATCTTTATATATTTTTTTGAATCCAGATAGACTCTCTCTTCTCCTTCAACATAGCGATAATAGCCGCGCAGGATTTTCTCTGACCGCGCAATTAACCGGTTGATTGCCGCCTTGTTCGGCTTTATTTTTTTCAACTGATCCGGCTGGTCCGCTGCTGCCTTCATTAAGCCTTTAATCCCATCTGAAAAAAGTGGTTTCAATTTTAGAATCAGTTCAATGTACCGCTTTGTAATAAAGTCAATGTTGCGAAGTTGACTTCCTTCCAGCGAGGTAAAAATATAGTTCAACTGTGTGCTTAGCAGGGTGATCAGATTCCGACCGGCGGGAATAAAAACAGTTTCATAAGGATGATAGAAGTAATTCTGTGGCTGGCTTTATTCGAAAAAAACAGGCTTCACGGATGACAGTGACCAAGACAAATACTGATATTGTATTCGTTTTATGCTTATCCAGTGCATTTTTTAGCCAAATGCCGATCATGGCAATAGGCAGAAAACTCCCGTGGATCAATACTGAATCGGTCAAAAAAGGCCATGTAATTCATTACGTCTGTTGCACCGTCTTGTAGCTCAAGCGCCCAGATGATTATTCTGTTCTCCTCGGGTTTACTCAAAATCATCCTAGATGCTGAATAAGTCACGGCATATTCTGCAAGACTATCTGTCTTGCCTGACGTACTAATGCCGTAGACAAGTGACGCGGGATAGCAATCATAGCTTTCATCGTAGGGGAAGTTCTCCAGTGCATCTGTCAGTCCGGCACGTTCCGTCAATCTGCGAAGCATTGCGTGATAGTCTTTCAGATTTTCCATTGTGAATTCCAGATACAGTTCAAAGCTCCAGTGGCTTCCGTTCTCTTCAGAAAACTGATAGCAAATGTCTTTCATTTCTGGCGTGATCTCAGCTGGAAACATGCTTTTGAACACAGCAGCGAGGTGTTCCACGTCTGTGTCGCCGACAAACGATCCATAATACGGGAAAGAACCATACTTGGAGATATCTTCCGTATGGTAAACGGTATAAAGCTTCCCATCACTCGTCGGAGGCGCTTGTGTGCAACTGCACAGCGCCAGCGCAACCATTAGTGCAAATGTTAGAACCGTTGCTTCTTTTATGGGCTTCATGTTATCCTCCTGTGATGGCAGATAAATGGGGCTAGTTTCGTAGGTAAGAAATTAAGTCATAAAGAGCATGAAAAGGATGCACCGTAGCATATCCCACGTTCATTGCGATGCTTAGCGCTCCGTGATCATCATCGAAAATAGTATGACCTACATCGACATCTTTTGCACTTTCGTTCATGCTTCCAGTATCTATTCCAAGTGAATTCAAAAGACTTGTAGCATGAAAAGCCACATGAGTAGTTTTCATAATATTCAATGTGGTTATCAAGAATATCAATAATAAGCTTGGCCTCATTTTGCTTTAGCAGATGTTTTTCTAACTGCCCATTCCTCTCAAATTGTATCCAAATTATAGCATTTGAGGGGATCTTTGTTCTCACAAGTACAGTTTTCATTGCAATAACAACTATTCCAAAGATAAAAAGCGCAGTTCCAATAAAAAGCAGTGCCTTTTTCATTGTTGCAAATCACCCAATCGTAGAATATTTAAGTTTTTTCCCCTCCGCAAATGGATTGTCAGTACAAAAGTAGTTTTTCCAAATACCTAAATCCAGTGCTTTTCTTGCATAATACTTTTCAAATAGCTTTGTAAAAGATACATGTCCTGTACATGCTCTTACATGTTATATCCTCTTTACTTTGCTTCCAGCTTCCAGACGTGGATGCTGACCTGGTCAAACAGCGCGCCGTAAAAAACATCCGTGTCAGGCGCACGCACCTCTGTGACAAGGACGCTGTCTCCGTCTGTAAGAATATGGTTCAGCATCCCCGGGACACGGCATCGGGCAGCAACGATCCCGTTCTGGTCGAGCACGAAAAGCGTGTTTCCCTTACCTGCTGTTCCGAGAATCCTTCCATCCGGTAAAACCTCTTCAACCAAGACCGGTATTTCCATCGTAACGGTTTTCTCTGTCCCGTCACGCAGGTCAAACAGGTGCAGTACCCTCTCATTTGGATAGTCCAAATACCAGACCATATTCCCAACGATGCTGTCTTTCAGATAATAACCAGCGAAAAAACCGTTCCAACGTTTCGTTTCCTCCAGATCATGGTTCAGAAAAACAAGCTCTTTCCGATTTCTCTCAGTGTACAGGAAGTAGTCCAGCGCTTCGACATGGTACAGCTCTATCATTTCATCACTGTCGATCGGGATTCGGCGGGAACAGAGCAGCTTTCCCGTCTCGCCGTCAATACGCCAGATCAGGCCATCTGAACGGACACTGACGTTTGCGCCAGCGTAGAGCGTAATGACCTGGCTGTCCGCTTCGTCCACATAGCTCAGATGATGATATTGCCCCATTTCCGGTTGAAAGCGCCAGCGCTCTTCTCCATCCACGCCCATACAGCATATAATTCCATGCCCGTATTCGTTCTGCGTTCCGGGGCGCTTCTCATCCAGCAATAAGACGAGATCTCCCTGCTTCGTTTTCCGCAATACGCGGCAAACGAGCCCCATGAAGGGGCCAAGATCCCAATGCTCCCCGCTTCGTATATCATAGAGAAAAAGCCGGTGCTCATCAACGATTTCATCACGATAAGGGTACGCGATCAGGCCGGGGCTGCCCGGAACCATATAGCGTTTCATATCTGTCTGATAGATCAACCAATTCAGTTCGACCCTGGCCCATTGAGGGCGCAGAAGCCTGAACAGCCCCTGGCGTGCTCTCAGTTCCAGCGGCCAGTCCTCCTCGGCGAGCTCCGTGAGCTTGTACTGATTGGGCCGCTTTCTCAGCGCCTCTTCCCGATATTTGATGGTTTGCAGCATTTCATCGCATCGCTGAACAACGCGGGGCTCTTCCTCCTGCACATCAAATAGGGCTGCTCCCACCGCTTCCTCCAGCAGGCGCACCTGATCCTCCAGATTATAGCAGCGGGAAGCATACCGAAATGCTCTTGCAGGCAGATCGTCTCCGAAAAGCACATTCAACTGCTTCCCCAGCTTCGCCCAGGAACCGCCGCTTTGACAGGAGGCGCTTCTCTTCCCGCCCTGATACAAGACACAGCGAAATTCATCGTCATCAAAATAGTCGAACAACAGCGCTGATGCTCCTGCGTACTCCTTTGTCGCACACTTTGCCAGCTTTTCCAGCCGGGCGTAATTGTTGTGTTCGGCGCCGTAAGGCGGTACAATACTCAGCCACGGTGTGTTCTGATCCCGCAGCAGATCCCTCACTTCAAGTCGTGGCTCCAGCGCCTCACGCGCAAGGCCATAGAAGTGTAAGGTTGTCAGACTTGTCCCCATTTCGCACAGTCCTTTCAGGTTTTATCTTGATTCCGCGGTACTGGATCAGATTGACGCAATAGTACTCATGACCTTGCGTAAACTCCCTGGCCGAATAAGACTGTACTGTTTTCAACGTGGTGGCCTCTATAATTTCCCATCGTGCGACTCGAACTTCGCAGGCCATATATCGGTGATTCAGCGAAGTAAAGCCCCACGAAGTCACGCGCCTTTCCGAAAGCACTTCGCCGGTCTTGATGTCCAGCACTTGCAGGGCACGGTTATGCTGCTGGCATAAAATATAGTCTTTCCCGACGAACACATTCGTGACGCCGCGCCTGCTCTTTGTCCGCCAGCGTTTGGCTCCGGTTCTGGCATCTATGCAGTACAGGCCGTTCTCCCAAGTCTGGACAAATACGCAGTTCCCGTCCGCCGTTACCGCAAGGCCAAACTGCCTGATGTAGCTAACTTCCAGATACTTTGTCTCCCAGCAATGCTGCTCTCCGCTACGATAGGTCACAGTCACGGTGACTGAATACGGGGATTTGTCTATGTATTTTGGAGAATTGAGCGTGATTGTCTCGATTGCGCCCTTATCATACAAACAAGTATTCCAGTCATCTCCGAATGTGACGCTGTATTCTTCGTGGAAAAATGTCTCTTTTGTTCTCATGCTCATACTCGTCAAGCCTCTCAGATAATTCTCTTTCTTCCCTTTAGGATCTCGTACAAGCGCTCGTTCACAGAGTCATAAGCGGTCAAGACACTACTATCATTATCTTCTAACCCCTTCGGGAGCAGGAACCGTTTTGACCCACTCATTTGGCTGAAAGCCAAGGCTCCCGCTCTGAATCTTGTAATTCTCCTGATCAAAGGGGCCAAACACCTCTTCCGTTGATGAATCTACAATATAGTATTCTATCTCTGCCTTTTCCTGCGGATCATCATAACGGGGATCTATCTGCAGCCCGATATATCTCTGATCCCAGCAGAAGGAGAGAATAAACGGGCCCAGGACTTTTTCGCCCCCGCTGCGATCTGAAAACATTTTGATCAAGGAAACATCCTTTGCGTGCATCCGCCAGATCTCATAGTTCCCCGGAATTTTGTTAAAGCTCCAATCCCCCGCGCCGCCAAGTCCGATGTTCGGCAAAACATACCAGACGACCCCAACAAACGCGGCATACAGCAGCGCGATGACAATAATAATCGAAAGGATAATCAGAAAGATCTTCTTTGCTTTAGTCATTACAATTACACCTTTTTCGCATTCAGCGATACTTCATTCTCAACTATGCTGTTTCCTTCAACATAACCGCAAACGTCTTCGGGTCAAGTTCAAAACGATTGAAAAATGTATTCAGCTCGGAGACTCTGGATGCGCCCCCGTCCGATACCCGCAGAGACACAATGACAATGCGCCTTTCCTCCGGCTGGATCAAAGTTCTCTGAATGTTTGCACTATCTATACGGGGATCGTCTTTTGGCTCGCTGACACTTCCGGAAAGGTGCAAGTAATTCTTTTCCGGCACCATTTCAAGCCACCCCTCAGCAAAGGGACAGGGTTGAAAGTCTCCCTGCTGCGCTGTCGAGGCAGTCCAGGCATCAAACGCCTCTTGCTCCGGGATTACAAACTCCAAAAAGATCTCATATGACAGCGCGTCCACATCCTGGGTAATAAAGTGATATTGTACATCCTCATAGAATGGTTCTATCTTGGGAGGAAAAAATCGTTCAAAGTCTTTTATAGCAGTTTTTTTGGCTGTTCGTGTAGTTCCTTGAATTGCCCCGTAATCTCTCGGATCATTCGTCTCAATGCGTCTAAATTGTAAAGCTCCACAGCCGCACAGCGTAAAAGCAGCAATCAGCGCAAGGATACGGTAAAATCTTTTTCCCATCATATCTCCCTATTTATTCTTCTGTCTGTTCTATCCACTACAACAGTCCGCCCGGGTTCATGCGCGGAATACTTGACGCTTACGATGCTTCTTCCCGGCTCCTCGAATCAGGGAGCTGTTTTATGGCTTGAGCATCAGCGCGATCAGAAAGCCCCAAGCTGACAGACCTGTAAGCGTGTTCAGCACGGAAAAGACAATGAGCAGTGTTTTGTTTTCCCCGGAGGCACAGCCTTTTAGGAGGATCACTACCGTGTAAATACTCAGCGGGATATTGACGAGCAAGAACAGCACGATACCAATACCAAACGTGAACCCATAAATGACCGGTTCGAGAAACGGTGCGAACCGCGAAACAAGCGGGCCGCCGTATAGTATCGTGCCGATATACAGGAAAAACCACACGACCAGGACAGTATGAACGGGCAGCAGCCAACCACGCCTACGTTTTTTTAATGGAGAATACCAGCTTTGTTTCATTTCGCATTTCCCTCGTCCTCAATAAGTGAATGAAACCATATCCGAAAATCGTGTCGATTAAAAACGACACTCAACTGGTATTTCGGCTCAAAAGCACAATCACTGAAAACAATTAAGCAAACATCATCTGACTGCTGGTATGTGAAGAATGTTGATAATTCTTTTTCCTCAAACAAAAGATGTGAATTTGTATCCGTCTGGTCAAAATCTTTGTTTATTATCTTCTGTATTAGTTCCAGTGGATATATAGGAGCATTATTGGAACTTTCACTAACATGATGAATTACCGCGATACACTCAGTCTTTAGAACATAGCGCACAGAATCTTTGAACAGACTCATATTATCATTTTGTGATTGTAACCAGATTTCAATTTCATCTTCGTGAAACCGTGAAGTATTAGATGGTTTCGCACGCAAGCAGAACTGACCGTCTACAGATTTTAAAGAATACTGGTTTTTCATTTCAATTTTCTCCTCACCATTACTTCACCGGCTTTTACCAGAATGGGTTTCATTATGCGTGTATAGAAATATGTCTTAGCAACTCTCTCCGCGCATTCAAATAGTTCTTATAGCCGCTGAGCATTGAGACTCTTCTTCCATCTACAAACAGAATCGTTAATCTGTATTGGTTGTCGGCAGACCGGAAGTACTCCTTAGCGTCCTTGATTTCCGAATACGAATAACTATGTTTTGAAAACAATCTTCTATATTGGATGTTTTTCTTCGTAAAGGAAACTTCCCATCCTATATAGTCAATCAAGAACACAACTGGGATACAAAGAACCCACCCGGCAAGATATAGCAGAGCCCAAGTCTGATACGAAAAAGCATTATATATAAAATATAAACACCCACATAATCCAAGAACCCACACGCCGATTACCGGTGTAATTGACCGTTTTACAGTAATTTTATTCATTGTATTTCACCCAATCAGTGCTGAGATCAAGTTTCCAATGAAAAGATTCTTGAAAATCCTCAAAGCATTCTTTACATATCCAGGTACACATATCTGAAGTGCAGTAGAATTCGACTTCGTAGTCTGTCATAACTTTTTCCCAACAAAACTCGCAGTGGTCATGCCAGAAGAGCCGAATTCCTTCCCCCTCCAGGTCCTCATCGCCGCGATGCGTCGCTTCCACGAAACGGTGTGCCGACAGCTCAACCTCTCGGTAGAATGCGTTCTTTTCTGCATATGCCTTTTCCCAGAAGTCGGGAAAGACAGTTTTGTGCAATGTTGCATTCTTCAGATATTCGTCCTGCCCTCGCAGTCTCCAGTCATCCATATGCATTTTTCTCTTTCTGTTGTTAAATGTTTGTTCTTAGCCATATCAGTTCCGTCTCCTACGGATTTCGATAGTCGTAAGTATCCTGCCTGACGTCCAGTGCGATCCCATTGATTGTCACAGTATGCCCGTCGAGCCAGGTGATTTTGGCGTTCCAGCAGGGATAATTCCAATAGATGTTTTTGGTTCTGCCCGTCTGATTGTTCTTCACCGCGCACAAGACCGCGTAGTTCGTAGTCGCGCCGCCATTGTTCAGATAAGCGATCAAAGTATATTGCCCGTCCGGCGAGGAAAGCTCCTGCATTTTTTCCTGCCCCTTGATTCTCTGTATATCAAAAAACAAGCTATAGACTCCGTATGCGCATAGGGCAAAGAATGCCAGCAAGCAAATCGAGAGAATGAGCAACTTTTTTCTTTTCATAGCTGCACCCTTTTCCTATTCTCGGGCGATTGGCCGCCAACGGAGAGATTTGGCGCGGACGCTTATCCCGCGGTAGTCGTCAAAATTCTCCGGGCCTGTATCGCCGCAGTCACACCAGCAGATGAGCCCGTCCCGGAAGAACAGGGCGGTGTCCAGAATCTCGCTGGTGTAAGCCGGATCAGTCGGGTAAAGCCGCAGCTCTTGTACACCCGAAAACTCCAATTCCAGCGCGGGCAGCGTCTCGTCCTGCCGCTGGATCAGCACCCGCAGGCAGGCTTTATCATCCACGGGGTGCATGTTCAAATCTTTGTCCACATACGCGCCGCTGACATAGGAAAGCTCCTTGAGTACGCTGTCGTGGAACCAGTTCACCCGGTTCATAAAGGCCGCAAGCTCTTCCTCGGTTTTCAGTTCAATCCACATGTTACTTCCCTTGCTTCTTTCCATATTTCTTTTCAATACGCTGATCCCGCTTTCGCTGCAGTTCCCTATTCCGGCGAACCTCCCAGCGGAACAGGAATAATCCGGCGGCTCCGAACAGAATGCAAGCGCCTGACAGGAGGTACAGGGCGGTCAAATGCTGGTCTTCGTCGTTGTTGTAGCTCACGATCCTTTTCCCATTGACTACTACTTCCTCTGCGTATTTGTGCCCGAATAGATTGCCGCGCCAGTTTTCCCAATAGCGGATTTGCGCCTCGACTCCATGCGTCAGGCTCTCTTTCATTTCCGATCTATCGAAGCTTCCGGTCAGATTGTAGCTCTCGCCGTCCTCTGTGCGGAGTTCCCAATAGCCGCTGCTTCTATACCCATAATGGTAACGCATGGAATCGACTGTGACGGTCTTTTCCCGACAGTCTTCGTAAGATGCCACAGGCAGCTTGCTCAGAAACAGCAGAAACACTCCCGCAAGGATGAGTAAGCCGCTCAAAGCTATACCGGCCAAATTGCGTTTTATTAGCTCTTTTGTCGTTTTCCTTCTCATGGTTTCCTCTTATATCCGCAAACTTTTCAAAAACTGTGCGCACTCTTGCGTGTTGGCTTTCAGTTTGTCCGTCGTGCGGTGGCGGTCCAATACGCCCTGAATGAGACTGACGAAGCCCGGTTTTGCCATAGTCATGGCTTCGTCGTATGCTTTTTTCGCTGTCTCACCGTCTCCATCGTGCAGAGCGATCACGAGTTCAGCAACCGCAAGGCGAAAGGCGCAATTGACAAAGGAGGCGTGGAAATCGTCGATTCTCCGAAAGCTGTCATAATAGGCTCGCAGCTTGTCAGAATATTGGAAACCGTCGATATGCAGCAGCGTCCACATCAAATCACCGGAAAGGGTCTCGCGATAGGCGGTCTGTTCCTCTCCCAGCGCGTCATCCGCCAGCAGATACGCACCATGAGCGGCTTGCCAGTTCCCGCTGCGTTCATATATTTGCCCGATCATATAGTGGGACATATAGGTGGAATACCAGCTGTCGGGATACCGCTCCAGTCCCCACCGGATCAGGGAAACAGCTTCCTCTGTTCTGTGCGGTGGAAACGAAGCGGCAGTATTCCAGCAATGCTGACGGCGGTTGAAATTTCCGCCCACCCTCCGCAAAAGCTTTTCGTATTCGATCAAATTGGCTTCTGTTATGCCGGACTCTATTATTTTGCGTTCAAGCTCCTCGATCTTAGTCATGTTTTACCCTCCGTCCAGCTTCTTTCCGCATCAGGGGCATTACCGGATTTCATATAAGAACCGGCGTCATCCTATGATCATCTTTAGTAAAGGCTGTTCGCTGTCAGTGTTTTCATGAAAACCTTGCCCTTCACGGATTTTCCAAAACCTCAGCGTAAATCCTATGTATGGATCTGATCCTTCGATTAATTCACTGCCATCATCAAAAGAGGCAAATATTACAAAACGTTCATCAGGATAGTCTGCCGTTAACTGTGCTTTCCAGCTCTTCATAATGCCTACAGTTTTTTGAAACAACATCAATAAATCATCGCGACTGTCACTATCTACGTTTACTTCATTCCCGTCCCATTCCAACCATGACAGATCACAGTCCTTTTCAATATTTGAATCAACTCCCCAGAAGTTTGATACGCCATAGTACGTTCTTCCATATGGATCTGTTTTCTCCCAAATGGGATACTCATCAACTGGAGGGATTTCATCGATGTGGGAAGGATCAAATAACTGTTTCGCACTTTCATTAAGAATCAAATGTTGTCTGATGATCACATCGTCCGACATATCCTATTCCTCCCGAATGCTCTCTGATATTATTGATTTGTGCAGTTAAGAAATTCGCTTAAATCTATCTCTTTTCTCCTATTCTTGTAATCCCAATTTCCTTTGTAATTCCATCTTCTCCGTTGCCTTATGATAATCATTACCCGCAAGGTATGTGAGAATCAGGCTCTGCCCGTCTTCGCATAGTTCCGCACTGACAAAAGGCTCAGCAACCGATGCAAGAGTTTCCGAAAACGAATCAAAACTCTCATAATACTGCCCAAAGATTTCTCTAACGCAGACAGCTTTCCCGCCAGGCGCGATATAAACAACAAGTTCCCCGTCTGTATTCAATACCCCCATGAATGGTTCGGACAGCTGTCCTGTTCCGGGGTCATAATAGATTGTCCAGCGTGCTGCATTTCCTGTTCCTGTCTGAACTGAAACAGCCTGCAGCTTTCCCACATCTTCGATTATCGGTTTTTTTCCGTATGGGCCGTATTCTGCGAGAAGAACGCCCTTCGGATCAATAATGCGGATGCTGTACAGATCGTTTTTCTCAATGATGCTGATTCCTGTTTCTTCATTCTGTTCAACTGGCATCTCTGTATCAAACAAATTATACAGCAAGGCGGTCTCTTCCTTGGTATAATTCCCGCGTCTCACTAAATCTCTTAGCTTATCTCGTCCTTGCAGACTGACGTTTTGAGGCGGAACCATACCCTTGAGCGTCTGCATGCTACGCAAGGCCAGTGCCCGATCTTTATTTGCGAAATCCCTGCTTTCAAAAGAAAAACTGTCTCCTTCTGCTGCATTGAGCTTTGCTTTAACGGAAGTCGTCCAGCTTTTATAATACCGAACCTCGGCTTCAAGCTCTAAGGATGAAAATTCTGAAGGAAATGTACGGTTGCTTTCACGATTAAGCATATCATAAGAGACAATACTGTAATCTCGCAGAAGACAGTCCCGCCCGAAAAAGCTGAGCAGCGACAGGGCCAATGATACTAAAAGCCCGGCGAACCAGAAATGAAGCATTCTTTTTCTGAATTGGTGTGCTTTCGGTGTACGGCGCGTCAGATGACGTTGCCGCCCGAAGATGGGATAACAATCCGGCGCCCAGGGCGGGCTGCCATAGCGTATCTTCGGATCACCGAAAAGCGGTTGATCGTTTGCGTATGGCACAAGGAAGATTGGGATTACGCTTAACATCAAGTAGAAATAGGCCGGCAGATAAAGAAGCTCTGAAGCATGTTTTTTTACTGCCAAGATTGATTGATCAGAAAAATAGTACACATCTTTCAAAAGATTGATCACAAACAAGGACGTAAATAGGACACCTACGAAAACCGCTGCACCTGCCAAATACAGCCGCTTGTCCAGTTTTGTCAGCGGTGGCCGCGCAGGTTTTCGTTTTTCACGGCGTTTTGGCATGTCTGCTCATCTCCTTTGTCATCCTGCGATGATGGTTAGACGTTTTATCTGGCAAGAAATTTTGTTCAATCCATAATTACAAAGAGGACACGGCGTACCAAAAGCGATGCACACAGGATGCCATTACTCATAGATCGAGTCCACGATCCGTTTCATTTCGTCCAAACTTACCTTGCCCAGGATCGAGCATTCCAGGTCTCCGACGCGCCAGAGGGCTCTCCAGTAGCCGCCGTTCATCATCAAATAATGCTCCACACCGCCGGCCTCATAGATTTCGGGCGGCACGGTCGGGTCTGTCTCATAGACAACGTTGCTGCGTTTCTCCGACTTGTAATGGAAGACCGTCATGTGAATCGTATTCTCCCCAATATAACACGAGGTGAAATACTGCACATACAGCGGCGTATCACTCACATGCACATTATCCTCCCCATAGCCCTCAGGCAGCCACCTGGGGACAAGCGGCTCCGTAATCCCGTCGACACTGAGCGCGGCGCTCATATTATAAAACGGAACCGACGTCTTTTCCGCGTTCACAAAGCGGAAGGTATCCCGCGACCATTTTGCGACATACCCCGCGAGATCATATCGCCGCCCGTAGGCCGTCACCGTGCCCACGGCCAGGATCAGCGCGATCACGGCTGCAAGACCGATCAGGCGTTTCATGAGTCGGGGCCGCTTGCTTCCCGCTGGGTGTTCCCTGTCGTCTTTCGCGTCCAAAGCGTACAAGGGTTCCGGGCTTGTGAACGGGCGATAGTCCTTCTGAAAGGCGGCCCACGCAGCGTCCACATCTACAGGCGCTTCTTTTTGCTCTCTTTCCGCGAGGATCTCGGAGATGGCCAGGATTGCTTCTGCGTCAGAGGCGTCTCCCTCATCCAACAGGGAATCCTGACGGAGGATATTTCGCAATTCTTCTGTGCTGAGATTTTCAAAACGGGAATAATCTCTTTTTTCAGAACCGCGCATGTTTACCGACCCCTTTCTGTCGTTGTACGCGCATCCTTCGCGTCCGGTTTTTCTTCCAGCTTTTTTCTCAGCTTCTTTTTGATCCGCTGGATTCTCTTTTTACAGCTCTCAATTGAAATCCCCAGCTCCTTCGCCGCATCGCGGATCGTATATTTCTGGAGTACGATCCGTTTCAGGAGCCTGTACTCATCGGGAGAAAGGAGATCGGAATACAGAATGCTGACTTCATCATCCTCAATACGCTTTTCATAATCTGTCCCTGAAGCGTATGTTTCCAGGACGATTTCATCATCAATCGATACAGCAGATACGAACAGTTGGTTCAACGCGGCAAGTTCTCTGTTGGTATTGCGCAGGACGTTTTTCAGCGTGAGCATCAGCCAGCCCCTTGGATTCTCGCTTGCAGAAAGCTCTCCCACTTTCGCGCACGCAATACGAAACGTGTCCTGCACCGCCTCTTCCGCAAGAGCTTTATCTTTCAGCGCAGCGTTTGCGTAGCACAGCAGAACACTGTACATCTCCTTATAAAGTTCCTCCAGAAGCCGCTCCTGGTCTCTGTCCACACTCTCTTCCCCCTTGTCTCGTGGCAGAAAACAACTGTCACACATTTCCACCATGATATCATCTTTACATAAATGTTGTATTATGTCAACCTATATTTCGACCAATTTTGAAAATACGCATTCTTTCTTCTCATAATTAATATGTCATGGTTTTACAGATTGGGGACATGCTTTGTCAAATTTTTTATAATTATTTAGCCTCTGTGAGTTTCAATACTATTGGAGCAAGCCTGCCTTAATTGTGCTGCTCAGATACATAGAGGCTGACACGGCTCTGAACCAAGCGCGCGGTCTCCTCAGCGCTGCGCTGCCCGGCAAGAAAAGCAGCTGCTTCTGAGCGAATGATATTCAACACGGTCTCATCATAGAGCGTCGTATGTTCAATGGACGAAATCATCTTTTCAAATTGCTGAATTTCCTCCTCGGTCATAGGCGAGGGCAGGGACACAGCAAAAGGTTCGTCCTGTGCATCGGGCTTTATATGTCTGGCCTCTTCAAGCTGCGCTTCCAGCAGCGGGCGGTAGCAGGGAATCTCGGAAGGATGCAGAAGCCAGTCCTTCAGGAACCTGAGGCAGGCCTCCGGGTGTCGTGAACTTGTCAGGATTCCCACCGGCCGAATGGTGATATCTGTGCCGCAGCTGCCGTCCTGCGTAGGCCAGCCGATCACACTGACCGGTTTTCCGATCCGACGTGTATATTGTGCGAGGCTGATTACCCGGTTGAGCAGGACAAGCTCTGTTGCCATATATCCGTCAGCCATCAGATTCGTCCCGAAGACCATGTTACTTGCGTCCTCCGGCGTCTCGATCATATCCTTACTTGCTTGCAGAAGTCGGACAAAATTAGGGTTATCAAAGTCACAGGTCCCGTCTTGCCAGTTGATTGCCTGCCGCAGATAACGGCTCATGCTCTGCTCCAGAAAGTATTCCCGTGTCAGATTGTACATGACCATGCGGTCCGAGGGCGTTGTGCGGGCAAGAGCAAGATAAGTATCGAAACTCCATCCATCGGTATCGCCGAAGGTCTCCCGCAGTCCCAGCCTTGTCTCGACCGAGAAATCGGAAGAAAGCAGATACAGACCGCCGCAGTCGTTTTTGACCGGTCTTGCAAAGACCAGGTCGTTCACATCCAGGTCTGGAACAGCGGCAAGATCTACCTCCAGGTCACGCAGCATTCGCTTTCGGATATAGGGGAACGGCGAAAGCGAATTGCCTCTAAAGGCGAGCATATCCGGTCCATTGCCGCTGGCGATCTGCGTATTCAGCAGTGTGATCGCCTGCTCCTGATCCAATCCGCCCTCAGTCAGATCAATCAGCTGAACATAGCTGTCGGCACTTCTCGCGTTGAAGGCTGCGACTTCACGCGAAAGTGAACCAACATTTCCTATCGCAGCAAGCGTCAGGCGTGTTCGTGCCTTGAGTTCGGTTGGATCAGCCTGTCGCATACGCATGGGCTCAGCGCTTGTGCTGAGAATCAGATAACTGCCGTCGATCTCCTCTTCCACCTGTATGATCCCGGACGGGGCGAGACCGCATTCCTCCCAGATGACCAGCGGCACTGTCTCACCGGATGTATTTACATGATAAATGCCGTCTGATTGAATCAGAAGAAACGGGCTCAAATGATCCCCGGTGCAAATTGTGCCTGCCGAATAGGTGAAAAGCGTCTCCAACTGCGCCGTCTCCCGGTTGATCTTGCTGACGGTGCCTCCACTGCTTTCGTTTTTGGTGAGGAAGCAGATCTCTCCGTCATTGCTCTTCAGAAGTGTTCCAGCCCAGTCGGCGTGAGGAATGTCCACGAGAAAGCCGCCTGTGCGGTCAAACAGGCGCAGACGATCTGAGCAGTTGAGGCAGAAGCCGTACTCTGCCAAGGCAAAGCTTCTTGGATAACTGTCCTGAGGAAGCTGGAGCTTCTTCACGTCCATTTTGCCCCCGTCGTAGTCTGTCTGGTGAACGCTTACGCATATATTACCGTCGCCGCCGCGTTCCTCATCGGCATACCAGAAGCAGTCCTCCTCCGCACAGGCCCCGATGAAAACGCCGTCAATGCGGCATATCTCCTGCTCCCCTCGCAGGATGCGCGCAGGCCCATTGATCGGTACCATGACGAAGAAACGCTCTCCTCCATGGGTAAAGCTGAACTCGCAGTTTGCAGGATAGGACGCTGGTTCCAGGCAGAAGCTCCCACCACGTCCGATCCACTGTCCGGTTTTCACGTCCACGCCGGGAACTGTCTCTTTTTCCGGCGTGCGGTCGGTTGCCCTACCGCAGCCGCTCAGCAGAATGCAGATTAAAAGAAGTGATATGATTCGTCTCATCGTAAAACCTCATTATGTTTTTTTAGTGGCTTCTATCCTGTTAATATGAAAATTGTTGAAAAATGTTCCTAAATTATGCTTAAGGCTTGATCATGCTACCAAAGTAAAGATATAAGCGCAACGACTACGGCACCAACAGTTGAGTCAAATATTCGATTATGTGTTATAGTATTTTATTGTAGCACGAAAAGCCTGACCGCTGTGAACTCTGCGGTAAAGCGTGTATATTTTGCAGTAAAATGGATACAGATGGCGTAACACTCTTAAAAAAATCGGTGCTGCGACTGATAAAACGTATGGTCGAGGCACCGGTTTTTTGATTTATTTTATCTTCAGTAAGCGTAATCTATGCCACGACTTGAACCCCGCCCTGTGTGAATAGCTAATATATCTCGGACATGATAATATACTGAATATTTCTGTTGTTTTTCTGCGCATAACGCAGCGCCACGGCAGAGTATCTGCCCTTTACCTGCTTCCCGGTGCATACAGCCAGGACACGGCTGGACCGATCAATTGCCTCCAGAATAGCGTCCATTTCACAGGTCGGCGTCCGTTCCACGGAACAGTGACAGGCTCTGTGCATTTCTCCAACACAGAATAGTAGCGATTCTGCAGTTCAGGTGACCACTTTACTGTCTGCTCCTCATAGGGGATTAAACAATATAAGAGAAGCTCCTTATCGGTTTCCATTAGAGAGACAACAAGCTCCGAAGTATATAGTCCGATCCCTGCGTCTATCAGGATAAAGAAGCGCGTTATGCCTTCCATCTGCATATAAGACAGGCAATTCAATGTTAACAATTATAGACCAGTGCAACGCTGATCTTCCTCGTCAACACCCCACGGGAATCAGACTGGCGGCTCCGCTATTACAGCACAGCTTATGTTATCCATATCTTTCTCTCTTTTTTAGCAAACAAAAAGGGCGCAGCACCGGAGTACTGCACCCGAAAAACGCTGAACTCCTTTGCCGCGACGCAAATTCTTGTTCCTACAATGAGAAAGCAAGATAGAGAAAGCGTTTTTGCCATATGCAAGACACTTTCTCATCGTAGAAACTTATTGAATTTGCGTCGCATGATAATTATAACATAAAGACCTCTCAAAAGCAATGAGAGAAATATGCTTTACGGTGAACAACCTATTTCGGGATAACTTTAGCAAGCAGGGCAGGTGTGGCCACACTCTGCAAAAATGCCGCGAATCGGTATTTCCGATCCGTGGCATTTGCTTGTTGGCGGTGATCCCCCAATCCCCCCGGAACATTGGAAGCCTCCAATGGCTGCGCGTTTCTGCGAAACGCTTTATTTTAAGGCAGAGTTGAAAGAATTACCGATTTTTGTTGTCTTGGCCTGAATCTCATGTTATGATAGAAAAGGATATCTATTTGCTGGCTGAAACAAGCTTCATGCTTATCTGGATGATATATCAGGAGATGCAAAAGATGGACATCTTAACGAAAAAGCAGATGACCGAAGAGGACATCAAGCTCAACTTTATCACGCCCGCACTCTTGCGTAAGGGCTGGAACGACAAAATCACCATGGAGACGGCGGTAAAGTTCACGGCTGGCAAGGTGAATCTGAAAGGAAATCTTGTCGTGCGGGATAAACCCAAGCATGTGGATTACATGCTGTATATAAAGATTAACCAGCCAATTGCAGTGATTGAAGCAAAAGATAATACCCACACGATTTCATCTGGTTTACAACAGGCAAAAGAATATGCTGAAAAGCTAGATGTACCATTTGCGTACTCTTCCAATGGAGATGGATTTGAAGAATATGATTTTCTGACTGGATTGGAACGCACGATTGCGCTCGAAGACTTCCCAGAACGAGATGAGCTCATTGCACGTTATCACAGAGAAATGAATAATGGCGAGGGCATTACAGAAACAGAGAAGATAATCCAGGCTCAACCCTATTATTCCTCGCAGGACACATTCCCACCGCGCTTTTATCAGAGAATAGCCGTAGATCGCACGCTTGATGCTATTGCCCTCGGTAAGCAACGGATTCTGCTCGTTATGGCTACCGGAACGGGCAAGACTTATACTGCTTTCCAAATTGTATTTCGTTTAATAAATGCGAAACTGAAAAGCAAAATTTTATATCTTGCAGATAGGAATATCCTCGTGGATCAATCCATTGAGCAGGATTTTAAACCGCTTGCCGGTACAATACATAAGATCAACTATAGCGATGACATTAAGGTTCCCGAAAAGCTCCTCAGCCATGAGGTGTACTTTGCCCTGTATCAGCAGCTTATCGGCGACAACGATGAAAAGCATTATGCAGAACTTTTTAAACCTGGGTTCTTTGATCTTGTTATAGTAGATGAATGCCACAGAGGCTCTGCCAAAGATGACAGCAGATGGCGCGAAATTCTGGACTACTTTTCCAGTGCTACACAGATCGGCATGACTGCCACTCCAAAAGAAAACAAATACATTTCCAATATAAATTATTTTGGAGACCCGGTATATACCTACAGCCTGAATGAAGGTATTGAAGACGGTTTTCTTGCAAATTTTAAGGTTATAGAGCCGCGCATGAACATCGGCGATGGCTGGCGGCCATATAAGGGGCAGAAGGACATATATGGAAAAGAAATCGAGGATCGTATCTATAATAACACTGACTATGACTATAATATCATTATCGAAGACCGTATTCATGCGGTAGCAAAGGATATTACGGACTATCTGAAAAGCACAGGTCGTATGCAAAAAACCATTGTATTCTGTGCCAACGAGGATGCCGCTGAACGGATGCGTAAAGAATTGTCGAACTTAAACGCAGATATAATGAAAAAGCATCCCGATTATGTTGTTCGTATCACGGGATCAGATGAATATGGCAAAGGCAAGCTTGATTATTTCATTTCCATTGGTCAGGAATTCCCCGTTATGGCCACCACCTCAGAACTGTTATCCACTGGCGTTGACACAAAGACCGTAAAGCTTATCGCAATTGATAAATGGATAACATCTATGACAGCGTTTAAGCAGACCATCGGGCGTGGGACCCGCATTGTTGAAAAGGTCGGTAAGTTATCTTTTGTCGTTATGGATTTCCGTGGGGTCAGCAGACTGTTTGCTGATCCTGCCTGGGACGGACCAATCGAGATTGATCCCGATTTTGTCCCGGGCGCACATGATGAGCCGGATGAGCCTTCACCCGATACGGACACGCCACCCGCTGGCCCGGATACGCCGTCTGATGTACCACCATCAGAGCCTGCTGAACCTTATAAACCGATTGTGGATAAGGAAGGCTGCACGGTAAAAATCATTCAAAGAACCGTTTCTATTTATGATCCAAAGGGAAAGCTGCTCCGGCAGGAGAGCATAATCGACTACACGAAGACCAACATTCGTGATGAATACGGTACGCTGGATCGCTTTATAACATATTGGTCAAGCCTGCAGAAAAAAGAGATCATTACAAATCTTCTTAAAGAGCGCGGTATCGACCTTGAGGCATTGAAGAAAGAGCAGAATATGGAGGATGTAGATGATTATGATTTCATCTGCCACGTTGCTTTTGACCAGAAGCCGTTAACCCGCGCACAACGAGCGGGTAAGGTAAAGAGCAGCGACTTTTTCAATAAATACAGCGGTGCGGCTCGTGACGTGCTGGAAGCACTTCTGGATCGGTATATGAATCTCGGCATTAACGAAATGGAAAGCACAGAAATACTGAAGCTTGATCCGTTTTCCAAATACGGAAAACCGGCAAAGATTGCCGGCCTGTTCGGCGGACGGGATGGCTATTATAAAGCATTGCGCGATTTGGAAGATGCTCTGTATCACATAGCGTAAGGAATACAGAAGGAAGAATTTGAAATGGCCAATTTAAGTAGTTTCGTAAAAAACATACGGGATATTATGCGCATGGACTCGGGCATCAGCGGGGATGCCCAGCGCATCGAGCAGTTATCATGGATGCTGTTTTTGAAAATATACGACTCCAAGGAAGATGACTGGGCATTTGTTGACACAAGCTATACATCCATTCTTCCGGAAGAGTTGCGCTGGCGGAATTGGGCCACACTTGATGCTGAGGGAAAAGGCATGACCGGAGATGCGCTGCTGGACTTCGTGAACAACAAGCTGTTTCCTGTTCTAAAGGGTGTTGATTTGAAAGACAGCAACGGGAATACAATCATGTCCGGCATCAAAGTCACCGCCGATACACCTATCAAAAAGGCCATTGTACGAGCCGTCTTTGATGATACCAACCAATACATGAAGGACGGCGTACAATTACGGCAGGTTATTAATGTAATTGATTCCATAGATTTTAGCTCCTACGAGGAGTCTCACGCATTCGGTGAAATCTACGAGAGCATTTTGAAGGAAATGCAAAGCGCGGGCAGCGCCGGGGAATTCTATACCCCGCGCGCTGTGACCGATTTTATGGCCCGCATGATCGAGCCGCAGATTGGGGAGCAGTGCGCTGATTTTGCAGCCGGAACAGGCGGCTTTTTAACCTCGTGGCTGAAAGAGCTGGAACCAAAGCTGAAAACAGAGGCGGATCGTATCGCGTATGACTCTTCGGTTCACGGCATGGAGAAAAAACAATTTCCATATACACTTTGCATCACCAATATGCTTTTGCATGGGATTGACAGCCCGGATATAAGGCATGGAAATTCGCTGGCTAAAAATGTTTTGGATTATACGGATGAAGACAAGTTCGATTGTGTACTGATGAATCCTCCGTATGGCGGCTCTGAGAAAAATGAAATTAAGAATCATTTCCCGGCAGATATGAGGAGCTCTGAGACTGCCGATCTTTTCATGTCCGTCATCATGTACCGCCTGAAAGAGAACGGGCGCGCGGCGGTGATCCTGCCCGACGGCTTCCTGTTCGGCACCGACAACGCCAAAATCAACATCAAAAAGAAGCTCCTTTCGGAGTTCAATCTGCATACCATTATCCGTATGCCCGGCAGCGTCTTTTCACCCTATACGCCCATCACCACGAATATTCTGTTTTTTGACCGCTCCGGTCCGACAAAGGAAACATGGTTTTACCGTTTGGATATGCCCAATGGTCTCAAACATTTCAGCAAAAGCAAGCCTATGGAGATGGAGCATTTTGCCCCGGTCCTCGAGTGGTGGAACGATCGTTGCGCCCTGAATGTAGACGGCTTCGACAAGGCGCGCTGCTACACGGTGCAGGAGCTTTCCGAGGAACTGGGATACAATCTTGATCAGTGCGGTTATCCTTATGAGGAGGAAGAAATTCTTCCGCCAAAAGATTTGTTCCAACGTTATCAGGAAGAGCGTGCAAGCCTCAACGCTATTGTTGACCATGCACTACAATTCATTTCTTGCGGTCTTGAGAATGACATGCCCGAACCCCTGTCTAACACAGTCAATCACGCTTTAGGACGTTTGGCAGAAATAGACAAGATTTTTCCAGATAAAATGCAGAAGTCTATCTTGCAGTTTGCTATTCAAGGAAAGCTTGTCGAGCAGTATTCGATTGAAGGTACTGGTGAGGAATTATATAGACAGATACATCGCGAGAAGCAGATGCTTATTAAGGCCGGTATAATAAAAAAAGAAAAGCTTGTTCCCGAGATAACAGATGAAGAAATACCTTTTGAGATCCCGGAGAGTTGGAAGTGGGTGCGTATAGCAAATATTACGATTCTTAACCCCAAAAACATTCTTCCTGATGATCTTGACGTAGCATTTATTCCTATGCCTTGTGTTGCAGATGGATATAGAAATTACCATACATATGAGACCAGAAAATGGGGCGATATTAAAAAGGGGTTTACTCATTTTGCGGACGGCGATATAGGTGTTGCTAAAATTACGCCATGTTTTCAAAATCGCAAATCTGTTATTTTTCAAAACTTAATTAATGGATATGGCGCGGGAACAACAGAGTTGTCCATTGTTAGAGTCTTTAAGAACTTGTTGTCACGAGAATACCTGCTATGGTTTTTCAAAACCGAATATTTTATTTCTAACGGTGTTAAATCATTTACAGGTACAGCTGGACAGCAAAGAATCCATAAAGATTATTTGTCTAATTGTGCTATTCCCCTCCCACCCTTAGCTGAACAAAAGCGCATTGTTGCTCGACTGGAAGAATTGCTGCCCCTGTGTGAAAGATTGAAATGAGGACCAAGTAGAAAGGAAACCAAAAATGAGTGCTTTCTCTACAAAACGAGAGCAGGCTATTGAAGCCTGCGAAAAAGTAATCAATGGAACTGAGGATGGGACTATTTCAGTATCAGCATCTCTTCTGTTATGTATAAAAATAGCACGTCTTGTCAATGACTTAGAAGGTCAAGAATGGCTTGAATATGAATATGGGGGCTATCCATCTAATAACGGAATTCCACAGAATGCGTGGCAAATAGGTGCTAAACATAAGAGAACATATTGGGATAAAGATAGTGACGGGAAAAATAGCGAATATATGTTTACTGAACTTTGTAGCGAACTTGAAGCAGCTATAGAAAGTGATCAAAGAGCAATCAACAATTACACCACAGAAGGGTATTCCGTTTCAGGAGAGCTAGCCCTTCTTGCCACTCAAAAAATGACTGTTAATATTGCTACAGCAACAAATAGTCTACGGAAGAGTATAAAAAGCAATGAACGACGTCTCTCTATCCTCAAGTCAGAGTATTACTATTATGCTGTAAGATGGCTGATAGAATTAAGATTTGGAAGTACTGCAAAATCAGTATTTGAAGAATACCAGGAACGAGTCGATGGATTCTTCTCGCAACTACCAACCACAACACTTCAGAAGCTCAACGCTATTGAAGATTTGATGGAGGACGGTAATCCCGAACGATATGCACAGGTCTTGACTTCGTGCCGACGGCTTTGGTCCGAAACAGCGAAAACGCTGTTTGCGGAAGTTTTACCAACCTATACGAAACCACTGTTTAAAACGAGATCAGGTAAAGAAATCGACGTATCCGGTGACCACGATAACAACAAGCTCTCTGCTGTAATTGAAACGCTCCAATCAAAAGCTGCAAAGAATACGCTTGTAGGCAGTGAAACTATTTATCTGGTTGACTGGATGGAACAAATCAATAGTCGGCAAAGTGATGGCGTTCACCACGATGTAACCAGAGAACAGGCTATGCAGTGTATTATTCATACATATATTGCGCTGGGGGATATTCTTTCCTTGAAGGCGGAGGTCGAAACAGCGCAAGCCAAGGGAACCTAACATTTACCCTCTTTTGTTAACAGAGTATAAGCGCATCGTTCCACGCCTGGAGAATTGCTGCCCCTGTGTGAAAGATTGAAATGAGGTGTAAAAATGCTTTTAGATCATACTGTTCAGTTTTGTGATAGAATGTACTCCTCTTTTGGAAACAACTGTGGTTGTACTGGAGGAACCTGCAACCATCCATCAGGGCATTGCAGTGGAAATTGTTATAACTGCCTTTATCATGTCCATTATCCTAGCAAAGCTCCACAAGACGCAAAGAAGGATTATGATTGTGTAAAAATGTTATATCACTATGTTTGCCAGTACTCGTATCTTTATTCATCTGAACTGGTATGTGCATTTGAGCATGAATGGAGTTTTATTCGTGGACTCCCATACTACAAAATTCTTTCATTGGGATGTGGAGGATGTGCCGACTTGATGGGTTTTGAATTCCTTATGAACGAGAAGCGAATAACTGTTCCCGTTTCATACATGGGAATTGACAAGAATCCTCTATGGGCGCCGATTCATCAAAACATCAGTAATTATTGCAACAACGTTAATATCAGGTTTTTACCCTACCACGAAGACGTTTTTAAGTTTTTTCAAGACTATTATGTTTCAGATGTAAACATTATTGTTATAAGTTACCTGATTTCTCATTTGTATAATACGGGTCAGATATCTGAAATCGATGATCTTGCTAGGTATCTAGTCAACACAATACAAAAAAAGGATACGCCACTTCTCCTTGTTATTAATGATGTTAATAGCTATAAAAGAGGGCGGGATTTCTTTTCACATTTCTTGAGAGCCATTCAGAATAGCGGTTTGACAGTTTCAAAGAGTGAGTATAAATATTTTGACACAGGCAATCTATATGATGGTCAACGGCTTGGAACTCCGTATAGTGTTAATCATGTCGTTTCTGATATACCTGATACAATAAAGAGAAAATATCATGCAATTGCATCGATAAATCAAACGGTTCAGCTTTTGGTGGAGGTGTCATAAATGATAATTAGTGCAAGCAGAAGAACCGATATCCCCACCTATTACTCCGAGTGGCTGTTTAACAGGCTTCGTGAGGAATATGTTTTAGTTCGAAATCCCATGAACGCACATCAAATAAGCAGGATCAATCTATCACCGGATATTGTGGATGGCTTGGTTCTCTGGACAAAAAACCCTATTCCGATGCTCGGCCGTCTTCATGAGCTTGATAAGTATAATTTTTATTTTCAGTTTACTCTGAACGCTTACGGAAAAGATGTTGAGCCCAATATCCCATCCAAGAACGATACAATCATTCCAGCCTTCATTCAATTGTCAAAAGAGGTCGGCCGTGATCGGGTGATCTGGCGCTATGATCCGATCCTTCTCAATACAGATTATACGATGGAGTATCATTGCAAATACTTCAAACGGCTTGCAGCCAAGCTGAGTGAATACACGGAGAAATGTACCGTTAGCTTTCTTGACCTGTATAAGAATACAGCAAGGAATGTCCATCCCCTGCAAATACAGATTGAAACGCACGACCAACAGCTCGAACTATTGAGCACTTTTTCAGAGATTGCGCATCATTATGGCATTTACATTGACACCTGCGCGGAGGCGATAGAACTCAACGGACTTCAAATCCCCCATGCATGTTGCATTGATACGGAACGGCTGGAACGACTTGGTCATTGTCAGCTAAAAGCCGAGAAGGATAAAAACCAGCGGCCGGAATGCGGCTGTGTAGCGAGCATAGATATCGGTGCCTATAACACCTGTAAAAACGGATGCCTGTACTGCTACGCAAATTACAGCAGCAAAACAGTACAGACGAACAGTGAAAAGCATAATCCAAACTCACCGCTCCTTTTCGGAGAAGTGGGTGAAGATGATACAGTAAATGAGCGGAAAGTGAAATCTTGTAAAGTTTCTCAGGTAAGTATGTTTGACACTTAAAAAATGTTGAAAACTTGTTAATCTCTGCTGCTGGACGATTAACCCGTCCACTTATTTATCTCGCTGATACTTCTTAGACGGTGCCTCCTTTTCAGGGGCATCGTCTTTTTCAATACCAAGAACGCGATCCACATTTGCCTTGACTGTGAGCAGCTCTCTCGATTCTTCTCTTGCTTTTCGATACGCGACGTAGATTTCTTTCTTCTTTGAAAGCAGCTCGGCATACTCTGCGTCGAGCTGCTTGACGGACGGAAAGCGCTTTAACCCGGCGTTATCTAAATATTTCTTGGTAGCTTTGTGCAAAATAATATCCGACTCATGCTCTGCGAGAAATATCTTGGAGTATCCGGCTTTTCGATAGTCTGCATAAACCTGCCGTGTCTTTGAATAGTTGATTAGCTGCTTTTTCATGACAGAAATATCCGCCATGCGCTTTTCAGCGTCCTTTATCTGAGCAGAGAGTATATTAAATTGATCCTTTGATGCTTCGGCTTTTTTGGACAGTTCTTTGTAGTCATAAAGCTTATGCTCCTGCAGATAAAGAACGGTCTGCGCCATCTGTTTGAGATTAAAGGACTTTGCCCAGCGCTCGTAACCCGGCCCTTTGCCCTGCTGCATCTTTTCCTGAATGTCCACCAAAAGACTGACTCCCTCTTTGGCTTTCGCTTTTCTTTTTCGCTCCGGCCTTTTCTTTGTGCCGGCAATAATAGCCCGCAGCTCATCAGCAGAGTATCCGGCACCAAGTGTATCGAATCGCGCGAACCTGTGTTTCCCATCTATCCTGATGGATGGATTTTTGTGCCGCTTTATCTCACAGCCGGAGGATTCCAGCATTGAAAGCAGTTCATCAAAACTCTGCGGCCCTTTGGACAGCGCTTCATCAATGGCGGCTCGAAGCTGCTCCCGGTGCGAAGTCTTTTTCTCTTTGCCGAGCCAGACGTTATAGGGCTTGCCTTTGCCTTTCTGCTTTTCGATTACTGAAAGATTGTGCTCTGCGCAGATCAGATCGCTGAGTTTGCTGACGGCCCTGCCGGAGCGCAGAAAGTCTCTGTATTTGTGCTTGCAGTCAAGGGAAGTCGAGTTCCAGATGATGTGATTGTGTATATGCGCACGATCTGTGTGCGTACAGACGATAAAGGCAAACTTGCCTTTCAAGAATCGTTCTGCAAATTCATAGCCCACACGGTTGGCCTCTTCCGGCGTGATCTCACCGGGTTTGAACGATTGTCGCACCTGGTAGGCGATCACATCATTCTTCTGATAACGCCCGGCGAGCAAAGCGTATTGCCTCTTTGCAAGCAGAAACTCATTCTCTATCGTGTGTGGATCACATTCATAAGATTTGACAAGCTCCTGTTCGTTGGTTTTCTCCGGATTCATCGCATAAGCTGTGCGATCGTGCAGACACTGAGACAGTGTCTTCCCTTTGTTAAGGTGCATTGATATTATTCTTGTCGTTGCGATTGTAAAATCTCCGTTCTTCTTGAAAAATGGCTTCAGACATGATATAGTAGGCATTGCCAAACAAACCTCATATAGCGTCGCAACAGGGAATGTCTTTTACTTCGGTAAAAACGCATTCTCCGTCTTTGCGTTCCCTGTGAGCGACAGAGGTTTGTTTGGCGACAAATAGGAGCTCTGCGTTTTTCGGCGTGCAGCTCTGCTGTGCGCCTTTTTTATTTGCCGGAGGGATGAGAGATGGAGAAGACCGGGACAGCCAACTTTGTTTCATTCCCGCGTGTGGCTTCAGACTTGCAACAGCCTCATCTGGTAACATCTGAGCAAGCGTATGAAATTGTGAAGTCAGTTTCACTCGGCAAGATGGACTATGACAACTTTTGTTCAGACATGGTTGCGGATCGTCAGTTCATTGAGGATTATGCAGATCTGTGCTGCGTCGGGTCTGTCTGGAAATGTCTCTTCGTTCATCAGCGTGGGAAAGCAGATGGCATTTTGATTGTTCCCACCGATGACTGCTATGTGAAGTACGCAGCATATATAAGCCATCAAGATGATTCAGAAAAAGTGAAAATGGATATATAAGTTCTTGTACTTTACCACCGGACGAAGTATAATTATTTTATATCTTGATATGGGAGGGCCTGATTATGCCAAGACCAAAAGGAAGCAAAAACAAAGCAAAAGCATCCAAGAGCATTTCTCTGGATGCCCTGATTGCAGAAGCGTCCGAAGCTGTGACCTCTCTTGAGGAAGAAGTAAACGCTATCGAGGCTGAGATTGCCGAGCAGAACGCAAAACTTAAGGCGTTGAAGAATGATTTGAAAAAGGCGACGAAGAAGCTGCAAGGATATGAAGAACAGAAAGCTTTGGAAGAAGCTGCTGCCGCCGCCGCTGCCGCAAAGGAAGCACTCTCAGAAAAAATTGATGAGCTTCTCAATGACGGCATGAGCCTTGAAGACATTCTGGAGAAGCTGAAATAAAAAATCCGGGGCGCACAGAAACGTGCGCCCCATTTCAACACCTATGAAAATCTCAGGAAACTCTGGACGGAGCAGATAACAGACAACACTCTGACCGCGATCATCGGCAGGCCAATGGGACTGACCAGAATCGCCAGCGCGAAAAGAATCAGCGCATTGTGGACGGAGTATGTCAGCACAATCAGCCCAAGAAGTCCAAGCAAACCGGAAGCTATACCGAAAAATATACCCGAAAGGGAAAGAACAATCGAGCAAAGAAGCACAAACACCATGATGATTCTGATCGGCAGCGTCATCAGTCGTAACAGGAACCTCATTATTATTTCACCGTCCTCTCATCGGCTCCATCATATCAAGCCAAAGCCAAAATCGCAATGATGTCAGGGAATCGAAGCGAGCCTCCGCAGGATGCTATTCGCCGCTGTCCATAGGGATTCCATAGAATCCTTTATGCCGGCGAGGTCTTCTGAATATATGCGCCCGGTGGAGTTTACTCGCTTTGCAATCTGGTTGATGTTGTTGCTGGTGTAGCGCAGGAGAGAAACAAGCTCTTTCAGCTCCGGCAGATCGAGCTTTATCACATGGCCGTCAATGGCCATCTTACGCAGAAACGCGCTCATGTTGTCCGTGCCGAGCAAGGCCATGTTCTGCTGGATGAGTTCTTTTTCTTCCGGCGTCACATAGAATTTTATGAGTTCTTTCCTGATCCGCTTTTTCACCGTTCCGGCTCCGAGGGCTTTTTCAGCTTCTGAGTTTTTGCCCGGACCGGCGCTTTCAGCTTATCCAGAGCAGAGGATTTTGTGACAGCCTGGTGACGGGATTCTTTGTTGGAGATCAGCGCGAAGATGCCCTTTTGCTCATTCATTCCCGAAAACGCCAGCGTCTTAAAAGGGATGAGACGCCCCAGGCGTTCCATGTCCTTTGTCCCCGCACGTCGGAGAAACTGCGGGGAGAGCTCCGCCATAAAGTGCGTCCCGCTGGGGCTGTTCGGCTCCTGTGTATTCCGAAGGATGCCGGTTATACGATCCGCTTCGGCTTCGACTTCTTTGCTGGATAATGGCTGTGTGAGCATATATTGCTCACGGGCCTGACTGATGAATCCGTCCACCAGCGTCGAATGGGATTCCACACAGAAGCTCGCGTTCCGGTCATCTCCCATCGGGCTTTTATCCTCCGGGACAAATACTGTCCCGGCCCATTCCCGATTGCTGCGGGAAAACCGCTGATCCCAATCTTTTACGCGCACAGTGTTAGCCAGGACAAGAAAGGTACGCTGGAAACCGAACTTGTCTGTTACTTCCTTCGCGCCGGCCGGGTCGAGCCAGTTGTCGTGATGGTGGTTTGCGATTGCAGTCTGAATCGCCTCTTTGCAGGCAATGTTCGCCTTATGGGATTCCCGGTACTGTTCCAGCTCCCCGTTCTCCCGTGCGTATTGCGCAGACTGATAGTACACCGGCGCTGCGCGGAGCTTTTCTTCCTCAGCAATCAGATCATTCGCCTCGTTTTCAATGAGGTTCTGGAGTGTTTCCATGTACCCGGTATCAATCTGACCGAAGGATTTATAAAGGTCGGCAAGAGATGTCCCATGCCGTAGAAGGGCGCTGGCCTGAGTATCCGGCAGCTCGTTGTTTTCAAAGAGCAGCAAAATATCTTCCCGTACTGTGTATTCATAGGCGTGACTCAGTATTTCCTGGGGCGGCTGCGAAAGCAACCACCCCTTGTATTTTTCCTGTTCAGCGGAGAGTTTGTCGTACAGCGCCTGATTCAATTCTTCATTTGTCGTTGTTATCGTTCATCCCTTTCATGGTTGTTTTTTCGCTCGCCTGTTCCGCATACTGGCGGGCGTTTCAGCTTTTCGAGTACGGACGGTTTTGCGCTTTTGGCCACCTCCGTGCTTTCACGTATCGGCTCGGCGTCGCTGCGGCCGTCCAAATTCAACTCCATATCCAACTCCACAAGACGCGCGGTTTTATCGCGCAGCTCCTGCTCCTGGGGAAAGGGCTTGCCAAGCTCCGCTTTTGCTGCCTCCTGCTGCTGGATGAAGTTGTCCAGTTGTGCCTGCGTTGCCCGCATACGCTCCGGGATCTTTTCGAGGACATTTTCTATACGAACCAGGTTGCCGCGCGGATCGTTTCCGAGGTCTATGCTGTGCGTCATTTCCCCGCACAGGCGAAGCGTGTACTGCCCGAAAGCAGTAATCTCCGCCGTCATGGAAAAGCCGCGGTAATGGCCGATCTCCACAGGATCAGTGCTTTTCACGTCAGTCACCGCGTCAAGAAGCGCGGCGCCGGCGTTTTCCTTATCCGTCAGAACCTCGCCGCGTATCTCCATGCCCACAAAGCCTTCTTTTGGGAGCGGATGCTCCGCAAGAGTTTTCATATCCGCCTCAAAGCCGCGGATGTACCCCTTGTTTTCCTCGATCATCTGCGGGTAGTATTTCAAAATCTGATCCTCCAGCCGAAACTGCTTGCTCTGATGGTCGGCTTTCAGGAGCTTCAGCCGGGACACATCCACATCCAGGTCCATGCGCTCCTTGATACGGGGATCGCCCGCGCAAAGGGCTTTGACCTCGGCAAAGGACAGAGCGGTTTCGTCGATGTCCTCGCAGGAGCGCACCGGGGATTTGCTGGTCATGATCTGTGAGATAAACCGCTGCTTGGTCTCCAGCGTTTGCCAGAGATAGGCGTCAAAGGTTCCCTCCGTCACATAGCGGCAGACGTGGACAGTCTCATTCTGATTGCCTTGCCGCTCGATTCGGCCCTTGCGCTGCGTCAGATCGCGGGGACGCCACGGGGCGTCCAGATCATGCAGGGCGATGAGCCTGTCCTGCACGTTGGTTCCCGCACCCATCTTGGCCGTGCTGCCGATCAGGACGCGCACCTGCCCGCTGCGGACTTTTGCGAAAAGGTCTTTCTTTTTTGCTTCGGTATCGGCCTCATGGATAAAGGCCACCTGCTCCGGCAGCATCCCTCCGGCAATCAGCTTTTTCCGTATATCCTCATAGATCGTGAAATCCGGAGCAGGCGCATCAAGCGGGATCATGTTCTCCAGCGCGTGAATCTCAGGATTGTCCAGCGTGCTGCGCGGAAGCCTTGCTTTCTTCGTTTTCGGCGTGGACAGATCACAAAACAGGAGCTGGGTCAGTTTCCTGTCCTCACCGTCGCGCCAGAATTGAAGGATGTTCTGCACACACTGATTTACCTTCGTGTCCGTATCGTCCGGCAGCAAGGGATTGATGATCCGCTGATCTAGGCCGAGCTTGCGCCCGTCCGAGGTGACCTTGAGCATGTTATCTACGGTGGGGTCAACCTTTCCGCTGTGTATATCGGACGCGCGTTCTGAGAGCTTCTGAACCATTTCCTGCTGAATCTCTGTCGGCTTCGAGACGAAGTTGTGGTATTCCACCTTCGGCGTCGGGAGATCGAGCTGGTCGGCTGTCTTAATATCCGCCACTTCTTTGAAAAGCGTCATCAGCTCCGGGAGGTTGAAGAACTTGGCAAAGCGCGTCCGCGCCCGGTAGCCGGTGCCCTCCGGCGCAAGCTCCAGCGCGGTGGTCGTTTCCCCGAAGCGGGACGCCCAGCAGTCGAAGTGGCTCATGCCCAGCTCCTGGAGGCGGTCATACTGCAAATACCGCTGGACGGTATAAAGCTCCGTCATGCTGTTGGAGATCGGTGTGCCGGTGGCAAAGATGATCCCGCGCCCGCCGGTCAGCTCGTCCATATACCGACACTTGGCGAACATATCTGAGGACTTCTGCGCGTCGGTTGTGGACAGGCCCGCGACGTTCCGCATCTTCGTGTAAAGAAAAAGGTTCTTGTAGTTGTCCGATTCATCCACGAACAGCCGATCCACGCCAAGCTGTTCAAAGGTGATTACATCATCCTTCTTATCCTCGGCTTGCAGCTTCTCAAGCCGGGCCTGGAGGGACTTTTTCGTTTTCTCCATCTGCTTGATGGAAAACTTCTCGTCATATCGCCATTGCAGTTCCTCAATACCTGCCTCAATGTCCGCAATTTGCTCCTGAAGCAGACGTTCCTGACGCTCCTTGCTGATCGGTATCTTCTCAAACTGCGAGTGACCGATGATAACGGCGTCATAGTCGCCGGTCGCTATACGGCTGCAAAACTTCTTGCGGGCCCTTGGCTCGAAATCCTTTTTCGTTGTGACAAGGATGTTTGCCGACGGGTAAAGCCGCAGGAACTCAGCGGACCACTGATCGGTCAGATGATTCGGCACCACGAAAATAGACTTGCTGCAAAGGCCAAGGCGCTTGCTCTCCATTGCGGCGGCGACCATTTCAAAGGTCTTGCCCGCGCCGACCTCGTGGGCCAGCATGGTATTCCCGCCGTAGATCACATGGGCGATCGCGTTCTTCTGATGCTCCCGGAGCTTTATCTCTGGGTTCATGCCCGTAAAGACAAGATGACTGCCATCATACTCACGGGGACGGGTGCTGTTCATCAATTCATTGTACTGCTTCACCAGCCGTTCCCGTCGCTGGGGGTCTTTCCAAACCCAATCCTGGAAAGCGTCTTTAATCGCCTGCTGTTTCTGCGCAGCAAGGGTCGTCTCTTTGGAATTGAGGACGCGGCGCTCCTTACCGTCATCATCCTTTTCAATATCATAGATCCGCACATCCCGCAGATTCAGCGTGTCCTCCAGAATCTCATAGGCGTTGGCGCGCCCGGTGCCGAAGGTCGTGTAGGCCATAACGTCGCCCCAATTCGGGGAGCTTTTCCCGGTGATGTGCCATTCCGCCGTGACGGGCGAATACTCCACCTTGATGTTGCGTTTCATGTAGAAAGGTGTTTCAAAGGTTTCGTACATGAATTGCTGGAAAACCTCTTTGTCTACCCATGTGCTGCCGATGCGGACTTCGATCTCACTGGCGTCCAGGTCTTTCGGCTGCGCCTTTTCCAGCGCCTCCACATTGATCTTGAAATCCGAGTTTTTCTCAGCGGCACGCTGGGCCTCCCGCAGCTTCTTCCTCACATTGCCGGAGAGGTATTCGTCCGCCGTCTGCCAGCCCTTGCTCCAGTTTTCGCCGCCCTCGGCAAGATCGAAGGGGCCGGAGGACGGTTCCTTGAAGATGATGCCCCTCAAATCCTCCACGATCTGCGGAATCTTTTCACTCCCGCCCATGAGATTTGCCATATAGTCCAGATCGACGCGGGCAAGCTCTCCGATTGATACGGTAAGGGCTTCCACCGCCGTATCCACATGGGTAACGCTGCGGTTTTGCTTGATGGTGCGTTTGGAAAAAAAGTCGGCTTTGCGTTCCAGCTTTCTGTTCTCATCCAGCACCTCCAGAGAGCAGAGCAGATAGTAGGAAGAATCGTCTGAAAAGGCCAGACGGTTAGGCCGGTCGTTGATCAACCCGTATTTTGCCGTGAAAGCGTCATACAGACGGTTCAGCTCACCCTGCTTTTCCACGATTGCCGAATCCGGCGTCCACTCTCTCATTTGCAGGTCGATCAGCTCACTGACGCAGTTTCGCAGGGCGACCATACCCTTGACGCGCTCCTTTGCTGTGGCATTCAGATCAGGGCGAACCATAACGCTGTTTTCCCGGTAATACACCTCACCGTCCACAACGGTATAGCTGTAGTTCTTAACCTCCGGGTCAGCCGGGATCGTTTCGCGGATCGTCTCATTGTCACCGAGATCGGGCAGCTCCGCCTCCGTATAGGTGCCACGGATATACTTGATCGCGTCCTCCAACTGATCGGCCAGATTGAGCGATTCAATAGGCTCCACCGTGTACTCATTTGAGCCGTACATCGTGCCGGTCGAGGCGGAGCGGCCAAGCACCATTTCGGGATGCTCCAGATAGTAGCTGTTTACGGCAAAACCGTCCTCGTTCTGCCCGGTGGACACCCATTCCGGCTCATTCAATACCGGCTGTTCGCGCTTCTGGAGGAAGATGATGTCGGTCACGACCTCCGTGCCGGCATTTGCCTTAAAAGCATTATTGGGCAAACGGATCGCGCCGAGCAAATCTGCCCTCTGTGCCAGATATTTTCGCACGGTTGGATCTTTGGCATCCATGGTGTAGCGGGAGGTCACAAAGGCGACAATACCGCCCGGACGCACCTGGTCAAGCGCTTTGGCAAAGAAGTAGTTATGAATGGTAAAACCGAGCTTGTTATAGGCCCGGTCGTTCACCTGATAGTTTCCAAACGGCACGTTTCCGACAGCAAGATCGAAGAAATCCTTCCGGTCCGTGGTTTCAAAGCCCGCCACGGTTATATTGGCCTGGGGATAGAGCTGTTTTGCAATGCGCCCGCTGATGCTGTCCAGCTCCACACCGTAAAGACGGCTTGCGCGCATTTCCTCCGGCAGCATCCCGAAGAAGTTGCCCACGCCCATTGCCGGTTCCAGAATATTGCCGGTCTGGAAACCCATATTGCCGAGCGCGTCATAGATCGCCTTGATAACGGTCGGGCTTGTATAGTGGGCGTTCAGCGTGGAGCCGCGCGCGGCAGTGTATTCCTCCGGGGTAAGGGCAGCCTTTAATTCCGCGTACTCATCCGCCCAGGCTTCCTTCTTCTCATCAAAGGCGTCGGGCAGGCCGCCCCAGCCCACATAGCGGGAAAGAAGCTCCTGTTCCTCCGGGGTCGCGCTGCGGCTCTCGCTCTCAATGGTTTTCAGCGTGGTGATCGCATCCATGTTGGCGCGGAACTTGGCTTTTGCGCCGCCCTCGCCCAGATGAACGTCCGTGATTCGGAAATTCCCGGCAGGCGGCGTCGGCGGTTCATGTTCCGGCTCGTCGATATGGAGGGTACGAATTTCAATGTCATAGGGGAGGTTTGTCTTTTCGCTGGGGTAATAGGCAACCGTTTCTTCCCGATAGGTCGGCGCTTCCTGCTCTTTTTCTCTTGCCATGAGCTTCTCAAAGCTCTCATGGCTCTCCGAGCGAAAGACCGGATAAAGCAGCGTCGGGTCGAGCAACTGCACATCAAAGGGGCCAATGTCCGTAATGTTGTACGCTGTACCGCTGATCGTTACCGTGTCACCGACAGCGTATGTGGTTCCGTCTGACAGTGTAATGGCTTCCGTAAACGGTTCTGCGGGGGTTTCGTCCGGTGTGATCTCCCGGAACTGGCCTTCCTCCGGCGTGATCTGCTCTATGCTGTCAGTTTTATCTTCTACCCGAACCGGCTGGCTGCTTTCGTCAAAGGAGAACTCCACATCCTCGCCGTTGATCTCCGCAATGGCCCGTGTGCGGACGCGATTCTGCATCTCAATGTTTTTCAGCCATTGATCGGTAAAGGCGCTGAGATCATTCCGCAGCCTCGGTATCCACTTGCCGGGTTCCGGGTAGACCTCCTGATAGATCGGGAGACCCCCGTCCTGCCGGAAGGTCAGCGGCTCCAGCGTCCCTTTCTCCGTATCTATACGGAAGGTCATTTCCGGGTCATACATCAGGTCACCATACTGCTCATAGGTATGGGACATGGCAATTTCGTTTTCTCCGATTTGCTGGATAATGAGCGGCATAAGGCCGCCGTCCTCTCTGCTTCGCAGCTCCAGATAGCGGTATTCTCCGCTGACGATCTCCGGGAATTGTCTCGCAAAGGCGCGGTAATTTCGTTCTACCCGCGTCTGTCCGGGGCGCTTCGGAGGCGCTGGCGCAGGTTCCTGCTGCGTAGGCTCCGCCTGATTCTCCTGCGTGATTCGCTCAGCGTCGGCTATGACCTGCTGGATGAAAGGATTTGCGTCCAAGGCGTCGGGGTCAACAAGCTCGCCGTTTACGATCCCGGATTCCGCAAGCCTCTCCCGTATCTCGGCAGGGTCTACATCGTCGAAATTATCCAGCTCTTGATCCGTGAAAAAGCGGTCATTTTTTACCAGTGTGAGCATCCTGCGCTGGACATCGCGCCAGGGCAGTTCCATCTGCTCCACGCCGGGCAGCTTGACCGGGAAGGAGGCAAGTTCGCCGCCGTATTCCTCCCGCAGCCATTTATCCGTGCCGCGCTCCCGTCCATGCTCCCGCATATACCTGGAGACTCTGCGCTTGCTGGCAATGTCTCCATTCCACACCTGGATCGCCGCGACTATATCTTCTTCGGTTGCCGGTCGTTCCGGGATAACAGGAGCAAACGCGTGGGAGCCGTCAGCGCCAAACTCCGCTTCATGGGCGTCTATTGCTTGTGCCGCCTCGTGGTCGATGGACAGGACGCGGCGAATCTCATAGCTCCCGTTCTCGCCTATGGAAGCGATAGCGAGATCATATTTGTCCCGCAGCTTTTCGCTTACCTGATCCAGCGTGTAATACGGGAAGTCTGCTTCCTCTGTGTCCCCCATGCCGGGGATGGTTCGGGAATGAAGTAGAAGCTGGGTAAGGTCAGAGGCTCGGCGGGCATCCTCGCCGTAGATTTCATAGAAGTCCCCGCGCTGGAACAGTACCAGCTCCTCCGGGTGGGCTTCCTTGATACGGTTGTATTCTGTGACATAGGCCGGAATCTCCGGTTCCTTCTGTTCCTCTATGGCCGTGTTGATCTTTGCTTTTTCCTCGGCGGTCAGGTAGCGGTCTTGCGCGATCAGCTTGTCGATACGCTTGACCACCTGCGCCCAGGTCATCAGCACATCCCCGCATTGTGGTTTCTTGAGCCTTAAGCCCTTGCTGCTGTGATCTTCATCCGCATAAAAGTTATACGAAAACGCGGCGTTTCCGCCCCCGGTGCCATACAGCTCTTTCAAAAAAACGGCCTTTTCTTTTGCCGTATGCGGTTCTTGCCAGTACTGATAGATGCTGTTTTTCCCGTTCTGATAGGGAACCCTGCCGCGCAGGGCGTCGGTTATATCATCCTCCGTAATAAAGTGCCGCACGTCCGGCAGCCCACGAAGTTCTGTTTCATAGCTGCGGCGAGGCAGGTTCAGTTCCTCGATTCGCCGCAGCAGTTCAGCCGGACGGTGATAGCGAAACCGGAGAAGCGTATGATCCTGCTGCCAGGCTTCATAAAATGCCCGGTAGCCTGTCAGAATGGCGTCCCGTTCCTCCGGGTCTATGAGGGCGGCGGAGACACTTAACTCCATGTCGGGGAAACCGCCGCCGCTGTACTGGTCCATGACGGAGAGCATGCCGGCTTCCCGCGCCTCGTCACTGAGGTCGCGCGTCAGATAAAGGAGCGTCTCCGCGATCTGTCGGCGCTCATATCCCGGAGCCTCGGTCAGCTCCACATTGGTCAGGTAACGTCCCTCGTCCAGAAGCTGACCGATACGGGCGGCGGCATCCGGCCAGGACAACACCTGCGCTTTGCGGTCGTATTCCGCGCCGTCGCCGCGAGCGATGTGAATCCCGTCCTCCGCTGCGAAGGAAGAAAACTGTCCGCGCTCGGTTTCAATGCCGTATGCCCCGCGCCAGGTCTTCTTGAGAAAGGCGGCGAGCTCATCGCCGGGCTTCTGCTTCATAAACTCCGTGGCAATCTTCATGCGGCCTTCACGGTCGTTGCTGCCGAAGATCAGCAGGAGGTCTATGGCCTCCTGGGGGATAGAAAAAGCGGGGAGCGTTTCGTGTACGCTCTCCGCTTCCGCGATCTGTTCGATTTGTTCCGCCTCCGAGGGAAAGAGGCTCATCTGCCCCGGCCCCTCATCGGCGTCGTTTAGCTGTAGACCAGCTCCCGGAGAATCGTCTCCTCCGCCTGGGCCTTGCAGTTGTTCATCAGGCCCACCCACTGCATCGGGTTCTCGGCTTTCAGTTTCTCGCTGATCCCCGCCGCTTCCATCAGCCTCGGCATCATCGTTTCGAGCCGGGTCTGCGCTGTCTCGTCGATCTCCCTCAGATGGGGGTACAGCTTCTCCGACAGGAGCAGATTCGAGAACAGGATCGGGCGGTGCTCCTTCAGATAGGTCTTTCTCATTCTCCCGTACTTGCCCAGCGGGGTTTCCGCCGTCTCGCTCAGGCTCAGCTCCGGGAGCAGGAAATCTCCGTTCGCCCTGTAGTTCAGTTCGCTCATGGTTATCCGTCCTTTCCGCGCGATGCTCGCGCTCAACTCTTTTGATGGTGACTTCGATCTGCCGCAGCACCTGTTCGCTTGCCTCGCTGATTGCCGAGCCCAAAGCCCCGATGGTTTCCGGGGTGTTGAAGTCAAAGACCGGCAGGAAATCTTCATGGGTGAAGTACGTTGAAGGGTCAAGTCCACAGCGGCTCATCAGGGAATAGGCGGTGCTGACCGTACCGGCGTGTTTGAATACAGCTCTCAGGTTGTCCTCATCATATTCTTCGAGGAACGAACCGTCAACGATGCGGAGAATGTCCTGCCTGTGATCTTCCCAATAGCTGTCGATCAGATCGCCGGCGATTGCCTCCAACTGTATCGCCAGGCTGATACTCCCGGAAGTCCCGAAGCGGGCTTCCAGCGCGGCGGTCACGCTTTCCTGATGCTCCGGCTTATACTGCCAGAGGAAAGGACGGCGGGCGTTCGCGCCGCCGCCCGTGTCGGATACGTCGAAAACATATTTCATGCGGGGCGTGTCCCCGGAGCTGTCAATCAGCGCGATGCCCTTTGAGCCGCGCCGGACATAGCGGTGCATGGTGTCGTTCCAGACCTCATAACCGGCACAGGCGGTGGCCTCCGGCTTTTGCGCGAAGATCAGGAGCTGTTCGTAATACGGGTACTTATACAGTCTGGCCGATGTTTCAAGAAATGCCGTCCATGCCTGGAGGCTTTCGGTTAGCTTACCCGCAGTCTCGGCCGCCAACTGCGCGTAGAATTGGGTTTTACTCGGCATTTTCGCCTCCCTGTAAAAGATAGTTTTTTATAGCTTATTAACCGTTTTTTTATTTTTGCTATTGACAAAAGCTAAAGTATATGTATAATTCCACATGCGAATTGCAAAAGCTCCGCCTAGCAAAAAGGAGGAGCTGCCATGGAGCTGACGCTTTATGAGGGTTTAGACTTGGCGTTAAAGATGATTGATATCGTCATAGCCGTTATCGGTCTTTACCTTCTTATCGAACAGTCAAATGGGAACCATAACAACAAGTAAACTCGGTTTCTTAACGGCAGCGCCCATTTCTTTTTCTGTTCCGTGCGGGCAGGATTGAGTTCTGGCAAGGCTCAATTATGGCGGATAAGTCTTTTGCAAACACGGGCGGTGTCAAGCCGCCCGTGTATTATTATTCATCAGGAAAACGAAACTTTCTGATTCTCATTTACCATTACCGCTCAGGCTCTTTTTTCATAGCACTCCTGCTTACCCCGTTTGCCCGGACGATATGCTTTGCTTCCTCCAACCTGCTTCTCAAAGACGGTTTCTCCTGCGTCTTTGCTGCCGGGAATTCCTCTTTGAGCTTGTGATTCCGGATAAGCTCGCTGATACGGAAGGCATACTTGTCCGTGTTTTCTTCCCAACAGTATTCCGCGACGCGGAGCGGATCGGCAAAGTGAAGAAGATCGCTTATTTCCTCCGGGCGGAACTCATGGACGGTTTTGAGATAGATGTGCATCTCCGCGGCGCTTTGAAGGTAGTAGATGTTCTCCACAAACGGAAGCCCATTACTGTCACGCGGCTCCATATACTCCTTTGCCCGTTCCTGCAGACAGGTATCCAGACGCACCATCAGCAGCGCGCGGGCGTCATTCTCCATCAGCATCAAAAACGGAATCAAGGTCGAGATTGAGATACTCGGCGTCGGTTATAGCATTGAGCTGTTCAATGCATGAGTCGGTTAGAGCTTTCAGCTCTGCTTCCTCCGCGCTGAGATACGGGCGCATTTCCTTCAGCGCGTCGATCAACCCCTGTCGGGTGCCGGAAGCATTGTACAGGGCCATGAACTCCTGCTCATCAAAAGAAATACCGGTGTCAGTCGGTTTTGCCATAAGATCAAATCTCCCTTTCTGCGCTCTTTTTGGGCGCTTTTCTTGTTTTCTCCTGCGGCGGCTGGCTTTTGAGCTTTTCGAGAACGGAGGGCTTTTGCTCTTTTTCCTCCTTTGGCCCGTTGTTGATGATCCCGTCGATCATGCCGTAATCATCCTCGGTGGACAGCTCCGCCGCTTTGAGGTAGTTCTCCGGCTTGCGGAAGTCTGGCAGTTCCTTAAAGCCGATGTCGTCGCAGTAATAATAAGATACACGGCCATCCTGCTTGATTGCAACGATGTCACTGACGGACAGGCTGTGACCGTCGAAGTCGCCGGGACGATTCATGTTGAACTGCTCAAACAGCTTTTCCGGCGTGACCGGCTCTGTCGATGCCGCCGTGTATTTCAGATCGTAGTCTGAGCGATTGGGCGTATGTCCGGTTTCCGTGATCTGGGCGTAATCCCGGAAGGCCAGCGCCGAAAAGATTCCGTCGTCGTGCTTCACCTGGTAGATCGCATAGCAGTCATCGGGACAAGCGTCAAAGGCAGCTTCCCGCGCCTCCTGATTCTTCAGCCTCTCCGCGAGCTGCTTATGAAACTGCGGCTGCTCCTCCCAAATTTCCCTGGGGATTCCGAATACCGTTCCCTCCGGCTGATTGGAGATGTCGTCAGGTTCAAAAGCCATGACAAGCTGGCCGTTTTCCACGAAGATCACCTCAAGATTCTTGTCATAGAAAGCCTGGGCCAGCTCTTTCCCGACAGGCAGAAGGTCTTTCCCTTCTTCTCCGAACACGGAAATCGCCTCCATGCTCATGCCGGGGTCGGGCATGGGATAAGTGTCCAGCACGACAGGCTCCGGTTCCGCGATGACCTCTCTTGGGTCAATCCCGCGCTCCTTGCAGACCTCGCGGAAGTTCCGGTCAATATCTGTAATGAGCGCGTTTGCCGTAGCCGTGATTGTGGTGAGGCTGTCCCGCAGCTCGGAGACTTCTTTGTCGCTCGACCAGCTTGCGAGATACCCGAAGCTGTTCTCACTGGTTTCGATCCCGTAATACTGGCAGACGGAATAGGCCACACTCTCGGCCTCAACCTCCTGCGTCCGGCGATCCTTCTTATGATCGTGGAAGAACTCTTTGAGCGTGGAGGATTTGCTCTGGAGAGACAGATCTGCCGGATAAGAAATCTCATGAAAGCCCGTCTTGGAGAGATCAACGGGCTTTGCGGTGATGACCGTTCCGAAGAAATCCTTGCTGACCTTATTCTCAATGCTGCTCGGTTCTGTCGGATGCTCTTTCGAGGCGCGAAGCTCATACTTGAACAGACCGCCGGGCAAAGCCTTGGCGTCCATTCGTTCCGGGCTGAAAAGACCGGCTTGCCCCAGGACGGTCACTTCCTGATACTTGCGCGGATCATCCTTCGCCGGAAAGACGGCGTTGTGGAGCTTGGAGTGTGTGATCTCATGGACGAGTGCCGCCACGGTCTGGGCCTCGCTCATCCCCAGCCGGATACCGATGCTCTGTTCGCCCTCACGGAATACGCCGTCGCAGGATTCGGGCATTTTCTCATAGCTCACCGGCACCGGGGACGAGCGTTCCAGCGCCTCTAAAAATGCCTCATAGTGCTTCACATCCCCCTTGATGGCCGACGCAAGCTCCGGCAGCGGTTTTCCGTCCGTCTGGCTGACATCGAAAACCGTTGCCACGCGAAACCGGGGAATGGAGATTTCCTTTGTCTCCATGATTGCCTGACCGTTTTCATCCAAGATGGGCGCTTTGGTGTCCGGGTCGAGCTTCATCGTTTCGACGGTTTTCTTGTAGGTCGCCGGAGCGATGATTTTAATGCCCTTTTCGCCTTTCTTCACGCTGCGCTTAAACTCGTCTTTCCACTTGTTGAAACCGGCGACCAGGGTGGCGTCCGGCTTTTGCATATAGATAAGCATGGTGTTGTTGACGGAGTAGCGGTGGAAGCGGCTCATGGTCTGGAGATACT
This sequence comes from Acutalibacteraceae bacterium, assembly GCA_045221075.1. GTDB lineage: Bacteria > Bacillota > Clostridia > Oscillospirales > Acutalibacteraceae > UBA1213. The sequence goes on from JBGUWL010000189.1 coordinate 42,208, forward strand.
GCTGGTATTTGCCGCTGGTGAACACGTCGCGGATACCTTTCTCAATACTGTCCGTGATCTCCTTCAGCTTCTCACGGGGGCTTTTCTTCGGTGGGTCCTGAGCCTCCTCCGGGACAGAGATTTCTTTCTCGATGGGCTTGTCGTAGAGATACCGATCCAACTGCTCCTTTTCGTAGGCATAACAGTACACGGCGTACTCTCCGCGATTGGGATTGAGGCGGAGCATATAGCTGTACTTATCCGTGTTGGCGCGAAAGCCGTAATCCCGACTGTTTTCAAAACCGGCTTCCGGGTGCCGGAGGCAGTAGGAGGCCATTGAAGCCCTGTTGGTCAGGATACCGTCATACTCAGGGTCAGAGCGAAGAGCGTTGATAAACGCATCAAACTCCGCCTTGAAGTCCTGCGTCTTGAGACTTGCCTGATGATCGTCCCAGGAGCTGAAGAACTGTGTGCCGGTCGTCCCCATGTCAACACGGAGATGACCAATGCAGCCGCTGGCCTCGATCAAATCCGGCTGCGTGTAGCTGAATCCGCGCTCATCCGGGGTCATGGTGCGGATGTTGATTCTCATATTATCTGGCATTTTTCACTTCCTTTTTCTTTATAGTCACGCTCTAAAGCAGCAAAAACGGGGGTAAGGATGAAATCATATTACCCCCGCTGATTTGATGTTCTGAAAGCCGCATGAATACTTGCTTTCTGAGGGCTTAAACCGTGACGTTCAGACGCTGTTTGCACTTTCTTTCTGCGGCTTTTTCACGCCGGATTCTCTCCGCGCATCGCGTACAATAGGTGGAGCGGCTTCCGGTTGGCATGAAAGGCTGCCCGCAAGCGGCGCAGGGCTTTTTATTTCCCATGTCCCCGGTAATCTCCACATATAGCGCCGCATCCCCCGGCAGCACATAGTCGCGGAACCATTTGCAATTGAGAGAACGGGTTATGAGCTGGGGGCAGGGGCAATCCAGAACGATGCAGGCGCCGCTGTCACAGTTGCAGCACTCTTTCTTGACGAGCTGACGCGCATTTCTTGCCTGCCCCTCCGTCATGCGGATCACATTATTATCTTGGACAGTATAGTCCCCCTTCCTTTTTCAAAATGAAAAGAGGCCGGAATAAACCGACCTCTTCGTTCGTATTCAGCTTGACAAACTGGATTTGTCAATACAGTTGTTTTTTCAATTCTGCCTTGACCCATTCCAGATCACCACATGTCAAAATCGGAATCAGTTTGTCGATCTCCTCAACATTCTTATCCCACCATTTGAATCTGAGCATCAAGTTGATCAATTCATCGTCAAAGCGTTTTCTGAGCACTTTTGCGGGATTTCCAACCACAATGGTATAAGGCTCAACATTGGTGCCCACGACGCTGTTTGCACCGATGATAGCGCCGTCACCGACATGAACGCCGGGAAGGATAACTGCATTCTGTCCGATCCACACATCGTTTCCAATGATGATATCGCCCTTCAACGGAAGATCGGATTTCGATGGAGGCTCCATGTCCCAACCCTCCAGCGTGTAGAACGGGAACGTCGTAACCGCATTCATTTGATGATTTGCGCCGTTCATTACAAATTCAACGCCTGCCGCAATCTGGCAGAACTTGCCGATAATCAACTTGTCGTCGTTCCATTCATAGTGATGGGTCACATGACTTTCAAACTCTGAATCAGCAATGTAGGTAAAGTCGCCAACGATGATATGCGGATTTGATACAGCAGGCTTTATATAGATTTCTTTATCATATCCGGGAATCGGATGAATTATATTGGGATTAGGCGTTTTGTCGTTTTTCATTTTTTCACCTCGCACAATACCGTTTTACCCCATCCGTCTTCAACTATTTTCTGTTTTTTTCAATCCACTCAACGGCATAGTCCACTAACTCACGTTGTTTCATTATTTTTAACTCAGTTTCGCCTATTTTTGCTGTATTAACAGTATACACTGATTCAAAAGCTGCTCCTATGTCTTTAAAATCTTCACCATCTACAAACAGCGTTTCATATGCCTTCCAGACTCGCTTCCCATTTTCCATGACTGCACTGTGTTCAACACAGGTATGCTTCCCTGGATACTCAGCACGAACATCCGCAAGATGAATAGAAGTATTCTTGTCGTAGCCCACACCGATTAAAAGTACTTTTCCGTCAAGATTATAAAGCTTTCCAATTGGAGATGTGTCCCCAAAGATATTGGAAATATCATGGTCCTTCGTAAGGTATTCGGCATTCTTTCCCCACGCAGCAACAGATCTGGCCGGATGATCACTTCTCAGCGCTCCGGGCCATAATCGGAACATCTCAGCAACAGCCCCCATCGTATTGGTTGGAGTAATCGCTTTATTATACGCAGGCCAATTCTCCCTGATTCTGTCCCAATCCTTTTCATCAGCATCCGAATGAACACCAATTTCGGGATCAAGGTTTTTCCATGACTGTGTGGGCATCATGACGGTTCCTTCTTCTCCCACACGCTCAATCAGAGCCTCTATTACAGCCTGAGCGCCGCCACATACATAGCCAAGCTTTCCAAGCGAGGTATGTACCATCACAGAATCCCCTTTTTGCAGACCAACACTTATTAAAGCATCTGTTATATCTGACTTCACTACTGTTTTCATGCTGTCTCCATCAATCCTCCGCAAACTGAGATTTAAAGGGCATTGGGTGTTTTCAGCTATCAATGCAGCGGGGGCAACTCGTGAATGTCATAGGTTTCATAATAGATTTCAAAAGCCGTGTTCATATCACCGGATAGCTCGATTAGCGCCCCGGCCTGGAACATGGTCGAGAGGCTGCCGGAAGGAGCGTTCCATGCGGCGTTGGAGACCACATGCACAGTTTCACCGCCAGCCTTCTCTGCCCGAAGAATGGCCTCCGCTTCGAAGAGCAGCGTACCGGTTGCGATGTGATAGTCGCTGGACACAATCACCAGCTGTTTTGCCTGCGGACAGCGTTCTGCCAAAATGTCAAAGGTGTAAATGGCATTCTGCGCCGTGGTGAGGGATTTGTCCTCCACGATAACGCGGTCTTTTGCGATTCCGTTTTCAATCAGCCATTCCGCCATCTTACCCGCTTCTGTCGCGGACTCGTTTTCGGCCGCCGTTCCGCCGCCGGTGCAGACTATGAGTGCGTTGGGATACTTCTCAGCACTGTTTTTAACAACTGTCAGCCGCTCGATAAGCTCATCGCGCATTGTGCCGTCAGGGTTGAGCTGAAACCCAAGCGCGACGATGCAGAGCTCGTCCGTATCAGGCAGACCATCCGGCAGAACATCGTAGTTGAGCGGCAAGTCCGTGTTGACGGTTTTCCAAAGCGCCATGATGCTTGTCCAGCGATCTGCCGCATCGGTATCCACAGCCCGCAGTTCTTTCAGCAGAGACGCTATACGCTCGTCTGCCTCATCGCCGTAACCCCCATAATCGACCACCATCTCCTCGATGATTTCCTGGCGGTCTCTTTTTTCGGCTTTCTGCCCGCAGCCGGAGCAAAGGCAGACAACAGACAGTACAAGGATCACGGAAAGAATCCGAATGGTAAACGCTCTTTTCATCTGAACATCCCTCTCTTTTCTAAAACTCTGCAGCTATCGAATCACCGAAATCTCTCTCGGCAGTCGGGTACTCTCTTGAAGACAAGAACCAGCTTTGCACCTTCGCGCGCAAATGCCAGAGCTGTCGTTGCACCGATTCCCTGCGGATTGTTCACGCCCGCAATCAGGGCAACCCTGTCTCTCAGTCCGTAATCGACCATTTGTATTACCTCCGCAAACTGGATTTGTCTGTTACTTTTTCTTCTCAATGATTTCGTAGCTTAAACAGATCAAGTCTTTCAGTTCTTCATCATTGACGCTGCCGTCAAGCAAAATGGTTATCCAGCTTTTCTTGCTCATGTGGTAAGCGGGAAGACAGCCCTTGTTATAAAGCAGGATACTACTTGGACAGTTCTATCACGAGTTCATTCCAGTCAAGTATTACTTCCGACATCATATTAGCCCCGAACTCCCAAAAGCCAGAGGGGGCCGGAAGCCTCATGATATGGGAGAAGCCGTTGTGTTTTGCGGTTCTGACTGCCCGGTCCATATGATAATTGCTGCTGATCATGACAACAGGCTCATCCGGGGTAATCATTTTCGCAATGTTTGCAAAATTCTCTACCGTAGATCGCGCCTGGTCTTCAACAATAAGCCGATCCTCTGGTACGCCTCGTTCTATCAGGATATCCCACATTACGTCGGCTTCTGTACGGCCCGACTCATCCGCATTCCCGCCGGTCAGGATCAACTGCGCTTCTGGATATTGTTTCAGATATGCCTGGGCAGTATCCAACCTTCTCAACAAGTCAGGTGCAGGCTTTCCGTTTTCCAAAGCCAGACCGAGAACCAGAGCGTAATCCGCCTTATCTGCGGTGTTGATCATGCAGCCGTCTATTGCTTTGCCGCAGTAGAATATGGTCACTGCGCTAAAGAGTATAACGCCGACACGCAGAACCCATCCGACAATACGAAGAATAAGATGCTTAGATCTGGTGAAGAGGTTGAATCGAAGATCCAGCGCGAACAGCAGAAGGATCACGCAGAGGAAGAGTTCGTAGTAAAATACCTCCCTATAATCCACTTTGAGGACAACGGAATTGATTTTGTGAACCATGACAATGACGACGTCAGCGGTAAGCAAAACGACCAACGCAATCAGAATATCTCCGATGATCCGTCTGATGCCGGAAATATGTTTCTCTGTTTTCATGCATTCTCTACCTCAGCCGAAGGATCAAACTGTTATCTCAATCTGGTTCTGTAATTAAACTCAAACTGCTTCTCCACAAATCCCGATTTGTCAGAATAGAGCATATCACAAAACCACAGAATACGAAAGTAGCTTTTTCTTTAACCGCGCAAAATGCTGTCGTTGCATCTACATCAGAAGGCTATCCGGAAGCTGGTGCGCTCTCCGTCGTCGTCCAGGAGAATCGTGGCGTCGTAGCTCTTGCCTTTCTTCTCGGAATAGCAATCCTTCAGGAAGACCTTGCCGTCATTGAGCAGGGCCTCGGCCACGGCGCTGGTGATGCTCTTGTGCTTTCGCGTAAAGAAGCTGTTTTCTTTCCAGAGATAAAAATTGCATGAAGGATTCCTGCAAAAGAAACCTTTCTCGCGCTCCTCAACCGGAAAGCCACAGCGGGGGCATTTGCCCACCGCCGCCCCTTTCTCCAAGAACAAGACCTCCGAACCGTTTACGGGTTTGTATGTCCGAACGAGATCGGAAATCATGCTTTCCACATCCGCGTCGAAGTCCTCCGGGGACAGCTCGCCGCGCTCGACCTCGGAAAGCCGCTTTTCCCACTCTGCTGTCAGCTCCGGAGACTGGAGCTGTTCCGGCAGCACGGTTATGAGAGAAGATCCGATGGGCGTGGGAACGAGCTGAACGGCCTTCTTTGTTTTCTTTCGTTCCATGTACCCGGCAGAGATCAGCTTCTCAATGATCTCCGAGCGAGTGGCGGGCGTTCCGATGCCGGCGCTTTCCATTCCAGCAAGAAGGGCGGCCTCCGTGTATCGTTTCGGTGCAGAGGTTTTACCCTCCTTGACCGTTGCCCCAGTGATTGCCATTTGCTGTCCTTCCGTAAGGGCAGGCAGAGGCGTGTCTTCTGCCTCACCTTCGACATACTTTCGCCAGCCAGTATCTACGAGGGTATGTCCCTTCGTGGTAAAGGTTCTGCCCTCGCAGTCCGCGAGTACCTCGGTTTCTTCCGTGACATACGGGCCACTGACGGCACGGAGGACACTCAGCGCGAGCAGCTTCAGGAGCTCTCGTTCTCCGGCAGGGACAGACGCAAGTGCGGTATCCGTACAGGAAAGCGTGGGTATCAGTGCGAAGTGATCGGATACCTGACTGCTGTCGCAAATCTGCGCCACGTTTATCTGCGCCGGAACATCCACAGCACAGATTTTCGCGGCGACTGCCACATACTCCGGGACGCGCGGCTCCATATCGTCGGTGAGATAGCGGCTGTCCGTGCGCGGGTAGGTGCAAAGCTTCTGCTGGTAAAGACTCTGTGCATAGTCCAGCGTCTGCTGGGCGGTATAGCCGAGCACCCGGTTGGCTTCACGCTGCAGCGTAGTCAGATCATAGAGCTTCGGCGCAGACTCAAATTTCTGCTTGCGCGTGATCTGCCGGATGGTACAGGCTTTTCCTTTGCACAGACCGGCCAGCGCCTCGGCTTCCTCGCGGCTTTTCAACTTCTCGCTGAATACAGTCGGATTGAGGTCAAGCTGTACCGTGAAGAAAGTCTCCGGCATGAACGCGCGGATCTCCGCCTCGCGCTGCACAATGAGGGCCAGCGTCGGGGACATGACGCGCCCGATCTTGAGCGTGTGATGGTAAACGAGGGAGAAGAAACGCGTGGCATTGATGCCGACAAGCCAATCTGCCTTGGCACGGCAGCGGGCGGCATGGTAAAGCCCCTCATATTCCGCACTGTCTTTCAGATGGGCCATGCCCTCCCGGATCGCTTCATCCTCCATCGAGGAAATCCAGAGGCGCTTGATCGGCTTACTGCACCCGGCGAGATCATACACATCCCGGAAGATCAGCTCACCCTCGCGCCCGGCGTCACAGGCGTTTATGACCTCGGTCACATCTTCCCGTGCCATGAGGCCGGAGAGAATCTTGAACTGCTTCATTTTTTCCGAGCGCACAACATGACGCCATTTCGCCGGGATGATCGGCAGATCCCCCAGATTCCACGCGCTGTATTTTGCATCGTAGATCGAGGCGTCTGCAAGTCCAGCCAGGTGGCCAAAGCACCAGGAAATGAGCATGTCGTCGCCCTCCAGATATCCGTCCCGGCGTTTCTTTACGCCGAGGGCGGCGGCGATGGTCTGTGCTACAGAAGGTTTCTCAGCAATGATGAGTTTCAAAGTATCTTTTATCCTCCAATTCTTTTGCTAATTCATCAGCGGTCTTGCTGATCTTGTCGTCCCTGTACTTGTTGCAGGGATAAAGGCAGGGATTGGCATACATCCGGCAGCCATAACAGAGATGCCCCTCCGATACGCGGTACTCGCAGCCGATGGGAGGCCCCGGCGGGATTGCCGCCTGAATCCACGGCGGCAATCCGTACTTTTTTGCTCTTCTCAACGGGCATCCCCCTCGGCGGCTGCATCGTATGCTTCAAGGTCGATGAAGCTTTCCTCTTCCTCGTCCTCGTCATCAGTCCCAAAGTCGTAATCATCCAGATTGGTGCTGCCCTTTGTGGCAGGCTTTGCACTTTTCTTGGAGCGGAGATAGAGGATCACGACCACTGCGAAAACGGCGATCAGGCCGAGAATGACGGTTGCGCGGGTAATGTTGTCTATGGCCGGGCGTGAATCGCTCCCCAGTTGCTGTGTCGGGAGCGGAGCAGGTGCAGATGTAGGAACCGGCGTTGGTGCAGTCGTCGGCGTGGGCTGCTGTGTCTGGAGATACTGTTCGCGCTCCTTCTCGCTCATGAGGGAGAGAAGGTCAGCTTCGTCCACTTTGTTGAGAAAATACACCTGGTTCTCGCCGCTGCCGCTGCGGTCAATGATGATGAAAAAGTAATTGCCGCTTTTGCTGACAACGGTAATAAACTCCTTGTCGCTTGCGGCAGCTCCCGTGATGTCGCTCACGATGCTCATGTTGCCGTCCGGATATAGCGGCGTGGGCGTGTAGGGTTGCTGGTTATACTGCGAATAGTCCGGGTAATACTCCTGGGAATAGTCATAGTAGTTGGGCGGCAGCTCGTAGTCGTAGTAATCTCCGCCGTCCGCAAATGCGGATATGGGAAAGGCCGCCATGCAGAGCATGACGGCCAGAACGCAGGCAAAAAGCCTACGTCGGATCAGGTTCATCCGGTTTTACCTCCTTTTTGATCTGATTGTGAAATGGCGTTTTCGCCAGAATCTCCGCCAGCATTTCAGGCGTCAGCTTGTATTCACGAACCATGCCGATAATTTCGGTGTTTTCCAGTTTTGTGATCGCTTCATCACGATCCCGGATACGGGCAAGGAGCATGTCTACCTTGGCCCGATCCTTGACATTCGCTGCGCGGAGCTTGTTCAGTTGCTTGTTCATGCGTTCCTTTCCGGCAGGCGTCCATAACAGTACAGATGTTCCTGCCAATATGCAGAATTGAGATTGGAATAGGATATGGGGTCGCCGCAATGAATCATCATGTCATTGCCGACGTAGATGCCCACATGGGAAACCTCCGGGGTATCGTAGGTGCCCTTGAAGAAGACGAGATCACCGGGCTTTGCATCGGAATAGCGGACAGGCGTACAGAAATTGCACAGTCCCTGCGCCGTCGTTCGCCCGACGTTCCAGCCGCTGTGATTGAGCACCCAACAGACAAAGCCGGAGCAGTCAAAGCTGGTGCTTGGCGAGCTGCCGCCCCAGACATAGGGATAGCCGAGATACTTTTCGGCCTCCGAAATGATGGCGGCAAAGGCTTCATCCTCCAGCGCGGAGGGCGGTATCTCATAGGTGATATAGCTGCCCTCGCCGTAGCGCCCGATATACGCGGAGCCGGGGAACAGATCAGGGCGATTACCCAATGTGGCCATGTAAACGGAATACCGGGCAAGCTGTGCCTCGCTGAGTATTTCACATGGCAGATGGGAAAGATCATTGTTTTTGAGCTTCACATGGACGCTTTTATATTCCTGGGGTTCTGCTTCCGGGTTTTCCGGATCTGTCACCGTTGAGGTGTTGACCGTCTCGGTGAGCGTGTACTGCCGCTCAAAGAGCATCCGCAGCGTCCCGCGCACCTCATCTATCGTCCAGGCACCGTCATACATGGCGGTGAGCGTTGAGATCAGCACATAGGGGTCATGTCCGATACTGTCCAGTTCAAAGCTGTATTCATCGTAGTCATGGTTTTCCTCATAGTGATCCATGTCGCTCTGAAGCTGTGCTTCCATGGCACAGTATTCTGCCTCGGCTGCAAGCATGTCGGCATCGTCGGAAGGGTAAGTGCTGCCCGCAATGCTGGAACTGATACCCTCCAGAATGAGCGAGCAGGAAGAAACAATGTTGGTCAGCATGGTAAGCATGATGAACAGCACCACAGCAACGGCGGCAGCTTTGGGATTGCGGCGAACATAGGCCACACTGTCCTTGACCTTCTCTACTGCTTTCTCCGCGAAGTCCCGCGTGACAGAAAAGGCAGACTGTTCCTCTCTGCGTTCCTGTATCTTCGCCCTGGCATACTGCTTTTTGATGCGCTGTTTCTGCCGGGCCTTGACCTCAACTCTTCGCGCATCCGGCTGATGCTGATCTGGATTACTCCGGCTTTCCCGTCGATTCCGGTTCTCCCGGTGTTCCCGCACCTGTTTTGAGGCGCGCACACCGGCGCGAAGGGATGATTCCGCTGCCTCCTGGCCCCGGTCTGCTGCCTCGACTGCAACATTATCGTCCTCATTTTTATCACGGAGGACTTGACGAACCTCAGTGCGGACAAGCTGTTCTGTATGGTGAAGCAGCTTGGATGGCGGTTTGGGGCGATCTTCCTCAAAGTGGAGTGAAGTGGAGGGCGCGGCTTTCTCCTGTGGGGTAGCTTTGCCTTTCTCGGCAGTTTTCCCTTTGACAACCGGTTTCTCTTTCGCTTGCTTCTGCGCACCTTTCTTCTTTGGCTTGTCCTGTTTTGCCGGTTTGCGCGGGGGCTTCTTCGTTTCCGCTTCAGCCTTTGACGTTTCCTGTTCCGGCAATTCCTCCGGCCTGAATTGCAGCCGAGACTTTTTGCTCACCCGGCTACCTCAGTGAGCTTGGTGGTCATCAAACGGTACAGCTCCGTATCCTGCGGGAAGTGATCGGCAAAGGGAATGATCGTGCTGCCGTAGATCAGCAAGCCCTCGCCCTCGCTTGCCTGCGTGACATAGGAGAGCTGGTGGGAGGAGATGTTGAGCTTCTTTGCGAGAATGGCGCGGTCACCGGGAGCCTGGGAAAGCAGGTAGATGAAGTCCGAGTTTTCAAAGATGTTCTCGATCTCCGCCGAGGCAAGGAGATCCTTCACGTTCTGCGTAATCCCGGTCGGGACGCCGCCCCATTTACGGAAGCGCTTCCAGATTTCCGCCGAATACTGCGCCGTCTGCTGCTCTACCAGCAAAAGGTGAAACTCGTCGATGTAGTAGCGTGTAGTCTTGTGCAGGGCGCGGTTTCGGGTGACGCGGTTCCAGGTCTGATCCTGGACGATCATCATGCCGATCTTTTTAAGCTGCTTGCCCAGCTCCTTGATGTCATAGCAGACCACACGGTTTGCGGTATCCACGTTGCTCTGATGATTAAACACATTCAAAGAGCCGGTGACGTAGATTTCAAGCGCCGTAGCGATGTACTGCGCCTCCTTTTCGTCCTGTTCCCGCAAAGCGTCATACAGATCACCGAGGACAGGCATGTTTTCCGGTCGGGGATCATTCAGATACTTGCGGTACACGATGCGCACACAGCGGTCAATGACGGTTTTCTCGACCGGGGCCAGCCCGTCCTTGCCGCCGACGATAAGCTCGCAGAGAGACAGAATGAAGTCCGATTTCAGCGACAGCGGGTTTTCATCGTCGCTGTAATCCATGTTCAGATCCATCGGGTTAATGTAACAGGGCTTGCCATCGTAGCCGAGGCCGGTGGGTGAAATGCGGATCACCTGACCACGCAGACGATTGACGAGCGTGGTGTACTCTCCTTCGGGATCGCAGATGATAATGTCATCATCCGGGCAGGAGAGGAAGACATTGGTTATCTCGCGCTTTGCCGAGAAAGACTTGCCGCTGCCGGGGACGCCGAGGATGAGGCCGTTGGGGTTCTTGAGCTTCTTTCTGTCCACCATAATGATATTGTTGGACAGCGCGTTTACCCCGTAATACAGCGCCTCCTTGCCGGTCTGGAACAGCTCCTGCGTGGTAAAGGGGACAAAGATCGCCGTGCTGCTGGTAGTAAGGCCGCGCTGAATCCCGATCTGATTGACACCCAGCGGCAGCGAACTCATAAGCCCTTCCTCCTGCTGGTAGTCCAGGCGCATGAGGGAGCAGTTGTGCTTCTGCGCGATGCTGCTGGTCTGGAACACGTTGTTTTTGAGCTGCTGCATACTCTCCGCCACGTTCACGATGATCGGCGTCATGAGGAAATATCGCTCGTTGTGGCTCTGGAGGTCCTGCAGGAGCTTCTTGGCATCGTCGCCGTAGGTGGCAAGGTCAGTCGGGATGATGTCCATGTCATAGCCGGAGCGGACAGCCTTTTTCTGTTCCTCTATCTTGGACTTGTCCAGATCGGTGATCTTGCGTTTGATGGTCTTGATCGCCTTGGTCTGGTCGATGGAATGGATGTGCAGCGTCACAAGGATGTTGCTCTCGATATCCAGGAAGTCCGCGAGGATGCGGTCATTCAGCTCCGGCGCTTCGATCTGGAGGAAGCTGGCCTGCCCGTAAGTATCTCCCATGCGGAAGCAGTTGCCGGTTTTGAACTCAAAGGCCGTGGGCGCGATAAAGTCCTTGGGAGAAAGCCCGGTGGGAACGAGCCAGCGCCAGTCAAAGTTGAAGGGCTGCATCGTACCCATGCGGAAGATGCTGTGCATGATCCGCAGGCGCTCCTTGCCGTTGAGGGCGGCTGCCTTCACGCCCAGCTTTTTGAAGTTGCTGAGTATATCCAGCTCAATGCGCTCCAGCCGGGGCTTTGCCTCCCTGACGTTCTTGGCGTCAATGCCGAAGGTCAGAAACTTGCTTTTGACAATGCCGTTGTTGCCGCGCGAGAGCTGTCCGCGCAGCATATCCGTGTACTCCATGCGGATGCTGTCAAATTCATCCCCGACAAGCGGGATGGAGATCGTGCTTTCCGCGCTGTCCGCAAAAGCGGTCAGGTTGAGAAAGGAGAGCTGGAAGTCTACGGAGCTGTCAAAGTAATTGAGGAAGTCGCTCCATCCCTCGAAGATGGCGGTCTTGTCCTCGTTCTGGCTGAGCTGGTAGTTTATGTCCTGGTACTGGACAGTTTTGGTGTAATGGTTATTTGCGGTGCGACAGATGCCGTCCGCCCACATTCGCTGAAAGGGTATGCTGTCCTGCGCGGACTTTTCTTTGCGGTTCGTGCGGTTTGCCTTTGCGATTGCCGCCTGAATCGCTTTCTTGTCTGCGCGGGACAGCCTGTTTTTGGACAATAGCAGATACCTCCTTATCCAGATTTTGCTGCCGCTCGATCACGGCATAGAAATTGTTTGTGCGATAGGGCCGCTGCTTGGGCCGCAGAAAGAGTACGTTGATGATGTTCCAAAGCACCTTTTCCAGCGGCTGCCCGTTCTTCTCATACATGGCCAGCAAAAAGGCCGGAACCATGACAAACATCATGACAAGAGCGGCGGAACTGACGCCGATCCTGTTTCTGAGCAAAAAGAAAAGCGGTACGCCGATTACCGCGCCCGCCGAGAAGCAGATGAGTTGCCGCTGTGTGAGACTGAAAAGCACCTTGCTTTTGATTTTGGAAAGGTCTTTGGGTACGCTTACATACGCCATGGGGTTTCCTCCTTAATGTGCATTAAATACAGATTTTGCGAGGCTGCTGGTCTTGAACAGCGAGAAGCAGAGCAAGACGGTATAGCCGACGCAGGACCAAATCGCGGTGGTGATCTCTCCGCTGACGGAGATTGTCTGCACCAGTACCGCATAGATAGCGACGCAGACGATGATTAGGAATGCCTGGAATCCGAGCGCGAACAGGGAGCGGAGATAGTTCTGGCCCATGCCGCCCGCCTCCTTGCTCATCATGGTTGCCATCGGAATCGGGGCGACGGATGTGACCAGATAGATCTCGATCATGCGTCCGTAGGTGACGAGAAATACGCAGATGGTGATGGCGTGCATCGTGATCCCGACGAATAGAGATTGGAACCACAGGCCGAACAGCTCGCCCAGTTCCATGTCTTCAAGGGTATTCTCCAAATCCGCAATAGCGGTGGAAATGTCAATGCTGGTATCTCCGACAATGACGCCGGAAGCGCTGTTTACCACGCTCTGTGCCACGTCGAATACACCCATGACGATATTCCATGTGTTGGTGACGATCAGGATCGCGGCGGCGGATTTGAACGTCCACTTGAAAAACATCCAGGTATCCAAATCATGAAGATTGTTCTTTTCTGTGATAAGCTGGATCAGCTCCAGCGTCATCACGAAGGCCAGAATCAGACCGGCGATGGGGACGATGACAGTTTCCGAGAGGTTTTGTATCATGGAAAACACGCTGCCATTCCATGCCTGCGGCGTCGTCCCCACGTTGCCGGCGATTTCTCCGATGTGCTGATTGGTACTGTCGAACATCCCGGCCAGATTGCTTGTAATGCCGTTGATGAGGACTTCTTTCAGCCATTCGGTTATGCTGGCCCATAGTCGATCCAATGTGGGCCTCCTTTCCGCCCTCCCGCATTACACGGGAGGGCTATTGAGTTGATTGTTGATTAGCCAAACAGGTTGGCCAGCAGGGGGACGAGGGTGGTGCCGACCAGCGCCATACCGCCGCCTGCCATGAGCTGCTTCATGCCCTGGGACTTGGCACCGGGGTTATCGTTGCCGTAGCCTTCGAGCAGATTGATCGCGCCCCAGATGCCAAGACCGGCACCGAGAGCAATCACGAGAGTCTGAAGCACTCCGATTGCAGCCTGGAAAAATGCCATATACACTCCAACAGCCGATTCCTCCGGCTGCTGTCGTGACCAATGAATGTCTCAGGGAAATGCGAAAGATGCGGGGCCTGAAGGTGGCTGTTGTCCGACCTCCTTTCCTGATAGATTTCCCGCGCCGTGCGCACACGCGGGATGAATTTGGGCATGAAAAAAGCCAGCCGGTATTTCTACCAACTGGCTCTCATGCCGATATGAGATTGTGCGTGTCTCCACAGATTCTTTATGATAATGACTGCTTCGGGCGATCTGTCAAGCCCGCCGAATCGGTCAGGCAGTCATTCTTCCTCCGACCGCAGGTGGGTGGAGGGGATTTTAAAGTGGGTATCGACAAACTGGGAGTTGTCGAAAAAAATACGCTCTGTTATTCGTAAAACCCCTGAATGGGTCAGCCTTATACCGCCTCTTCCGCCAAAGTGCTCATACCGCAGAACGTTTCTGTCTTCTTCTTGTAGCGAACCAGCACAACGAGCTCATAGACCAACAAGGCTGCATAGCCGATCAGTGCTCTGACTAAGCCACTGACCTCGCCTCTCATCAGACTGGAGTTAAAGGCTGTACAAACATCGTACAACGTATGGATGATAATGGGAACGAGAAGCGCCAGTACATAATTGAGAATCACAGAGCCCTTTCCGCTCAGTTTGCTGAACTTGGCCCGTCCTAAAAACTCTGCCATGACCATATTAAAAGTCATGTGCGCTGGTACCGAGATCAGCCTTCCAACAGTAGAAACGATGGTCGCGTCTTCACCCCCACCGTAAGCAAACTCCTCGAAGAAGGAAAACCCCATGCCTACGGCAGCTCCGATCAGTATATATTCATACACGTTTTTGACTTTTTTGCGGAGAATGACCAGGATGACGAGGATCAGGATAAACTTGGCAATCTCTTCCAGACCTCCGGCAAGGATGAAGGAGCGCTCCACAGACTGCAGAAAAGTCATGTCGGACAGCTTCACCGTGTTCGGATCTGCCGACAGGGCTTTTAAGTAGCCCATGGAAACTGGAATTGTCATAGGCATCGACAGCATGCCGACAGCAATGGGAAGCAGAGCCTGCAACCAGCCGACAGGTTCCGGAAGCTCTCTCTTTACCATCCTCCAATACAGGAAGCCAAGAAAAAGAATTGTTAAGACTGTGGATACAACTGACATCGTGTTCATGTGTATTATCTCCTTTTTTTGATAGCCTATTATAGCACAGAATCTGCTTTTTCGGAAGATGCAGTAAATTCTCCATTGAGGGGGATGTAAACTGGGATTATGGGTTATGCTTTTCCTCGGAAACAACATACAAGTTTATAAATGCCGTATCCGATTGCCGCACCGGCAGTATTGAGAATCAGATCATCGATATCGGTTACACTTCCCGGAAAGAGCAATTGGATCATCTCAATCACAAATGACAACCCCGCACCGGCAAAAAGCACTTTCCATAAACAATCCAGACGTTTGTACAGAATTGGCATAATGATGCCCGTTGGTATAAACATGCTTATGTTACCGATGATGTTGATGGCAGCCTCGCGCTTTATGTCATAATCCAGAATGTTTACAAGCGGAATCAGGTTGATCCGAGGCGGCTGAATGTTTTTCATGTTAATGATAAGGGGCTGAACCTGACCGTTGACGGTGAAAAAAGGATAAAAAACAAAACGAATCAGAACAGCAAGATTGATGTACATCAAAAGAAGGAAAGCCTCTCTTTTCCAGACAATCTTCTTCTGTTGTATCCATATCATCCCTCTGATGAGGAGCCACAGCACAGTAAAAATCAATTCCCCGGT
>JBGUWL010000190.1:0-9208 GCA_045221075.1 Acutalibacteraceae bacterium
GGAACGTGGCAGAACAGTCCTGTAAACGTAGAGCAGGGTCAATACCTCTGGACGAAAACGACCTTCTCCGACAACACCGTTGCTTACGGTGTGGCAAGACAAGGCGTGAACGGGCAGAATGGACAGAACGGGCAGGACGGAATAGGCATCAGCAGCGTTACTGTGACCTACGGCGTTTCCGAGTCTGCATCCGTTCAGCCGTCGTCATGGCAGAGCAGTTTACCCGTTGTCGCAGACGGTCAATACCTCTGGACGAAAACGATAACGGATTATACGGATTCCAGTATTCCCGATACCGTGACTTATACGTATTCGCGGCAGGGTGAAGACGGCGATAACGGACAGGCGGGATCAAGTGTTACCGTCTCCTCGATCCAATATCAGGCCGGAACAAGCCCTACAACAGCCCCTACCGGAACATGGCAGAATAATCCTGTAACCGTAGAACAGGGTCAATACCTCTGGACGAAAACGACCTTCTCCGATAACACCGTTGCTTACGGTGTGGCAAGGCAGGGCGTGAACGGGCAGAATGGACAGAACGGGCAGGACGGCGCGTCGGGTTACAGTACCGCGATTGTTTATTTATATAAACGATCCGCAACCGCTGTTACCGTAGACTGGACGAACGATCTTACTTATAATTTCGCCGACAAAGAAATTGAAGACACGCTCCCGTCCGGTTGGTATGAAACAATCCCTTCCGGGGCAAATCCGCTGTATGTGACTATGGCAACGGCTTATAGCAATACGGGAACGGATGCTATCGCCTATACGGAATGGACGCCGCCCGTTATCCTTGCCGAAGACGGAAGCGCGGGTAAAGGTGTGTCTTCCATCGTACCGGAATACTACTTATCGACTTCTGCCTCTTCTCCGACTGACGGCTCATGGACGACAACTCCGCCCGCATGGTCAAGCGGAAAGTATATCTGGACCCGTTCGCATATCTACTACGACGATAGTACGGACGCTACGACTACCCCGGTTCTGGATAACACCGTGACGGACTTCGGACAGAAGTACAGCGAAGTCAAGCAGAACGCGGATAAGATTGCGTGGCTCGTTGCTTCTGGAACAACGGCGGCAAACTTCACGATGACAAGCCGCGCGATTTCTCAGGTAGCGGAAACCCTGTCCTTGACGGCAACCGCATCCGAAGGAACAGAGGTAGGAACGCTTTCCGGCGAAACTTATCCGTCAGGCGTATATCGGTTCTCGAAAACGTCAGACGGATACTATACGTCGGGCAACGGGGGCGTGAATAGCTCCGTTGCTTACGGAAAGCTGACGTTCAGCTTCACGGAAGATACCGCTGTTGTTCTGAAATGTATCAATCGTGGTGAGACTATCTACGATTTCGGTATTGTTTCTGAACTTGACACAACACTTTCAAAGGATACGAGCGAAGATACAACAGGGGTGTTAAAGTCATTCAAAGGCTTGGTCTCCGAAGACCCTGTTGATTTAACGCTTATCATTCCTTCCGGCAGCCATTTCGTCACTTTCAAATACAAGAAAGACAGCAGCGCACACAGCGAAGGGGACTACTTCAAAATTAAGGCGACTACGCAGCCGAAACCTGAAAGCACGTTGACTTTGAAGAGCGGTCAAACTTCCCTTTCTTCTGCGAAGATTGTTTTTTCCGGTCTGGTGACATTTACAGATTTATCATCGGCTGGAAGTACGGTTATCAATGGCGCGAATATAAAAACAGGACAAATAGCGGCAGATAGAATAGATGTAGCGAATCTTCATGTAACAAGCGTTTATTACAACGATTCGGATGATTACAAAATATTGGAGGCTTCTGTTGCACCCGGTTTCGTGAGCGGTGTCGCAATCGGTGTTCAGAATAGCAGCTTTTCAACATCCGGTATTGTCTACTACGGAGATATTCACATTTTCTCAAAATACGGTGATGCAAGCGCAGGTCAATTCGTAATTAACAGAACGAGTGCTTCTATTCTAGGTAACGATTGGAAAATCGGTAGTGAGCAAACTCCATTCTATTCTATCCATTTGAAAGATGCGGTACATTTTTACGATTCATACCAGCAGACTTGGCATGAATTATATGCTTATAATGGTAGCTTATGGTATGACAGTACCAGACTGACATGAAAGGAGAACAGTCAACAATGACAATCCTCGAAGCCCTGAACGCGATTCCGGCCCTGAAGGAACTGCGGAAATACAAGCTCCCGTTTGCGAAAGCAGCGGGAGTTTTCCGTCTGTGCAAGTCCCTTGATTCGGTCCGTGAATTCTACGCAGAAGAAGAACGGAAGCTGCTGGATCAGTACGCGGCGAAGGATGAAAACGGAGTCCCGAAGCTGACCGATAACGGACAGGTTTTGTTCGACAGCTACACCAACCGGGACGCCTACTGCTCGGCGGTCGGCGAACTCTGCGGAACCGACTGCGGAGTAGAAATCACCCCCGTAACCCTGACCGAAACCGATTTCGGCGAACAGCCGATTACCCCGGCTATGCTGGACGAGCTGGACGGCCTCGTAGAAATCGGTTAAGGATATATCCCCATGAAAGGAGGATCACCTTGAAAGCTGTAAACGTCAAGGTACTTTCGACACAGGGGGACGTGCGGACCGTGAAAGCAACAATTGTTGCGGACGCGGTTCCGCAGACGCTCCCTACTACCGGAGAGGGGATTGAAGGTCTGAATCCTTCCGACGTGTTCGCCCCTCTGTCTGCCCTGCTTGTTATCGCCAACGGGACCTTTTCTGTGTATCTGGCGAACACGGAGGGCGTTTTCATCCCTATTTAAGGACGGTGACGCAGAATGTTCGATGAACTTCTCACGTGGATTTATGTCCTGCTCGGCAAAGCAAGCGCATCCGTATCCGTGACCGCACAGAACTTTTCTGAAGCTGAAAAGACACAGGCGCGGAATAACATTGACGCGGTGAGTCACGCCGAATTGCAGAACGTAGAAACCTACTTCCAGTCCTGCGTGGAAAACGGTGTTCTTCGCGTCCGATACGTTACTGACGGCAGTTCTTTCAGCAACGGTATCATTGATATTCAAACCTACGAAATCGAAGGAGGATAATCCATCATGGCAACTGATTACACGAATGCCGTTGACCGCATTTCGGTTAATAACGGAGAACCGCATCCCGTTATAGGCATGAACCTCGACGGCCACTATCCGGGCGTAGACCTGACCGTGAAATTCGCGTCTGAAATCACCGCCTCGCCGTACAGCGGCAATCCCTGGGCGTGGATCAAGGGCAGGATCACGGCGAAAAACTACGAGGGCATCCACGTCGGCGACTACATCCCGTACACCGATGCAGCGGTAACCCCGAAGACTCGCAATGCCCGAATCCTCGGTATCAACACCTACAAGCAGTACGGTGATACTGCTATCGGAGATCACATCGACTTTTGGGGCGGTCTGTGGACTCCGAACAAGCCTATCAACCCGGTCAACTACAACAACGGTCTGGTTCCCGTTGAAACCATCACGAGCGACGGGACAAGCACGACCTACACGCTGACGAAACCCATGTACGGCGTGGCATCTGTCAAGCTGGGGAGCGAAGAGATCCCCGCCTCCGGGTACACCTATAACAACGAAACCTACGTTCTGACGTTCACCACTGCCCCGGCAGCCGGGACGCTTACCGTGACCGGTACGGGTTCTGAGTATCCGTGGCTTGCATCCGACGCGTACCTGTACGCAAACAGCCTCGCCGGTCATGTCGCCAACGGAACGACGGTCAACCCTGCTATCAAGCGGGTAGACTATACGGCTGACGGCATTTTCGCAAAGCTCCCGACCGCCCTGAAAAACGTCATCGTCGAAAAGAAGTTCTACCTTGAGAAGCGGTATTCCGCCTCCGGGCTGCTGACCGAATCCAACGCGGGCGGCTGGGTGAACATCGGCAAAATCTGGTTCCCGACCGAGTGCGAGGTCTACGGTACCCCGGTATGGGGCGGCGCACAGTACGCGGCTATGGGCTCCGCGCTTCAGTACCCGTTCTTCATGGGCGGCATGAACCGGCTTGCCTTTGGCCGTACTTATTGGTGGCTTCTCACCCCGCACTCTGGCAACACGACGTACTGGTGCGTTGTCAACTTCAGCGGGTTTGCCTACTACACCAGCGCGTCGTACGCGGCCATTGCGGCCCCCATCTGCTTCCGTATCGCTTAATCCGTTTTCAAAATCCGCGCCCCTTGTGGGCGCGGTAGAAAGGAAATCCGATTGAGTGATGTCTTGGCAAGGTTCAGAGGGATCTCGGAAATGGAATTTCATGCGAACGCACAGAAATTCTACACTGAGCTATCTAAATTCCTGATGAACGACAAAAACATCCCGAAGAAATGGCGTTCCGTATCAACCTACCCGATTTTGAACATGGCAGACAGTCTTTTTGATATGCTTGAAGACGCGAACAGCGTTTATCCGTATTCCGAAGAAACGGTTAAGGAAAGAAAAGAACTTCAAAAAGCCTGTATTGTCCAGTGTGAAAAAATCTACGGCAGACTTCAGCGAGTCATGCTTACGGTATGGTGGGACACCTTGCACAGGGATGAAGCCGATTCTGAAAGAATGCGTCTGGAAAAGCACCTGATTGAACTCGGGGAACTGCTTGACCGGGAAATCACGCTTCTTAAAGGGTGGCGCAAAAGCACAAAACTCCTTCAGCGAAAATAATAATCACGGGTTATCCTCTGTCAAGTGGCCGTACTAATTGGTGGCTTCTCACCCCGAACTCTGGCAACACGACGAACTGGTGCAATGTCAACAACAACGGGAATGCCAACAACAACAACGCGTCGAACACGAACATTGCGGCCCCCATCTGATTCCGTATATAAACCGCTGATTCCGAAAACCGTTTTCTCTATGGCCCGTATAAAGTACGCTTACGCGGAAATCTGTGCCTACCCCTTTTTGGTTTTTACGGAAGGAGAGGTTGACCCTCCCGAATGAAAAGGGTAAATCAGTACCTTGACTCGACTGACCGGACGCTTCTTGCATGGCCGGGGATGGCGACATTAGCTGTCGGAATCCAGCGAGTACCCGGTTTCATGGTCATTGTCGTATGGCAATACTACGCGCTATCTTCTTTGTTGCGAGGTACATTCTGGTGACTTTATGACAAGTGCAGAAAGACACGAGGCCCGTTATCAACGGCGCAAGGCCGCACGGGAGGCCAAACGTCGGAAGAAACTGGACTACTATGACAGTTTTGACCGGGTTACAAAACCGACTGCGCTTTTAAGGGCGAATTGGGATTCCCGGAAGGGTGTTACCTTCAAGGCGTCTGTTGCACGATTCGACGCTCATGCTTATCACAACAGTTTTCTGCTGTCCCACGATCTGCAAGCCGGAAAGAAAGTCCATGAAGGTTTTTACGCTTTCACGGTCATTGAACGCGGGAAGACACGGCAGATTCACAGCTTGCATTACCGTGAACGTGTTGTGCGCCGGTCCGCCTGTATCAACGCCCTTGTCCCGATCCTGTCCAGCAATCTTATCCACGACAACGGCGCAAGCCTGAAAGGAAAAGGAGTGAGCTTCAGCGCAAACCGCTGCGAGACACACCTACACCGATATTTCCGGGAAACCGGAAGCAATGTCGGATGGGTTATCCTCATAGACTTCAAAGGGTATTTCGACAACATCCTGCACGAACCGTTGTTTGAAATCTTCGACCGCTATATCCGCGATCTGCGCTTGAACAGCTTATGCCGACAATTCGTTTCCTGTACCGATGCGAACCGGAATCCCGAACAACGCGGGAAAGGGCTCTACATCGGCCCGGAGGATAGTCAGATATACGCGGTAGCCTACCCGAACAGAATCGACCATCGGATCAAGGACATGTGGAGGCTTAAATACTATGGCCGGTACATGGACGATTCGTATATCATTGTTCGGACAAAGACCGAAGCGCAGAACATCTTGAATAATCTGCTTCTTGAATATGCAAAGCTCGGAATCATTGTCAGTCCGAAGAAAACGCAAATTGTCAAACTGGATCACGGATTCAAATTTCTCAAGACGCGGTACGTTCTGACGGGCTCCGGCAGTGTTATCCGAAAGCCGGACAGAGAAGGTGTGACCCGTGAACGGCGCAAATTGAAGAAGCAATACAGATTGTACCTATCCCGCATCTTGACGGTTCAGCAGATTATCCAGTCCTATATGTCATGGCGCGGGGCGATTCTTCAGCGCGATTCCTACCGGACTGTCCGAAATATGGACGCGCTATTCTATCGACTCTTCGGCCTGAAGCCGTGGAGATCTACAAAGTGAAAAGGAGATAAACAAATGTCTAACACTGAACGTCTGGAACAGATTCAGGGCGAAATCAACGCCTATAAGAGTCTTCTCCGCAATACCGACTACTCCCTGTACAAGCTGGTCGAGAATATCGCCGGATGTAATTCCTTCGAGGACCTGAAATCCGCGTGTACGTCCTATCTGGAGAAGTACGGGGTCACTGTGGAACAGCGGCGCGAATGGCGTAAACGGATCAACGATCTTGAAGCCGAAGCGGAGGACCTTGAACCGGACACTCCGGAAGATGAGACCGCCTCCGAAGAGCCCGAAGCCGAACCGAGCCCGGAGCGGACTGGTGATGCTACACCCGGCGAGGGCGAAAGTCAGGACGAGCCTCCGGCTGACGATGAGGAAGTCATCGTAGATGATCCGGAAACCGATCCGGAAGACGAATAATCTTCAGCGGGACAGGGGCAACATCCTGTCCCGACTTTCTTTAAGCGAGGTATCACGATGCTAGATAAAGTTATCGGATGGATTATTCCGTTCTGTTGCGGATCGGTTATCAGCGCGATCACGTCATACGTGGCATTCGGACACGCTATGTGCGAGGGCCTTAAATGCCTCCTCCGCGCAGAAATCATCCGCAGTCATGACAAATACATAGGAAGGGGTTACTGTCCCATCTATGCAAAAGAAGCCCTGAAACGCGCCTACAAAGCCTATCATGCACTCCGTGGCAACGACGTAGCTACCCGGCTATATGAGGAAACTATGAAGCTGCCTACGGACCCACCGAAAGAAAAGGAGGAGTAAAATGGCATACAAGGGCATTGACGTGTCAGCCCATAATGGGGTTATCGACTGGTCGAAGGTTCGGACAGCCGGTATCGAGTTTGCTATGCTCCGCATGGGGTACGGCACTACTACTGATGCAAAGTTCAAAGACTACTACAGCGGCGCAAAGGCAGCGGGAATCCCTGTAGGCGGCTATTGGTTCTCCTATGCCCTGAACCGTACACAGGCTATCGCCGAAGCGGATGCCTGTATCAAGCTGCTCAAGTTTTTCCCCCTTGACCTTCCCGTGTTTTTTGATTTTGAAGACGATACGGAGCGGTACGCAAAAGAAAAGGGCGTGGGCTTCACCCCGGCAATGCGGACCGCTATCCATATCGCTTTCTGCACACGCGTGAAGAATGCCGGATATAACGTCGGCATTTACGCGAACGAGAACTATCTCGGAAACCTGATGAACTGGTCCCAGCTTAATAGCTGGCCTTTGTGGTTGGCGAAATGGCCGGGGTATGCAACGGGACGAGCGACCGGGTACAGCATTGACTCCGGTTCCGTGCCTACAAAATGGGGCTCCCCGTTTGCATGGCAGTTCACCGACAGCGGGAAGGTCAGCGGCATCAACGGGAAAGTGGACCTGGACTACTGCTACACCGCGATCCCCCAGCTGAAACGAGTCTTTGCGGACAAGTACACCGAGAACGGGCTGACCTTCAGGCGGCTCAAGACCTTCCGGCTGGTGTATCATGATTCCGAAAAGGTAGGCGCGAACTACCTGAACTACGCGAATGCCGGATTTTTCGGGGAGTTTCCGTACAGCGGCGGGAAGTACACGCTCCCCGTGGCAAATTTAGTGTGCGATCCGTGGCACGTCCCGGAGGAAGGACAGAAGGACATTCTGCCTTTCGTTAAGGACGGCAAACTCCGCTGGTCCTGCGCGGATAACCATTCGCCGCAGTTCAAGGGAAAGGCAGTATCTACCCTCGTTGTTCCCGCATCCGGTAAGCCGTATGTGGCAGACCTGACCGCGCCCCCGGAGGGCTGTCTGTACGCTATCAGCGGCGTCCCGACTGTGCGTAACGGGGAGGACGTCGATTTCAAGAAGTACGTCAAGAAACAGGGATGGGACGATTCCTGTATGCGGGCTGCGTGGCGGAACTGGCTCGGTATCCGGGACGGGGAGATCTGGCTGATTACCGGACGCACTACCGCGAACAACTACATCAGCGGGGCGCAGTTCTGGAATTGGGTTAAGGCCGAGGGATTTGACGATATTATCTGTCTGGACGGCGGCGGTTCGTTCATCGTCAAGGCAGACGGAAAAACTACCCGGACCGGTGATAATCGCCGGATTAACACGCTGGTGGTGTTCACATGATTAGGCGACTTCGGGAAGCCCTGCGCAAGCCCATCCGTTTACCTACTGTTTCAAAGCGGATAGTGGTATCGTTGGTTATCCTGTGGTTCATCGGGGCGATCTACGGGATGATCTACTGCCTTGTAGAACTGATCCTGTCCGCGTTCGCTGATGGCTATACCGTCCATTTCGGGGAACTGCTCGCCTATATCGGAGGACCGGTCAGCGGGTTTCTGATTGGCTATCTTGTCAAATCCGCTTTTGAGACAAAGGAATCTATGAAGCACAAATTCATCGAAAACTACGATACCGTCGTTCTAGGCGACGGGGAGGGCATGAATGAACCTTATTCTTCATAATTGGGACAGCATCCTTGTAATCCTGCTTCTGGCCGGGGTTATCGCGTTTCTGCTCTATCGCGGCAAGCGCGGCGTGGTAAATGAAATCATCTATCACGTTGTCACGGAATTGGAACGGTCCTACGTATCCGGTACGGGAAGCCTGAAGCTGGCGGCAGCCATTGAAATGATCTACCCGAAGCTGCCCGCGGTCATACGTCTTTTCGTAACGGCAAACCGGCTGAAGGAATGGATAGAGGAAGGACTGGCCGAAGCAAAGAAACGCTGGGCCGCGAATCCGGCCCTTCTGAAAACGAAAGAATAACTATATATGGAAGGAAAGCGGATCGTCAAGGCGGTCCGCTTTTTCTTTTTTAGGCGCGGAACATAAGCCGTCACATTGCGGTTACAAGGGGAGTAACATTCAAAAATCCCGAGATTGTAGTCAAAAACGGTTGAATACAA
>JBGUWL010000191.1:0-3634 GCA_045221075.1 Acutalibacteraceae bacterium
AACGCGTTTCGGACTGCCGTTTACTATCGCCTTAACCTTAACGACGTTTGGCTTCCATGTTCTGTTTGAGCGTCTGTGTGAGTGAGAAACCTTTATACCAAAGGTAACTCCCTTACCGCAAATATCACATTTTGCCATATTTTGCACCTCCTATGGTGTTAATATAAAAGCATAGCTTTCTTTGAAAAAACTGCCTGTCAGGTATGATTATTTAACCTCTACCTCAGCGCCGGCCTCTTCAAGCTGAGCCTTGATGGACTCTGCCTCGTCCTTGCTGACAGCTTCCTTAACAGCCTTGGGAGCCTCGTCAACCAGAGCCTTTGCCTCCTTAAGGCCAAGACCGGTGATCTGACGAACAACCTTGATAACGTTGATCTTTCCTGAGCCGGGAGCCTTGAGGATAACGTCAAACTCTGTCTGCTCAGCAGCAGCGGCTGCGCCGCCGTCTGTGGGAGCTGCAACTGCAACTGCGGCAGCTGCGCTTACACCGAACTCGTCCTCAACAGCGTGTACAAGCTCGCTGAGCTCAAGAACGGTAAGACCCTTTAATTCTTCTACAATAGCTGTAACTTTCTCTGATGCCATTTTAATTTACCTCCAAATTTTAGGATTTTGTTTCTCTTAATAGCACGTTCAAAGCCCAAAGCTCTGAAAACGGCCGTCAATTATGCTTCTGCGGGTGCTGCTTCTGCAGCCTCTGCGGGAGCACCTTCTGCGCTCTTTTCCACAATAGCCTGTACGGCTCTTGCGAAAGAAGCGATGGGAGCCTGGAATGCACCCAGTACGTTGGCAAGGAGCACCTCTCTTGAGGGCAGCTTGGCCAGACCCTTGATCTTTTCAACACTGATGACCTCGTTATCAAGATAACCGGTCTTTACGTTGAAATGCTCGTGTGTATCGGCGAACTTCTGCAGAATACGGGCAGCCGCAACATAATCCTCAGCGCTGGTTGCGATGGCGGAAGTACCGTTAAGTACGTCGTCCATGCCGCTCAGACCTGCCTTGTCGGCAGCGCGCTTGATGAGCGTATTCTTTACAACGGTGTATTTAACGCCGTTTTCACGCAGCTCCTTACGCAGCTTTGTATCATCCTCAACTGTAATACCCATATAGTCAACGATAACGCCTGCAACAGAATTCTGGATCCTTTCGGCCAGCTCTGCAACAGCCTGCTGTTTCTGCTCTAAAACCTTCTGACTTGGCAAAACGTTTCACCTCCTTGTATTTGACGCAAAAAATGCGCCCTCCCATTTACGAGGAAGGCGCAATAACACACATAGTAATGTAATATACGCAACCTCGGCAGGCGGGATGACCCTTATGCAATATGCACCTGCTGTCTTTGGTCAACAGCAATTATGATATTACCATATTCAAATTAGTTTGTCAAGTGTATATTTTCCGGCGTGACGCCGGACTGCTGCCGCATGGTTTGCTGCTGATCAGACAGCTCCGCCGATCTTAGCGGGGTTGATCCTGACAGCGGGACCCATTGTTGTAGCAACGGCACATGACCTGATGTACTGACCCTTTGCAGCGGCGGGCTTTGCCTTTACGATAGCGCTGATAAGAGCCTCGAAGTTCTCGGCGATCTTGTCGGTACCAAAGGAAACCTTGCCGATGGGGCAGTGAATGATGTTTGTTTTGTCAAGACGATACTCGATCTTACCGGCCTTTGCCTCTTTGATAGCTCTGGCAATGTCGGGTGTAACGGTACCTGCCTTGGGGTTAGGCATAAGACCTCTGGGGCCAAGGATCTTACCAAGACGGCCAACCAGACCCATCATGTCGGGTGTAGTGATGAGCACGTCAAAATCCATCCAGCCTTCGCTCTGGATCTTCTGGGTAAATTCCTCTGCGCCTACATATTCGGCTCCGGCTTCCTGAGCCTTTGCCACGTTGTCGCCCTTGCAGATCGCAAGAACTCTTACCTGCTTGCCGGTACCGTTGGGAAGTACGATAGCGCCTCTTACCTGCTGATCGGCATGACGTGAGTCAACGCCCAGCTTTACATGGAGCTCAACGGTCTCGTCGAACTTTGCTGTTGCTGTCTTGAGGCAGACATCAATTGCTTCCTTGGTCTCGTAAGCCTTTGTTTTGTCGATGAGCTTTGCAGCATCAACATATTTTTTACCGTGTTTCATTGGTTTTCCTCCCTATTCAGTGGTAAAATCGGAGTTTATTTCCTCCCACTCGGGTCGCAGACGATCAGTCTACTACTACGACACCCATGCTTCTGGCGGTACCTGCGATCATGCTGCAGGCTGCCTCGATGCTGCCTGCGTTCAGGTCGGGCATCTTCTGTTCAGCGATCTTCTGGATCTGCTCACGGGTGATCTTTGCAACCTTTTTCTTGTTGGGTTCACCGGATGCGGTGTCGATACCGCAAGCCTTCTTGATAAGAACTGCAGCAGGCGGAGTCTTGGTGACAAAGGAGAAGGAACGGTCAGCGTATACTGTGATAACAACAGGGATGATAAGACCGATGTCGTTCTTTGTACGCTCGTTGAATTCCTTTGTGAACGCCATGATGTTGACGCCGTGCTGTCCAAGTGCAGGACCAACAGGGGGCGCCGGGGTCGCCTTGCCGGCAGGTATCTGGAGCTTGATAAAGCCTGTTACCTTCTGAGCCATTTTAAATTGCACCTCCAAAATTCGTGGTAAAATACGGAGCGACAGAAAAATTTTCGCTTCCTCCCACAAGGGGAAATCCCCTCAATAACAACGGACACTTCCGTTATTAACCTCTTTACTCCAGAGGCTCGACCTGATCCAGCTCAAGCTCTACGGGAGTTTCACGTCCGAACATTCTTATAATGACGCGGACGCTGTTGTTCTGCAGGTCGATATTGTCAACCACGCCGATAGAATCCTCAAAGGGACTGTCGGTGATGCGGACGCTGTCGCCCACCTCGTAGTTGATCTCTACGGACCTGGTCTCAACACCGAGTCTTTCGACCTCTTCGTCCGAAAGGGGAACAGGCTTTGAGCTCGGTCCGACAAATCCGGTACATCCTCTTATGTTGCGGACGATATACCATGAATCGTCGTTCATAACCATCTTCACAATGACATATCCGGGAAAGATCTTTCGTTCAACCTCTTTGGCCTTGTTGTCTTTGATCTCGGTCACCGTTTCGGTAGGAACACGGATATCCTGGATCAGATCCTCCAGACCTCTGTTTTCAACGGTCTTTGCCAGATTAGAGGCCACCTTGTTTTCATAACCCGAGTATGTATGGACCACATACCATCTTGCTTCGTTGTCCGGCATAGATATCTCCTCCGAATGATCCTGTTAGTTTCCGGCCAGATTCATTACCAGACCGAAAAGATAATGCAGTCCGGAATCCACGCCGAAAATCACTGCTCCCACCAGCAGCATTGCAATAAGCACGATACCCGTGTTCTTGAATGTTGTCTTGGGGGCGGGCCAAACGATCTTTTTGATCTCGATGAAGACCTCACGGAAGTAATTACCGATTCGCTTAAAGATGTTAGGCTTTTTGTTAGCCTTTTTTTCTTTTGCCATAATTACCCTCCGTTCCTTACTTCGTTTCCTTGTGCAGAGTATGCTTCCTGCAGAATCTGCAGTACTTGTTCATCTCAAGCCTATCCGGATCGTTCTTCTTGT
>JBGUWL010000192.1:0-15836 GCA_045221075.1 Acutalibacteraceae bacterium
CGGCTTGCGGTTCGCTACACTTGGCGGTAACTACCCGTGGCGAGACTTTCACCCGCTAGAACTGTGCCATGCCCGGCACACTAAAAAACACCCTGTACCAGGGTTTGGTACAGGGTGTCAGATCGTATGCAGGTTGTTTTACTTCCAGCCGAAGGTGGCGAGGCCGTAAACATAGAGGGCGGCGACGCAGATCGGAACGAAGTACATGAAGATCGGCTTCATCCAGCTCTGCACCTTCAGGCCCTTGCCGGCGTTGGCTTCGGCAATGAACTTATCCCAGCCCCAGCCGATCTTGTAGCAGCAGAAGATGGAGAAAACCAGCGCGCCGACAGGCAGGCAGTTCGTGCTGACGATGAAGTCCCAGAAGTCAAGCCATGCAGTGTCGGGGTTGAAGGGGTGGAACCCGCCCCACACGCTGTAGCCGAGAGCAGTGGTCAAAGAGATCAGGAAGATGCCGACGCCGCAGACGATACAGCCCTTGGGGCGGCTCCAGCCGGTCAGCTCACGCACGCAGGCGAGGATGTTCTCAAACACGGCAAGCTCCGTGGAGAAGGCGGCGAAGACCATGAACAGGAAGAACAGCGTGCCCCAGAGGCGGCCGCCGGCCATGTTGAGGAAGACAGAAGCCATGGTGTCGAAGAGCAGCGCGGGACCTGCGCCCGGGGTGATGTCATAGGTAAAGCAGGCGGGGAAGATGATAAAGCCCGCCATGATCGCCACGAAGGTATCAAGCAGGATGACGTTCACGGACTCACCCAGCAGGGAGCGCTCCTTGCCGATGTAGCTGCCGAAGATGGCCATGGAGCCAATACCGAGCGACAGGGTGAAGAACGCCTGGTTCATGGCGCCGACGACCACCTGGCCATTGATCTTGGAAAAGTCAGGGATGAGGTAGAATCTCAGACCTTCCTTTGCGCCGTCAAGCGTAGCGCTGTGGAACGCCAGAACCAGCATAAGCGCGAAGAGCGCGACCATCATGTACTTGGTAACGCGCTCCAGGCCGCCCTGGAGGTCAAAGCTCAGCACCGCGAAACCGACCGCGACAGCGACGGCGAGGTAGGTCAC
This sequence comes from Acutalibacteraceae bacterium, assembly GCA_045221075.1. Taxonomy (GTDB): domain Bacteria; phylum Bacillota; class Clostridia; order Oscillospirales; family Acutalibacteraceae; genus UBA1213. The sequence goes on from JBGUWL010000192.1 coordinate 1,066, forward strand.
ATTGACAGTGGGGTTGGTGATCATGTTGACAAAGCCGAGATCAGCGGTCTTGCCAGTGAGGAACTGCACGAAGTAGTAGATCATCCAGCCGGTGACAACCGTGTAGAAAGCCATCAGGGCAATATTGCCGAGCAGGCAGATATAGCCGTGGATATGCCATTTCTGGCCAGGCTTTTCCAGCTTCTGGTACATCTGGACAGGGCTGGCCTGGGACGCGCGGCCCATGGCGAACTCCATGGTCATGGCGGGCAGACCGAGCAGCAGCAGGCACAGCACATAGACAAGCACAAATCCGCCGCCGCCGTACTGACCGGTCATCCACGGGAACTTCCACACGTTGCCGCAGCCGATGGCGCATCCCGCGCTGAGCAGAATAAAGCCAAGGCGGCTGCCGAGTCTTTCTCTTTGATTATTCATTTACATACACCTCTCCTTAAGAGATAATGAGGATAGTATAAACTGTTTTTGGGAAAAATCAATAATTATGAACGTACTTTAAACTTTTTCGACGTTTTGCACTACTTACCGGCTTGTTCTGCAGTAATCAATTATTAGCTTTGCGATCTTTTCGCTGTGGACAATATAAGATTCGTGATCCTCGCCATCCAGGATCTGCAGCTCGGCGCCGGGGATCACATCCGCAATATGCCTTGTCTCCCGCTCGCAAATCACGTCGCTGCTCCCGGCCAGCACCAGCGTATCGGCACGGATCCCGGCAAGGACGTCGTCGGAAATACACGGTTCGTAAATCATCAGCGCCAGCTTCGGATCCTTCCGGAAGAGGTATTCGGCGTAAATCTTCAGTCTCTCCCACAGCCTGATCCCCATCGGAGTGAGGTTGGCCCCGCTGACAATGAGCGTCGAGATCCGATCCGTCCGCGGCGCCGCCAGCAGTCCGATAATGCCGCCGTCGCTGAAGCCGTAAAAGATCACGTCCCGCAGATCGAGCTCCTCCATGAAGCAGAGCATATCCGCCGCCATATCCGTGTAGTGGAGCGCCCCTCCCCCGCTCTGACCGTGGCAGCGGGAATCGACCGCATAGCAGCAGAAGCGTTTCTCCAAAAGCAGCAGGGCCTGCTGAAAGATCGTGTGATCCTCGCCGTTGCCGTGCAGCAGGATCAGCGGCCGCCCCTCTCCCCGCTTTTCGTAATACAGCCGCGTGCCGTTGACTTCAATAAACATAGAGCTCTCTCCTTGCATCAATTTCGCGTTTGTGCGCATTATATCACATCTGATCCCAAACAGCATCCATTTTCTTTTGAAAAACGAGCAAAAATCATTTCCCGGGAAAAGGAAAAAAACTTCAAAAAAATGCTTGACATTTTCTATCCTTTCTGGTATTATCCATCTTGCTCACGGGGGTATAGCTCAGCTGGGAGCCCGAATGATGTTTCATAAGCCCCCATCGTTGAGCAAATGCGAAACTCGCAAACCCTTATAATTCAATAACAATGTACCCTATTCGGGGGTATAGCTCAGCTGGGAGAGCGCTTGAATGGCATTCAAGAGGTCAGCGGTTCGATCCCGCTTATCTCCACCAGGTACATTGGAAAGGCTTGATTTTTTAGGAAATCAAGCCTTTTTTGTAACAAAAATCAAATATTGGGATGATGCTGGCAGCTTCCACCGCCATTCAAGCGTCCTCCCCTGTCAGAAGGCCGTTTCCACGTTCCATGCAGATCGTGAAAGCGGCCTTTTTTTGTTGCCCAAAATGCGTTTCACCATGAAACACATTACTATAGTATATTGCAATCCCAATCGCGCAGCCCAATCCAAGCCGAAAAGAGGCAAGCCATGTACTTTACCAATGGCGATCGTCGGGCACTTGAAAGCCTCATGTGGGGCAAACCTGGCAATCACATCACCGTTCAGCTTGTCATCCTTATCCAACTCCCGGAGCTTTTACGCCTGGGTCAGAGAGGGCGAAGACTGCTGACCCTCAATGGACACGGCGATATACCGCTGATTTTTGGCGTGGATGAGGGAAACCTACAGCGCCAAGGTAAAGGACAGCTTCTTTTCGTCCACCATCTTTTTCAGATCGGGGACAAACTCGATCAGCCGGATATACCGCTGTACCTGCTTGTAGTTCATGACGTTGCGATCCCAGACAACCAGAGTGGAGCGTTTTACGGTGTCCTTTGCATCCTCTTCGGGCCCTGCGCCCTGTTGCTTGGTAGCCTCCACCTGTATTTTCAGCGACTACGTCTTTTCCGTAGGCAGGATATGTTCATGGTGCCGCAGGTTATCCTTTCTTGGATATATGTAAACGCCGTTCGTTATCCTCATAGGTTACGTTAGTTCCTCCAAGATCGACAGAAAAAGTCAATCTATATATATACTTTCGACCACCTGTGTGATATAATCTATAACCAAAAGATATAAGGGGAGGGGCGCTTGTGGCTTTTAACGCTGAACAAAGAAAGATAAGTACAATATTAACTGGTGACTGGCAATATACAATCCCTCGTTATCAACGCAAATATGTCTGGGAAGAAAAACAGTGGCGGGAACTATTGGACGATCTCAAATACTGCTTGGAAAACGAAACTCTTTCTTCAGATCAAGATTGGACTCATTTTCTTGGCAGTTTTGTTTTTGAAAAAAACACTAAAGACAACAAACTGGTTGTAATTGATGGGCAACAACGCCTTACAACCATTATCATTATGCTTTGCTCTATCTGTGTTCTTTTTAATGAAGCTGGAGAGCAGGATCGCTTTAATGGTGTGACAAAGTACATTTTGGGTACAGACGATTTGGGAAAGCCCTATAGTAGAGTAGGGAACACTGATCTTTCAAACTTTCAACTTCTTGTAGACGAGGCTACTTCTTATAATTCCTTGCAATCTAAAAACAATCTTTTTTCGAGCGCATATCTCGCATCTACCCCAAAAGACAATCTGAACATTAAGCAGTGTTTTATCTTTTTTTATACACAGTTTTCTGAAATGATTGATAGTTCCAGCGAAAGAATAGCTGAGCTGTCCCGAATTAAGGATAAAATTTTATCCCTTGATGTCATAGAAATATTAGCTACAAATCAACAAGAAAGCTATAATATCTTTGAAATCCTCAATGCACGAGGTGTTGATCTGCAACAACATGAACTAATTAAAAACTATATTTTGAAATACGTTCAACCACGCTCTGATATTGATAAAGCAAAAATTCTATGGGATAAATTAGAAAACCTTTTGTTTGTTGATAAACGCCCTGTTATTGTTAACTTTTTCAATCACTATGTCACGCATCGCTTTGAAAAACCTTCAAAGGACAATTCTGAGTTTAGAATAATCAAGGCGAAATGCAAAAAAAGCGAAATGAGTGAATTGTTGGAAGATCTCATCCAAAAAGCACAAATATACAGATGGTTTTATCTTCCTGATGAATGTAATAACTCAACAATAAGACAAGCACTACAATTCTTTAAAGACAATAATCATCGACAATTTAGGCCAATATTTTTGTCAGTTGTATCTGCGCTTAATCATGAAAAAATTGATGTTTCGATGGCCGAACAATTCTTCGTTTTCATGCAAAATTTTTATTTTGCATATGGCGTTGTTTGCGGAGGAAAATCAAATACGCTGGATGATATTGTGACTGATTTTTCTAGGCAAATAGAAACTGGCGATGCAAAAGCAGGCATTATAGAGTTCGTAAAAAAATTAAGAACATATTATCCCCCATACGCCCAATTTATGACTGCGTTTTTAATTCTTGGATACTCCAACAAAGTCAAATCATATAGAACTCCAGCGAAAAAACATGATGTGCAATATATCTTGAAAGGATTTGAAAACTATTGGCAATCCAAAAATAATGAACTCAGCGTACAAACATTTACTATTGAACACGTCGGATGTGATAACGGAGAAGAAAGCCATTGTAGAATAGGTAATTTACTTCCTTTGGCAGAAGGTGTAAATAATAGCATAGGTAACGATTGTTTTGCTGATAAGATTCAACAGTATAATAAATCTAATTTTGTATCTGTAAAAAAATTTTTGGAACGGTATGGCACGAAAACAGACTGGACAGCAAAAGATATTGATGAACGAGCAAAACATATGGCTGAACTTGCATATAATGACATTTGGTCTATTCACGGGATTATTGTAGAAGCAGAGTGAGCAAGCTATTTCTCAAGCGTACTTTTTTGTGTCATTAGAGGATTTAGTGTATTGACTGCACCTCCCGAGCTTGAGATTACGAAGGCCGTTTCCGCGTTCCACTAAAGATCGTGAAAGCGGCCTTTTTGCTGTTCTAAATACGTTTCACTGTGAAACGCATTTTCCAAAAACATTATATGCTTTTTCAATGTATAGCCTTAGTTATCATTAAGCCCATATTCAATAGATAGGAGTTTATTCTTATATAGCCGCTCACATGCAAGTACTTCTTGCCTATCTTTTTTTATCGGATAAACCTCAAGAATTGAGTATTGAAAGTTCAAGCAGTAATCAGGATAGGCTTCGATCAGTTCAACAATCCGTTTGTTGCCGCCATGCTTTGTGTGGGCATATTGGCTCCAGCGCCCCCATATACCGCCCTGCTCCCCGCTGGCAGAGCCAACATAGAGCTTGCCTGTTTTCTTGTCTGTAATAAGGTAAACACCGGCGACCGCAGATAGACGGTTTTTCCATTCTTTGTATGCCGACTGATTATAAACGATGGTACGGAGAGTTTCAAAGGACAGCAGTACATCCTCATAGCTTGTAAAACGAATTTCTGATTTTGGCGGTCTTATCTCAAGAATCTCTTTTTCGGTTGTGCCATTATGACACCAGTTATTTGTTCCACGGCCCCAATCTATCACCAATCTGTTCTTCAGCTCAGGCAGGACATCCATAGGAGATAAGCTATATATAACGTCCTTCTCCATCCCTGAATCTGTTACAAAGCCCTCTGGGAGAATTGATTTATCGAAAGGAACGCTTTTTCCGACACGGTAACAGCCTAAGTAAACGCCATTTGTACCCTCTGTTCCAAGGAAGCTCAGTATAGTATCACAGTTTTGAAATCTTGTCAGGGACTGGACAGACTGATAATCCTCTATATACCCTTTTTCATAGTTTTGGGCGACCAATTCATTCGTCAGGTTATGACGAAGTAGTTTCGTCCGCTTCCAGTCTAATCCTTGTCCAGCAAACAACTGTTGAAGTATCATCTAATTCACCTTCCAAACCAGACCAAATAGATTAACATGAAGGATGCTTATTCATCGTCCGAAAAATCGCTTTCATCTGCTTTCCTGTACTTATGCCATAAATAATGGTCAAGTTTCCTATGTCGAAAAGGGATATTGATACCGTTTGCATCAAGAAGATCATCAATGCACTTTATATAAGCAGTATAGTTGAAATCTCTTCTCCAGCCTTCCAGAGTCGATTTGCGCAAGCCAGGTACATATTTGGGGAGTGCATCTTTTACTACGCGGTCATAAATCACGTAGTCATCCTTTCCATATACATCTACCGCATGAAACGTACAGTATTTTGTTGCAAAGGAAAAGAGATTTATTTTTCCTGTATTATTTGCAATGATCGGCACTAACGATGGGTCACCCTGTTGGATGCGTACATCAAAATCTTCTATGCCGGTAATGATCTCAGCCAGCTCTGTGACAACGATTTTTTGTCTGTGTCGGCTGAGATTTGTAGACATGGTCATATCAACCAGCGCAATTTTAAGTGCAACAAGCTCCGGATCGGTATTGCTTGGAAAGCGTTTGAAAACAGAATCCACCAGTGCATAATCAGTCCCATATCCCGGATCTGCAAGGACAATTTTGTGTTCTTCTTCAAGCATCTCATTTGTCAATGTAAGAACCGACTGTACTTGCTTTTGAGGAACCGACACCCGGCGGCTTCTATTTTCGGAGACATTTGTAGAAAAAGAACTATCTCCGGCGCTGGAAGCCAGAAAATCTCGAAAATACCTTATGCTTGTCTTGTAGCCCGAAATATAGCGTATTTGTTTTGGATAATACGTTTCCAAATAGTCCGTCAGGATTCTATCTAAGGCATTATCGTCAGCACGAATCGCATCCCAGAAGAATTGCTCCCCACAATTATTCCACAGTCCGAAAATCTCATTTGCCGTCGTGAAAGCCGTGGTCTTTGCTTTTCCCATTTGCTGAATATAGGAAATGTATTCAGCACGCAAAGTTTTCATATCATAGTTAATAGGCATGATAAATCCATTTCCTTTCTAATATCAGCACTTTTCAGGCTTTAATACCCATCTTCTCACGCAGATCATGGAGGCTCTTGTCGTGCTGGGCCTTTGAAATGGCTCCTCGCTCCTGAAACATATCAAGAAGTCTTTTCTGCTTATAGAATAAGCTCTTGTTCTTCTCCATGTAACTCATCTTTTCCCAAGATGAGTTATCTCCTTGAAAATTCATAAACCCTATCTCCAATACAACTAAGCAAAGTAACAAGTCGAATTATAGCATATCATAAAAACCACATCAACCTGTCAGGAAATCCGTTTCACCGTGAAACGGATTTTTTTATATATACCGCAAAGCCCCAAAATTACCGTAAGGGAGGGATGCCATGTATTTTACCAATGGCGATCATAGGGCTTTTGAAAGTCTCATGCGAGGAACACCCAGCTCAGACCACTATGACAGCGGCAAGGACGGCCCACACCCGGAGTGCCGGAGCTGCCGCTGGCACCGACCGTACCGCAAGGATCGGTACTGCAAGTTTGCCGAGTGTCCCTTTACTCCCGGCCGCATGACCGCCATCAGCAAGGGCAATTCGCCGGAGAAAGGAGGTGGTGCCGTCCGCTAATCTCTCTTTTCCCCAAAAACTATTACATAGGAGGCGATTGCCAATTCTCAAAACAAAATGGCGCAGAAGCATTGCTGTGCTGCTCTGCGTTATGCTCATGTTCTGCGCAGCCTTTTCCCTGACCGCCTATGCGGACTCGGCGGTCATTACCACAGGCACCATGTACTCATATTTCCAGACGTACAACACTTCCGGGGTCTGGGTCGATCTCCAGACGCCCGGACACGCTACTTCTGACGGTCAAGTGGCCTATTGCCTGCAAACCAGCAAAGATAACCCGTATAACGCGGCCTACTCCTCCATCGACGGCGAGTATGTGTATGACGAGTATGTTTTGACCGGCCTCAAGGCAATTCTCACCCACGGCTACCCCGCGGACAATGGCGGCTTTTCTGACCTGGAGGCCAGATACGCAACCGCAAACGCTATTCGTTTTTTCTTAGCGGAGAATTACGCCGATGGGATGCCCCAGTACCTCAACCTCAATGTCAACGGTGACTGGATCAGAGGCAGGCCCGGCTATGAAGATCTTTTCTATTGGTCGCTCGGCTTGCTGCAAATGGCCCGATCCGGAAATGTGTCTACCGGCGGTGCCGGGAGCCTGACGTTTAGCCCGTCAGAAATTACGCTCACCCAGGAGGGAGACTACTTCACTGGCAGCGTCACGCTCACCAACGGTATCAACGGCACTTATGACCTCATGGACGATATGCCGGAGGGCAAGCAGATTCTCGGACATACCGGCGCAGATCAGGAAACGCTGACGATCAAGATTCCTGTTGCCTATGCCAACGGCAGCTATACGCTGTGCGCCTATGGGATGGATCACCTGCCCACCGCGAAGCTGTTCTTCTGGGCACCGTCCGTCTACAACCAGCAAAGAATCGTCACAAGCACGCTGGACGGGTCACAGGACGTTTTTGTGAGAGGCTTCCTCACTGTAAAAACACCCAGCGCAACCGTGCAGTCGCAGAAAGGCAGCTTGCAGATCACCAAGACGGACGACAGCGGCAACCCGCTTTCCGGCGTGGGCTTCACCCTGTACGATGCTTCCAAGCGTGCCATCAGCACCAAGACCACAGACAGAAGCGGTATTGTCACATTCTCCGATCTTGACCTCGGCAACTACTATTATGCAGAAACGAGCGCCTTGCCCGGTTATGTGCTGGATTCCGCGCAGTACCCGGTCTCCATTTCCTCCAATGGGCAGGTCGTGAAAAAGACCATGACCAACACCCCGGAGAAAGGCGGACTCCAGATCACCAAGACGGACGACAGCGGCAATCCTCTTTCCGGCGTGGGCTTTACCCTGTACGATGCTTCCAAGCGCACCATCAGCACCAAGACCACGGACAGCTCCGGCATCGTATCATTCAGCGATCTTGTCCCCGGCAATTACTTCTACGCCGAAACTGGCGCCCTGCCCGGATTTGTTCCGGACACCACACAGTATGCGGTATCTATCACGACGAGCAGCCTGCTTGTGCAGAAAACCGTCACGAATGAGCGTATCCCGTCTAAGGGCAGCCTGAAGATTGTCAAGACCGATGAAAACGGCACCCCGATTGCAAGCACCGGCTTTCAACTGCTTGACAGCGACGGCAACCGGATCACAAGCGGCGGCACGGACAGCAGCGGCGTCCTGGTATTCTCCGATCTCCCGCTGGGCAGCTATTTCTATCAGGAAACCTTTGCAGTTCCCGGCTATGCGCTGGACGATACCAAGTACCCCATCAGCATTACGGAGGACGGGCAGGTCATCACCAAGACCATCGTCAATTACAAATCCGCTGGCACCATCAAGATTCTCAAGACGGATTCTGACACCGGCGAACCTCTGCAGGGCGCGGAGTTTACCATCCTTGATGATCACATGCGCGAAGTCACCAAGGGAACGACCGATGAATCAGGCGTCGTGGTTTTTGCGGGACTGCCCCTCGGCCCGTATTACTGCCAGGAAAGCCAAGTCCCGCCCGGTTATTTCCCGGAGGGCGGCATCGAGCTTGTTTATCTGGACGGAAACGGAAAGGTCGTCACGTTAAGCTACACCAACAAGCCCGCCAGAGGCAGTATCAAGATCACCAAACGCAACAACGACGGCGAGCTTTTGAGCGGCGTTGTGTTCACACTGTACGACGCGGACAAAAACGAGCTTACCACCGGCACGACGGACGAAAACGGCATTGTAGTTTTTGACAATCTCCCCATCGGGGATTACTGGTATGCCGAAACCTCAGAGCTTCCCGGCTATATACCGAACCATAACCTCATGGCGGCGCGGGTCGGCTATCATACCGCGGTTGACGAACACACGTTCACAAACTATAAGGCTCATGGTCATGTCCGGGTAATCAAGAGTGACGAGAACGGCGCTCCGCTTGCGGGCGTCCACTTCAAGCTGACGGACGAGGCCGGGAACCTGATCGACGAGGGCGGCACCGGGACGGACGGCAAGCTGCTTTTCACCATGCTCCCTATTGGCAAGTACATCCTCAAGGAAACCGCGACGCTGAACGGCTACACGCTGGACGAAACCCCGTTTTCCATCGAGTTAGTGAATGACGGTGATGTGGTAACAAAAGAGATCACCAATGCCAAGCAAACCGGCGGTATTGCAATCCTCAAGACCGACGCGGAGACAAACAAGCCTCTTGCGGGATCGCATTTCAAGCTGACGGATTCCACCGGTAAACTCATCAAGGAGGGCGACACCGCAGCGGACGGCAAGCTCACCTTCACCGGCCTTACCCTCGGCACCTACAAGCTGACCGAAACGGCGGCTCCGGTTGGATATGTCCTGGACTCCACCCCGATCACGGTCGAAGTCACCAGCGCCGGGCAGACGGTGAGCAAGACGGTCACGAATACCCGCGCAGTCGGCAATATTTCCATTCTCAAAACCGATGCAGAGACAAACAAGCCCCTCGCAGGCGTCCGCTTCAAGCTGACGGATTCCACCGGCAGGCTCATTTCCGAAGCAGTCACCGGCACGGAGGGCAAGATCACTTTTACCGGGATGGCCCTCGGTGCCTATACGCTGACCGAGACGGAAGCGCCGGAAGGCTATGCTCTGGATTCCACCCCGATCCCGGTGGAGCTGACCGAACACGGCAAAACTGTGGAAATCAGCGTCAAGAATACCCCAAGCCGCGGAAGCCTGAAGCTCATCAAAAAAGACGCCTATGAGAACAAGCCCCTTGCCGGAGCCGTGTATCAGCTCATGGATGAAAGCGGCAAGAAACTGGCCGAAGGCACCGCCAACGAAAACGGTGAGATCGTCTTTGAAAACCTGCTCTACGGCAATTACCGGGTACAGGAGATTACCGCGCCCAAGGGCTACAAGGTGGACGAGAGAGCCTATACCGTGTCTGTTCCCTCGGAAAACGGCACCCAGACCGTAACAGATCTTCGCAGGCCGGGAACGCTGGAGGTCAAGAAGCAGGACGAGAAAGGCAAGCCCCTCGCAGGAGCATCCTTCCTTTTGGAATACTCCACAAACAGCGGAACGACCTGGACCCCCGTCATGAACCGCAGCGGAGAGAACGTCACGGCGGGCGGCTGCACAAGTAGTAGTCTTTCTAATGGTCAGCTTACCACCGACAGCACAGGCAGCGTCAGCTTTACCGGCCTCCGGGCGGACAGCACGATTCTCTACCGCCTGACCGAAACCAAGGCCCCGCAGGGCTATTCCCTGATCGGCACCGAACTCTACAAAGGCACACTTCCAATTGAAACGCAGAAAACCAATATTGAGGACTCGGAAACCGTAGACGGCAAGACATACTGTTATTCCCTGTATGTCACCGCAACAGACGATCCCACATACCGGCTCCCCAAAACCGGCGGCAGAGGCTTTGATCTGCTGCCTCTTTTTATGCCCATTTGCGCTATACCCCTCATTATCTATCTTAAAAGAAAGGAAGATTGCGAATCATGAAAAAACTCTTTTCTCTGCTGCTGGCCCTTGTCATGGTCGGCAGCTTTTCCATTCCCGCCTTTGCCGCCGCTGATCCGGCGCTGATCGACACGACGCGCACCGGCTCCATCAGTCTGTATAAATACGATCTCACCGGCGCGGAGAAAGACGGCGTTTGGGACAGCTCCTATGTCAGCACCGGCATCCGGGACGAAAGCGGCGTGGAGGCCATTCTGGGCAATCCCGCCCGTGTCTCCGCGCTGAACGCGAACGGCGACGCATACGGCTACGCTGTGCGCGGCGTGGAATTTACCTATGTCAAGCTGGCGGATATTCTGGCCTACACCAAGACCGAGGACAACACGAACCGCGTTGAACTGCTGTACGGTATTGAAAACAGTGAGCTGAACGCCGCTTTTCTGAATGTCCTCGGCGTCACCGCCAATGACCGCTTTGCCCCGGCAGACAAGACCGAGGACGGCAAGACCATTTACTACTACACCTCCGACGTGCTGATCGACGGCCTCAAGAACGCGCTGAACACCAACGGCACGGCGACGCGCAATGCCGCCGAAAGGTTTGTCCAGTTTGCTGGCGGCAGCGCCATGCCCGAAACGGACGCCTACGGACACAGCGCCGTGTCCGGCCTGCCCCTCGGCCTGTACCTTGTGGTGGAAACCCGTGTCCCCGAAATGGTCACGGAAACCACCGCGCCTTTCCTGATCTCCCTGCCCATGACCAATGTTGTAAATGGCAGCGAATGGATCTATGACCCGGTGCTGTACCCCAAGAACGCCACGGGCATTCCGTCTATCGAAAAGACCGTGCGCGAGGCCAGGATCGACACCGGAGCCAACGCTGGAAGTCCGGACAACATTTCTGACGGCTACGCGCACACCGCCTCGGCTTCCGGCAATGACACGCTGGAATACCAGATCATTTCCACCATGCCCAGCATTACCTCGGCTGCGTCCTATCTGACCGAGTACGGTTTTACTGACACGCTGAGTAAAGGCATCACTTACACCAAGGGCGATGTGAAGCTGGCCTTTTACAAGGACGCGGGATGCACGGACAAGATTGCCGAATGGTCTGAGGCTGACGGCAAGTTCACTGTCTCTTACACCGCCAAGGATGGCAACAGCATTATGAGCATCGCCATGACTGCCTCCGGCCTGTCCGAGATCAACACCAGCCCCACGGTCTACAACGGCCCGAACATGGTCAATTCCGGCTATTCCGGCTGTACCGTTCGCATCACCTACAAGGCAAAGCTCAACATGGACAACACCGTGACCTACGGCAACAGCGGCAACGACAACGCGGTTGTCCTGACGTGGAAGCGCAGCAACACCGACTACTACGATACCCTTGTGGATGATTGCCACGTTTATTCTTACGGCGTGGATGTTACAAAGCAGTTTTCATCCGGCAACGGCGACTTCTCCCAGGTCAAGTTTGTCGCCCACAATGATACGGACAACTACTTCCTGACCGCCGCTCTCAATTCTGCCGAAGGTGTCTGGTATGTGACCGGCCATGTGGAGGCCGCGGAGCAGGCCACACAGTTTGTCCCTACCACGGCGGGCAAGCTGGTCATTAAGGGCTTGGAGGACGACGCCTATACCATCAAGGAGATTCAGACAGATAAAGCCTACACGCTGCTCAAGCAGGGCGTCAAGGTCATTATCTCCAAGGCGGAGGGCGCAAACGCCTGTCCCATCTACGGCACGGACACGCTCGGCCTCGTCCAGAACGATCCCCGCTTTGCAAGCGTCCCCGCCGGGATGTTCCACAATATGCCCCAGCGCCACCTGGAACACAAGCTGCTGACCGCCTCCGCCACCGTGGACGGCAACGACGTTTCCATGCTGTCGGACAATGGCTCTGTCTCCGCGCTTGCGCTTTTCAATGTTATCAATACCAAGGGCTTTGATCTGCCCCAGACCGGCAGCCGGGGTACATGGATGTACCCGGTGATCGGCTTTACGGTTCTGGCCCTGTGCGTCGTGGGAATCATTGTTATTGCGAGGAAACGAGTGGACTACTGATTACGCAGGAGGGCGGGAATACCGCCCTCCTGTCTCGAAAAGAGGACGGATGAAGAAAATGAAAATTACACTTCTGGCAGCATTTCTTGTCATTTCCCTCGTCGTGATCCTTTATCCCCTGATCGCAAACAGGCTTGCGGAGAAAAACGCAAGCCTGATCGAAACGCAGTATACAGAACGCATTGAAACCCTTTATGACACCGAGCTGCAGGAGCTGCGCGACCGGGCGCAGAGATACAACGGCACTCTCCAGACAGCGACGGGAGCCGCCTTTTCCAAGGAGGCGCTTGCAAGCGCCTCCGAGATTTACGACGAGCTTTTGAACGTGCAGGGCGACGGGCTCATGGGCTATGTGGAAATCCCCCCTATATCCGTAAAGCTCCCAATCTACCACGGCACGGACGAGGCGACGCTTGACCGCGGCGTGGGCCACCTTCTCGGCTCTTCGCTCCCCGTAGGCGGTTTGAATACCCATTGTGTATTGACAGGACACAGCGGCCTTGCCGGACAAAAGATGTTTTCCGATCTTGACTTGTTGAAACAGGGGGACATTTTCTTTCTCCGTATCCTCGGTCAGACGCTGGCCTATAAGGTGGCGGAAATCAACACGGTACTCCCGGAGGATTCCGAAAAGCTGCTCATTGAGCCGGGGCGCGATCTCTGCACCCTTGTGACCTGTACGCCCTTTGCCGTCAACACGCACCGGCTTCTGGTTCGCGGGGAGCGCATCGAGTATGAGGAAGCGGAGGCCGTTATAGAGGACGCTGAATTTACCCCGCTGGAGGAATCCACCTGGGACGAGGCATATATGCGCGGTCTCGGCTATGGCCTGCTTGCGGTCACCGGCATCACAGCCGGAGCCGCCGCGATTGGGCTTTACAAGTGCAGAAAAATGTCAAATTTTAATGCGTTTCACCGTGACGCTACGCCCATTAGAAATCCGTTTCACGATGAAACGGATTTATTAGCGCATCAGCGCGTATGGGCGTCGCGTGCTGTGCAAACGGATTTCTCTGTGCATCAACGTATATGGGAGCCGCGTACTGCGCAAAAGCATTTCAAACTGAAGCTGCCGGAAAGAAAGCGAGGAAAGCATGAGAAACGATAAAGTCCGGCTTGCTGTTATGGTACTGCTTCTCTGTCTTGCTACTGCCGGTGCCGCGCTTGCGGTGAGGCCGTGGGTGTTTCGCTGGGAAAAAGACATAGAGATCAAGAAAGAGGTCAGCCACTATTGGGAAGTCCGGGAAACGATTCAAAAGGTCTCTGAGGAACAACAGATGCCGGTTCCCTATGCGGAGCTGCTGGACGATATGCGGCACTACAATATGCGGCTTTATACCCACAAGCAGCGTGATCTGAACTGCAAGAGCGCCTATGAGCTGTCCGAGTTTACGCTGACCGACTACGGCCTTCCGGATGAAAAGTTCGGGGTAATCTGCATCCCGAAGCTGGATCTGGAAATGCCCCTGTTTTTGGGCGCAAGTGAGGCAAACATGGCGGCGGGCGCGGCGGTGCTGTCACAGACCAGCATCCCCATCGGCGGCGATTACAGCAATTCCGTAATTGCCGGACACCGTGGCTGGAACGGCTACCCGTATTTTCTGGACATTGAAAAGCTGGAAGATGGCGACGAGGTAACAATCACCAACATTTGGGGAACGCTGCGCTATTGCGTTAAGGAAATCCAGATCATTGCGCCCAATGACGTAAACGCAATCCTAATCCGTCCCGGCAGGGATATGATTACCCTTTTGACCTGTCACCCGCCCAATACCGGCGGGAGATTCAGATACCTGGTGTTCTGTGAACGAGTAAAGGAGTAAAAAACATGAGCTTTGGCTATTTCTACGGAGATCAATCCGAAAGCTATTCATTTTATCGCTTCCCCAAGCAGTTATTGGTCGGTGAGCAATTCAAGAGGCTGTCGATGGACGCAAGAGTTTTATACGGTCTTATGCTTGACCGCATGGGACTGTCCGCAAAAAACGGCTGGCGTGA
>JBGUWL010000193.1:0-2930 GCA_045221075.1 Acutalibacteraceae bacterium
CTTACTCCCACCTATACATACATCGACAGAAACAATACCGATTCCGGAAATACTACCCTGATAAACCGCCTGAGCGGTCAGGAACCCCAATATACCCCCGGCGGAACCGCGGTGGATAACGACCATATCTACCTCAATCCTACATGGAGCGGCGGCACCTGGGACAAGGACGGGGCCGTTCTGATGGCATGGGTATGGAAAAGCGGACAGAACGGAAAATATGTGCGCTTTGAAAAGGACACTGCAACAGGTCTTTTCAAAATAGACAACGACAATTATGCAGGCATCATAGTCAGGAGGTTCAACGGCAGCAACCCTGCTCCGGTGGGAGGAACTACCTATGATGCGGGAGATCCCTGGGACACTGCAAGTCAGCTTACGGTAACAAACAACAATAACAAGATCAATATTACCGGATGGGATAATTCGGCAGGCTGGGACAGCAACAAGGTAACAGTCACCACAGAACCCGTGCTCATCCAGGAATCCCATTCCTTCACCCCCACAAGCACAACGGCTTATAATCCTGTGGGTAGCACGACCTACAGGCTCACCGATCCCTTCGGTGTACTTACGAATTCGACTACACCCGAGACCACACTGACCCGTGATACCACATCCAACGGTCATTTCAGACTGATGTACGGTGAGGACGCCTTCTTCCAGTCACAGTTCAAAAAGGACAGCACTATGCGGGTAAAGCAGAGCGCTACCCTTGCAAAACCCAAGGACAACAGGGCGACCACTATGGGCTCCGATGACGGCACAAGAGCGGTCGCAACCTACTACAACACCTCCGTAAAGGTGGAGGATGCCGATGATACCCTGCTGTTCTCCAAGTCCGTTTCACAATTCAATGATTATAATGCAGACGGAACATACACCTATGCAAATGCCCCCGAATCAACAACAAAGACAGTTCACCTCAAGGAAACCTATACCAACACCATCAAGGTAGGCGATCTTGTTGTTCAGAAGAGCACCGTCAATGCAGGGGAGACCGACAGACAGTTTACCTTCAACCTGACGCTTACAAACCTCTTCGGCGACACCGTTGCGGATGTGGATATATCATCCCTCAAGTATGAAGTGTTTGACGGCACCACCGTGGGCGACTTCTACGCATCCACAGGCACCGAGGGCAGCGTAAGCTCCGGCATCAAGATCAAGGCCGGTCAGTATGCAGTCATCAAGGGCATCCCCGTAGAGACAAAGTACACCCTTACCGAGGTTTCCGATGACGAATATTCCCAGAAGTCCGCGTCGAACATGAGCGGTACCATCAAAGAGGGTAATTATACCTATGGCGATAACGGCTACATCACAAGCGTTGACCCCGCAGGCGCATTTACCGCTTCCGCAGTAAACGAGCGCAAGACCGGCAAGCTGACAGTCAAGAAGACCGTTTCCGTTGCACAGGGCGATACCGTTGACACCAACGCAAAGTTCAGCTTTACCGTGGCGCTTACCGCACCTGCAGGCGTTGACTTCGGCAACTACATTGTCAACAGAAACGTAAATGTTGATTCGATCACCGCCGGCGTTACCGACCTGAGCATAACCTCCGCTGGCGTCTTCACCTTCAAGGCCGGACACAACGACAGCATTACCTTCAAGAACATTCCCTACGGGACCACATATACCGTTACCGAGACAAAGCCTGACGGCTACACCGTATCCTACTACTACGGAGATAACGGAAAGATAATCGACAAGAACGGTCCGGAGGATACCGTGACCGTCACCAATACAAAGGATGTTGTCATTAAAGCCACTATCCGCATAAAGAAATATGACAACCGCAATAACCCCCTCAAGGGCGCTCAGTTTACCATGTATAATACAATGGCTGATGCTCAGAACAAGACCAATCCCGTTTCCACCGGTACTCTTGCAAACGACGGCAAAGAATTTGTATTCAGCGATCTTGAACTGAACAAGACCTACTACTTTGCCGAGACTACCGTTCCCGATGGATATACCGGCGTGGACCCCTTCTCCATTACCACCAACGGTGACGCGACCGAAAAGGTGGTAAACAAGATCAACACCCTGATAGAAATAGTCATGCCTGAGACCGGCGGAACGCCCTTCATGGTAGACTTTTCTGTGGTCGGCGTCCTTGCAATAGGACTTGCAGTGCTGGCGCTGGTCATCTATAAAAAGAAACTGCAGTCCTAAGCAGCTTATACCAACGAGCAAAGGGAGGTATAAGGGCGAACAATAATCAGTAAAAAATATGGCAGTACGATAGTCGTGCGGATCGCCTGCCATATAAAACCGACCCGCACGGCAATCAAATGATATTGGAGGTAAAACAAATGAAAAGAAAGACCATGAAGAAAGCAGGCGCTGCTGTCATTACCATGGCAATGCTGCTTTCTATCGGAGCAACCACCCTTCCTGTCTATGCAGCTGAGCTTCCCACGATTTCCATCAGCGACATCACCTGCGGCGCAGATACCATCACACCTGCCGGCGTGACCGTATATCAGGTCGCAAAGAAGAACGCTTCCACCGGAAAGTGGGCATGGAATGCCCCCTTTGCCGGCGTTACCACAACCACCTTTGACAAGCTCAATACCCTTGATGCTTCTCAGAGGAACGCTCTTGCAAAATCCCTGAAGGCTGTAACGATGAATCCCGACAACAGCGTTCTTGCTGAGGTCGCTAAGTACACCGTAGCATCCGGTACCGATTCCGCAACTCTTGAGGATGTTGAAGGCGGCGCAACCATCGCAGGCGACGGTTACTATCTCATCGTTCCCACAGTAAGCGACAACACCGTTGTTGTTCAGCCTGCTCTCAGACAGATCAAGTCCACCGATGCAAGCTTCAGCCTCAAGCCCAAGGCTAATCCCCTTCCCCTGGTAAAGAAGATCACCGCAACAACTCCCGGTGAGACCTCTCAGGACGGCGACAGCGATACC
>JBGUWL010000194.1:0-38218 GCA_045221075.1 Acutalibacteraceae bacterium
TCTGTGCGTATGCACAGATGGGCGCAGCCTCGGGCGGCGCCTTTTCCGATTAAAAGTGTCAGCTTTTAATCGGAAAACAGTATGAGACGAAAGGAGCAGCATGAAGATGAAAAGGACCGATATTCTCAGACTGGCTCTTGAGCTTCTCGGGATAAGTCTCGGGGCGGTCATTGCCGCCTTTGCCATCGAAGAATTCCTTGTGCCCTGCACCATCCTTGACGGCGGCGTTGTGGGTATAGGGATCATGGTAAATAACCTGACAGGGATCCCCCTCAGTCTGCTGACGGTGGTACTCAATACTCCCTTTTTGCTTCTGGGTACACGAAAGATGGGAAAGAGGTTCATAGTAAAGGCGGTTTATGCAATGCTGCTGTTTTCCGTTTTTCTTGAAGTTTTTGCGCCCATGGAAAACGCCACAACGGACGCTCTGCTGGCGGTGTGCTTTGGGGGTGTGATACTTGGCATAGGTGTGGGTCTGGTGATACGCTGCGGAGGCTGTCTTGACGGAACGGAGACGGCCGCCATACTGCTGAACAAGAAATTCAAGCTGCCGGTGGGTCAGATCGTACTGGGCTTCAATGTGCTTATTTTTACAGCTGCCGGATTTATTTTTGGCGCAGACAGAGCAATGTACAGTCTTCTGACCTACTTCATCACCTCAAAGGTCCTTGACATAGTGGAGAACGGCATGGATCAGACAAAGGCCGCTATGATAATCACCAACGACGCCAAGGAGATCGCAGAAAGCATATATCGCCGTCTGGGGCGTACTGTCACCATAATGGAGGGAGAGGGTCTTGTCAGCGGCAAGAAGGTAGTGCTTTACTGCGTTCTGACACGCTTTGAGATACACGAGCTTAAGGATATCATCAAGACCATAGACGCTTCGGCATTTATCGCCATAAGTGACGTTTCCGAGATAATAGGTACCCATGTAAAAAAGAGCGGCAAACTAAAGCCTCAGGACGCAATCCTGACGACCGGGGCGGAGTCTGCGGAGGAACCGGAGGAATAATGCTATTGTGTTTCCGGTTCCGTATTTACTACGGACCTGACGCATACGTTTTCTTCGATGACATAATCGGCGGTGAGAACATATTCGCCGCTCTCTTTGCTCAATTTGCAGCTGCGGTTTATTATCCTTCCGCTGTCCGTGCTGCCGATCATGAACCATTCATAAATATTCAGCTTTTTTTCAAGCAGTTCTCCGGCCTGTGTCTGCGAAAGCTCCACCGGCCGGTTTTCATATTGCCGCCATTGTTCTTCGCATATTCCAATGGGTATGGTCCCGCCCATGGGACACAGACGGTAAAGGGATGTGTGAAGGTAACGGTTTCCTGCCGGGTCTTCGTTCAGTGTCAGGGGCAGCCGCAGACCGAAAAAGTCAAGCTCTTTTTTCGAGACCGTTCCGGTTACGGCAGCGGCGGTGACAGTCTTTGGGATGGTGAGGGTTACTCTTCTTGACGTCCTTGCCATAACACAGGCGGAAGCCTCGGTCATTACCACGCTGCCGTTGTTGTATTCCAGAAGCCCGCTGACGAGGAGCTGATTTTTCCGGATCCCGTCACCCGCTTTTACCTGTGCCGTGCCTTTATAAACCTTTACCTGAGTCACGGTCCCGTCCGCTATGGATTTCAGGTTGCTCAGACCGGAGCCGGACTTTTTCTTTTCCGTTCCGGAAAGGTTGGGGCTGATATTGACCTCCGCATTTGTCCCCATAATGTTCACGGTCATCCAGCTTATTCTGCGGTCGGACGTGGAGATGCCGTTTATTATCCCAGGAACGTCAACGCTGTCTGCCCTTACCCCCTCATAGAGTCCGTATTCCCTGAGCATCATGCGTATCTCATATTCATTTATCTGTTCCGGTACAGTTACGGTGATGTTCCACACCGACCCCGAAAGATAGTGACATAATGCTGCGCACACCAATGCGCCCGCAGCCAGCCCCCAGCGGTGACGGTACCGCATTATCACAGCGGGCAGACCGTGTTCCTCCTGAATGTGCAGAAGACATCCGGTCTTTTCTGCGGCTTCAAAAAGCATGGGAACATCTCTTCTCCGGGCGCAGGCGCTGATACTTCCGCCTCCTGTCAGCTTCCACAGGTTAAGACCCTGCCTTGCGGCAAGGTTCACAAAGCGTTCTGGGAACCTCCCCTCCACCGAAAACCGCACATATCCGAAAAGCCACCTGAAAATAATAACAGCTATCATAGCCGACTCCTTACATAAGGTATTCTATCGCCGTAAAGAATCCTTGTATCACAAGGTCCGTGTCGTTCATGCTTTTGATATGCAGCCCCCGACCCCGCAGTGCGACGATATATTTTCCGGCGTTTATCCTGATGTCCGTTGCGGTATATTCAAGTATGCCTCTGCTGCCGCCGAAGACCAGTTCACGGTTGCCGCAGATCTCAAGACGCACCGCTCCCATGCGCGCCCCCATGGCAGATAATGCCCTGTTGTGCTTACGGTTCTCGTTTTTCATCATTTCACCCCGACTTTTCTGTCCTATTGTATGCCCTGATAAATAAAAAAATCACCCTGCACATAAGATAAAGAGGGTGATGTTATGCGCGTCAGCGGAAATTCGGGTATTGGAAGACTTATAGGGTCCTTTAAAAAACGCAGTACGGGCAGTTCTGCAAATACTGACTCCTCTTCCTACAGGGTCAGAAAGTCCCGCAGCAGGGCATACCGAAAAAGACACGGCAGTCCCGCCATGAAGGGGATAACGATTCTGTCAGTCATGGGTATGGCAGCGCTTTTGCTATGTTCCTCCGCTGCTGCGGAAGGTGTAAGGACTGCACTGAAAAATTCCGCCGGAATTCTGATACCCTCACTTTTTCCCTTCATGGTGCTGTCATCCCTTCTGATGCGCTCAATGGGCGGGACGTCTGCCGGTCCTGTGAGAAACGCCGTTATGATGCGGGTATTCCGTCTTCCGGGAGAGGCTATGCCTGCCGTGATACTCAGCTTTTTAGGCGGGTTTCCCGTAGGCGCCCGATGTGTCCGGATACTCTATGACAGCGGAAGGCTTACCCGCGGTCAGGCCTGCCGTATGATGTGCTTCTGTGTCTGTTCCGGACCCGCATTTCTGATAACGGGAGTGGGAACTCTCCTTCTTCATAACACCGGTCTTGGGGTGATACTCTATCTCAGTCAGGTCTTTTCCGGACTCATCATCGGGATAATAGCCGGAAGGACGGATGTTTCTTCCTGTGCTGATCCCGCCGTCAAAGCTCCGCCCTCCGCATCTCTTACGGATAGTCCGTTCTGCCGCAGCTTTACGGAAGCCTTCATAAGCTCCTGTACGGACGGTGCCGAGGCGGTATTTCAGCTTACGGCTATGGTATGTATTTTCGGAGCGCTGACCTCAGCGGCAAAGCAGGCGGGAGTGGGAAGTCTTGTCTGCAGCATCCTCCGGTTTTCCGGTGCTGACCTGCCCTTTGCCATGAGCGGTTTTGACATTCTTACGGAGGTCACTGCGGCCTGCTCTCAGATAAGCAAATGCGGCGGCGGACTCTGGCTTTTCGCCTTTGCGGCAGGTTTTGGCGGACTGTGTGTACACCTGCAGATCCTTTTGATACTCGGCGGCCTTG
Source organism: Acutalibacteraceae bacterium (assembly GCA_045221075.1). Lineage (GTDB taxonomy): Bacteria > Bacillota > Clostridia > Oscillospirales > Acutalibacteraceae > UBA1213. The sequence goes on from JBGUWL010000194.1 coordinate 3,603, forward strand.
GATATCATAAGGGACGTTTTTTTCTGTTCAGACTTATTCACGGCAGTCTGTCGGCGCTGATCGTTTATATCTTCTGTATCTTCTGCCGTCCCACAGCCGGAGTTTTTTCCGAGGACGGCACAAGGGCAGAGCCGGTATCGGTATCTCTGTGGGGTACCGGGGCTCTTGTGGTGATGAGCTTTCTGTTCCTGCTCTGCGTCAGCAGGGGCGAGAGAAAGGGGAGGACAAGGTAATATCATCCGTAAATATCTTCTGCGAAAACTATTGAAAAAACATTGTAATCATTGAAGAATTATGGTATACTGTACACAAATACTCAAGCAAAGGAGAATCACTATGAACATAACCCCCGATATTAAATATGTAGGCGTGAACGACCATAAGATCGACCTTTTTGAAGGTCAGTATGATGTGCCCAACGGCATGGCTTATAATTCCTATCTTATAGTTGACGAAAAGATCGCTGTCATGGACACGGTTGACCGCAACTTCACCCAGGAATGGCTGGACAATCTCGAGGACGCTCTTGATGGCAGAGAACCCGATTATCTTGTGGTACAGCACATGGAGCCTGACCACAGCGCAAATATATTCAACTTCATGAATAACTATCCCAATGCCACCATCGTCTCCAGCGCAAAGGCCTTTACCATGATGGGCAATTTTTTCGGCACCCAGTTTGAGGACAGAAGGATAGTTGTGGGGGAGGGCAGCACCCTTGAGCTTGGTTCTCACACTCTCACCTTTGTAACCGCTCCAATGGTACACTGGCCGGAGGTCATCGTGACCTATGACAGCAAGGACAAGGTGCTGTTCTCTGCGGATGGCTTTGGAAAATTCGGTGCCCTTGACATTGAAGAAGACTGGGCCTGCGAGGCAAGAAGATATTATTTCGGCATTGTGGGAAAGTACGGCGCTCAGGTACAGAACCTGCTCAAAAAGGCGTCCGCTCTTGATATACAGACTATATGTCCCCTTCACGGACCCATCCTGAAGGAAAACCTTGGCTACTATCTTGACCTTTACAACACCTGGTCAAGCTACGGCGTTGAGAGCGAGGGCATAATGATCGCCTATACCTCCGTTTACGGCAACACCAAAAAGGCCGTTGAGCTCCTTGCGGAAAAGCTCAGGATGAAGGGCTGTCCCAAGGTTGCCGTTAATGACCTTGCCCGTGAGGATATGGCGGAGTGTGTTGAGGATGCTTTCCGCTATGGAAAGATCGTTCTTGCCACCACCACATACAACGCCGAGATATTCCCCTTTATGAGAGAATTCATAAATCACCTTACCGAGCGCAATTTCAGCAACCGCACAGTCGCCCTTATCGAAAACGGTTCATGGGCGCCTATGGCCGCTCGCACAATGAAAAAGATGCTTGAGGGCTGCAAGAATATCACATATACCGATACCACCGTAAAGATAATGTCTGCCATGAACGATGCTTCAAAGGAACAGATCGAAAAGCTGTCCGATGAGCTTTGCCGCGACTACCTTGCCCAGAATGACTCAACCGCCGACAAGCACGACATGAAGGCTCTCTTCAACATCGGCTACGGTCTGTATGTGGTCACCTCCAGCGACGGCAAGCGTGACAACGGCATGATAGTAAATACCGTGACCCAGGTCACCAACTCCCCCAACCGTGTGGCCGTATGCATAAACAAGCAGAATTATTCCCACCATGTCATCAAGCAGACAGGAATAATGAACATAAACTGCCTTTCCGTTGAAGTTCCCTTCAAGGTCTTTGAGACCTTCGGCTTCCAGAGCGGAAGGAATGTGGACAAGTTTGCTGACTGTGAGCCTCTGCGCTCCGACAACGGACTTGTATTCCTGCCCAAGTACATCAATTCCTTCATGTCCCTTAAGGTCGAGGACTATGTTGATCTTGACACTCACGGTATGTTTATCTGCACCATCACCGAGGCCCGTGTCATCAGTGACAAGGAGACAATGACCTACACCTACTATCAGAACAACGTCAAGCCCAGGCCCGAGACCGACGGCAAAAAGGGCTGGGTATGCAAGATCTGCGGCTACGTCTATGAGGGCGAAGAGCTTCCCGAGGACTTCATTTGTCCGCTTTGCAAGCACGGCGCCGCCGACTTTGAACCTATAGGCTGATATTCCCGCGGATTAGCCGATCCGGATCCTATAGCTATGAACTGTCATTGCACACGCTGCTCCTTCATCGGGGCGGCGTGTTTTTTTGAATAAAAAACCGTAAATAACAGGGGCGTTTTTTACACAGAAATGAGAATAAAACAAGTTGAAAAAAACAATAATATGTGTTAGAATAGAGTCTGTGTGGAAATGAAATGACAGGAACGGAAAAAGAGATCGGAAGAGGGAACATGAATGGCAAAGGCCAATCACAAATATAACATAAAGCTGGATATTGTACTGATCGCTGCATTGATGATATTGTGCGGCATTTTCGTGCTGGCAGTTCCCAACTGCGTCACGGGTTCCGTGACCGGACCGGCTGACTCCGGCGATGAGTCATCTTCGATCCTTGATCCGGAGCACATGGTGTATGGGGCGCTTGTTGATGTAAAGATCGTACTGCGCTTCGGTGACAAAAAAGAGACCCTTACATCCGATCAGATTACCGATTGGGTAAAGGTCAAAAAAGACGATAAGGGTTTTTCCTATACCGTTGATGAGGAAAAGATCGGATCTTATGTACAGGAGCTTGACAAAAAATACAGCACTTATGAGCCATATGTTGATTTTCACACCACATACGGAGAGACTGTCAGACTTGACAACAACAGTACGGGCTGGATATTCAATACCGAATATGCCGCCGCACAGCTTGAGGACTATATAACCGACTGCAGATCCGTTGACATCGATCTTACCGACCGCAGTGAAGAAAGCAACGCCTGGTGGATACGGACCTCCGCCGACTATAAAGCCGACGTTTCAAATGTAAACACCTATGTGGAGGTCAGCATCGACAGTCAGTATATGTGGGTGTACAAAAACGGCAAGGTGGTGCTGGAATCCTCCGTCGTGACCGGCAACCCCAACCTGGGGAACGACACCCCCAAGGGAGCATATATCATTTACGAAAAGAAATCGCCTTCACAGCTTTACGGAGACGGATACAACACTGAGGTGGCCTACTGGATGGCCTTCAACGATGACATCGGCTTCCATGATGCCGACTGGCAGGACGACTTCGGCGGTTCCGTGTATCTTGAAAACGGATCTCACGGCTGTGTGAATCTGCCTGATTATGTTGCCGCTGAGCTTTACAGAATCGTGGAAATAAATATGCCGGTCTTTGTTTACTGACACTGAATATATGAACAGACCATGCGGTCCGGAATTATTCCGGATCGTTTTTTTTGCGCCTGATCATGACAATACGGCACGTTTGGAAGTACGCTTTCTCAGTAAAATATCTTATTTTTCTATTTGCTGACAAAGACGTGAACGTGTGTAATAAATCGCGTGTAAAAGCAAAATTCTTTACGGTAAAATTTTACTTAATTAGAGTGAAAATTATAGATTTTATAAAAAAATTATTGAATAACGAATAAAAAAATGTTAGAACAATATCGTCTACATATGTTTACATGCAGAGCTAAGCTCCGACAAGTTCGCTTGATCAGAGCTTCCGGCGCAGTCAAAAGAAGTCAGGAAGCTATAGCTCCCACAGGTGTTTGTGACAAGATTTATAATATTAAGCATTACTATTTTTCGCTATTCTTTATTCACCATTCATAGAGCGGCCCCAGGGAGCCAAGGCACTTCCTGCGGGGCGCGCACCCACAGGCGAGACTCGGGTGACACGGACGTTTGTTATAAGTGTTTCTATAGATATGATCCTTAAGCAAAAGGAGCGGTAATAAATGAAGATCTCAATTAAATCTGTATACTCAAAAAAGATGCGTGTACTGTCGGCCTTTCTGGCTTTTTTGATCTTTACCCTCGTACTTACTCAGGGCTTTGTCAGAATAGGTAAAACCGTTGTCAGGGCTGCCGACGGCGACGACCTCTTTGTTACGAAGTATACAAAGGAAAGCAAGATTGTTTCAAAAGGTGATTCTGCCGGTGACGGCTTCACATACACAAAAAATATCAAGCCCACCAAGGTCATGATGTACGATTTCCTGACCGACGGCGAGATAACTGGCGGCGATCCTGTTTCTACATACAACGGCGACGGCTTTGCCGATCCCTTTACCACCTTTAACAACGCCATATCCAATCAGACCTTCTCGTCAGTGACCGAATCCGCTTCAAACAAGAATGTTACAATACGTCTAGAGTTAGATGATGATGACCAATACGGAGATGCAATATATGTTCACATGGGAATCAATGATGACTTCAAAACTCAGTGGCCCGGTTTATTGATGACCTTTACTCAGATAGGCTCCAACGGACGCAGAAATTATTCGTGTACCTTCAATCTTTCTGAGATAGGCTTTACACCAAACAAGTATATTTTCAGTTGCTGGAGCGGAGGCACAAAAAAATGGGAGACTTCGGCTGCCACCTGTAGTGTAAGTGCAGGAAACTTGTACTATTTCAACAAGAGCGGCAGTACCGGTTATTACAGCGGATCTATGGAAACCGGCGGAGCGGAAGCGATCACCACCACCCACTATACAAAGCCCCTGTATGTCGGTTCCTTTATTTACAGCCCTGATACCGCCCAGAATTATCTGTTGTATCCCTTAGGCTATAGTAATTTCTACTGGCAGGCAAACATGGCTCTCAGGGGCAACGGTAACTATGATGCCTCCGTTCAGGGACTGGTGGACAGCTCCCTGGGAAGCTCCGGCCAGCTGACCCAGAACGGAAGAGAGCTGCCCTATTTCAGTTCATCATGGGCAGGTTCCCATAACAGCATGAACGCCTACGAAAACGGGGGAGAAGGTTATTATTTCCCCTTCTATGAGGTGACAAAGAATGCCACATCCATTACGGACTATGTCAGCGGCGGCGCAAGCGATTATGCGACCGAAAAAGCAAAGTATTATCAGTTTGACTCAACACAGGCAAACGTATTTTTTGACAGCTCAAAGGGCTTCAAGGAAAGCACCGATGTAGTTACCAGCGGCGCCGGCGCAGGTTTCTTCCCCTTTAATGAAAAGGACACAGGCGCGGCAAACAACAATTGCGGCTTCGGCGCAAAGTTTGAGATGACCTTCAAGCTCAGCAAGGACGGCACCGTGAATACCGTGGATGCAAACGGAAATGCAAAGAAGAAGGCAGGAAGAGTTCCCACGGTGTTTGAATTTACCGGTGACGATGATCTGTGGGTATTCATAGACGGGAACCTTGTGCTTGACATGGGCGGCGACCACAGTCAGTCATCCGGCTCCATAAACTTCTACACCCAGACCGTAACCGTTGACGACGCCTTTACCTTCGGCAAATACGGCAGACAGAACCTTGCCGTGTCTCACAGCGCAGCCACCGTTTCCGGCAACAGCTTTGTAAACCTGCTTTCCGGCGACAATCCCAAGGATTATACGGTAGGAAGCGACGGCAGAAAGAATGTCTATGACGAGGGCGTTACCCATACCATGACCGTTTTCTATATGGAACGTGGTATGCTTGATTCCAACCTCAAGATCCGCTATAACTTCCCCGTAGAGGCAAACTTCAGTAAAATGAAGATCCAGGAGGTAACCGACTTTTCGGATATCAATACCGGACTGCTTGACCAGACAAAAAAGGCTGCCGAGGATGATGTGTTCCAGTACACCGTATATAATACCCCCAACGCCATGGCGCCCGGTAACGAACCCGAGGACATGACAGGCGTGGGTATTCTGTATCCTACATACGATGAGTACATACGAACCAATGAAGTCGATCCCACTCTGACCACCACCCTGACAAAAAGCAATCCCGTAGCCGATACCGCACATGTATATCTGAATACTGCGATCAATTCCAGTGATTTCTGGGATAAGGACAACGCAAAGATCGCCGCCTATGTATATAACAGCGGTCAGACCGGACAAACAGTCTGGGGAGAATATGTTTCCAGTCACCTGTACAGATTTGATATCACCTATAATAACGGTGCAAATGCTTATACAAGAATTCTGTTTATCAGGTTCAGCAATAACAGCTCTCCCAATCTTCCGCAGCCGGGAAACACTTCCGAAAACACCGCTTATACCACATGGAACACGGCGGGCAGATATGATTGCTCCGGCGGTCAGACATTTAAAATGTCAGGATGGAATTCTGCAAGTGTTGACAGCAGTGCGGGAACCAATTATTACTACGGAAACCAGAAATACAACTTCAATGCCCAGACTCAGGGCGGTCCCCCTTATTATGACAATATCATAAACACCAAGACCGCCGTAAGCGGTACGAGCTACCTCTGGGTGGACGGTTTCTCCGTTATGACCAACGACTATAATGACAACCTTGTCAAGATGACGGAAAAAACGGACAGCAGCGGCCGTTTGTATCTCATGTACGGTCTGGATGACGTTGAATCTTCTGCAGAGTTTGAAAGTCAGTTCAGAAAGAATTCAACAATGACCGTTGCCCAGAGTACGAGTCTTTATACTCCCAACAGGGTATCTCCTCATGCAACTTTGAACAACAGTACGACCCGTTCCTTCAATACTTACTATACACTTACCGATGTAAGTACGTTCACACGATTTACCGGAAATGAAGTGTCCGGACTGACCGTTACAGACGGAACAGATGGAAAGGAAACCTCCTTTACATTTACAAACGGTTCCCTTATCCCTGCCGGAAGATCCGCAAATGATGCGGTAATGATGACCGAGACCTTTACAAATGCTGTAAAGGTAGGAACAATTACAGTTACAAAAACACTGGATCCTGCCGAAATCGGGACATCGCCCGATTATAGCTTCAAGATCGAACTGAAGGATCTCTTCGGCACGTCCCAGCCCATTGAGGCAGCTGTACTGCCCGCCAAAAAGTATGATCTGTCCACCGGCAATCATTCAGATATCTCACTTTCTATCACAGCCGCCAGCGGTTCGACTCCGGCATACGGAACCTTTACACTGAAAGCGGACGAAAGACTTGTTATCGAAGGTATCCCTGTTGAAACAAAGTACAAGGTTACCGAAACATCCCGGCCTGTGGACTTTGAGCAGAAAAGCAATTCCATGTCCGATTTTGAGGCGGCCAGGGAGAGCACTCTTGTGACCGATGCGGCCGCCAATGACGACAACTATCTTTCCACCGATCCGGACAATAACGAGAGCGTTGTAAACTCCCGTAAAGTCGGCAGCATTACACTCAGCAAGAGCCTTTCTACGAAAAAATCCTCCGGAACAAACGGCGGTGAAAACCAGAACTTTACATTTACTGTACAGCTCACAAAGCCTTCGGGAGTCAACTGGAGCGATTACACCCTGTCTGTAAAGGATCAGACAGATACAGACTATACCCATACGGTTTCCGACAGCGGCAATGTCCGCACTGTAACACTGTCCATCCCCGCCACCGGTTCCACAGAAGTCACCATAGGCAACATTCCCTACCAGACCGGCTACAGCATATCCGAGACAAGCGTTTCTGACTATGTAAACGTTTCCAACGGCACGATCTCCGGCAGCGGCTGTGTCATTACCAACTCCAACAGCGATCCCGATTATGATGTAGTGAACCGTCGGGAGGTGGGCACCCTCAATCTTACAAAGACCCTTGCGGGCGACTCTGCCGCCCTTACTGCTGCAGGCGTATCGTCGGGGGATCCCTTTACCTTTGAGGTGACTCTTGTATCTCCCGAGCACGTTGATCTTGACGATTATCTTACATCCGCATATCTCACAGGACTTGCCTCCGGCACCACGGCTGTATATACTGCAAGGGATGAAAGCGCATCTCCTGCCGTGACCCGCAGCCGGTATGTTATCCGTATCCCTGTTCCGGCAGGCGGCTCGGTAAGGATAGGCAATATTTCAGACCACCTTACAGGCATACCCTACGGCACTACCTGTACCGTCACCGAGGATTATACCTACAGCGGCAGTCCGGCAGTCACCCACAGCAAGTCGGGCGAGCAGTCGGATATCGCAATTGACAGCACCCATGTCGACCGTTCCGTCAATATCATCAACTCCTATTCCGTAGCCCAGACCGGAACCCTCACCCTGGATAAGGAACGTTCCGCCACCGCCGGAAGCTCCCTTCCCTCAGGCGCGGGCAGCGACGAGTACATCTTTTCCGTAACTCTGAACGCACCCACCGGTACGGACTGGTCCGATCCGGCATACGACGTTACCGGACTTCCCTCGGGAGTTACTCTTTCGGCGGCGTCCGAGACCTTTGATGTCCCCATAACCGCCGGCACTCCCGTCACCATCAGCGACCTGCCCTACGGCACCACGTATTCCGTTTCGGAGCCGCTCGCTCTGAATCCCACCCCCGCAGGCTATATGTGTGTGACTGATATAGAGGATGATGACCCCTCAGGGATAAGCGATACCCATGCCGCGGCCGAAGTCACTGTCTATAACACCTACACTCAGCTTGGCTCCCTTGTCATGAGCAAGGAGCTTGAGGCTTCAGCAGGAAGCAGTCTGCCCTCCGGCGTCGACGACAGCACAGGCTTTGACTTTGATGTAATTCTTACCGCTCCCGAAGGTCATACCTGGTCGGAATATATTTCCGGCATGACCGGACTTCCCGCACCGGCTGACTATACCGTATCTGCTGACGGGACCACTCTTTCCTTTACACAGACGGTGGCATCGGAGGACACTCTCTCCGCAAACACCATAGTAAATGTTCCCTACGGAGCGGAGTATTCCGTAGTCGAGGATTATTCCTACACCACATCCCCCTACGTCCACAAAAAGACCGGTGATGTACCCACTACCGATCCCGGCACCATAGGAGTCGGCACAAATGCCTCCGGTCAGAACGCCGTAAACATAAAGAACACCTACACCCAGGAGGGTACCCTGTATCTTAACAAGACCCTGACGGGCGATGATGTGGTCGACAGTGTGGGAGACTCAACTCCCTTTGACTTCAAGGTCACCCTTACCGTTCCCGCCGGCACTACATGGACGGAACTGACGGAAGCAGGCAATTTTGTCATTCCCTCCGGCGTTACATCCACAGACGGCGACACCGTTATCGTGATACATAAGAATGTCACCGAGAGCGGCGGGGCAGAGTCCATAACCAACATTCCCTATGGTACGGAATATGATGTTGAGGAAGACTACACCTACACTCCCGGCACGGGTGAGACAAACATCACCCACCACAGCTCCGGCGAAGTTACCGGACAGACCATTGGCAGCTCCAACTCCGTAACCATAGAGAACACCTATACTCAGCTCGGTTCCATTGTACTGAACAAGGATGTTGTTACAACTCCGGGCAGCAATGTTTCCTCCACGGTAGACGGCGACACCGACTTTGAATACAATGTAGAGCTGATCTTCCCGGCATCGGTGGACAACACCGTATACGAAAGCGGTATAACAAGATCCGATAACGGTTCTATAGGCTCCTTTGTCACATCCGGCAGAAAGTACAGCTTTACCGTGGATGTTTCGGAAAATGATCCGGTAACGATCTCAGGCATACCTTATAATGTACAGTACACCGTTACCGAGACAAGACCAACCTACGCTTCAAATCCCAACATTGTTCATAAGGTCACAGGGGGAGAGGTCACCTCCACATCTCCCGGAACCGTAGGAATAAACACAAACGAATCCGGAGAGAACACCGTCACCATAGTCAACACCTATACTCAGACAGGTTCCCTCACCCTAAAGAAAGATCTGTCCGGCGCGTACGCTGACGTGGGAGTTGCGGTATCAACACCCTTTACCTTCCATGTAAAGCTATATGCTCCCGCAGGTTCGACATGGAGCGATCTGATAAGCAGCGGTGACTTCTCGGTACCCTCCGGCGCTCAGAACGTCTCCTACACAACCTCCGACACGGTATGCGAGTTTGACATTGCCGTTCGGAAAAACGACAGTCCCGACAAGACAATAACAAACATTCCCTTTGGCACAAAATACTCTGTGACCGAGGATTATACCTTTGACAATTCCGTAAGCTATCAGGATTATGTACACTTTAAGGACGGAGAGATCGCCGACGATAACAGCAAGCCTTCCGTCAGCAGTACAAACCCGGATCCTGAGGTCACAATAACAAACACCTATACTCAGGTGGGCCGTCTTGAGCTGACAAAGACCCTTGACGTTTCCGACGGCAGTACACTTCCCTCAGGCGTAACGTCCTCTACACCCTTTATCTACGACGTTATTCTGACCGCACCCTCCGGCATTGATCTGCGTGACTACATAGACAGCTCTTCTCTGGGCGCGCTCAGCGGCGGTACCTACGGCGCAGACACATACAGCTTTAGTGTAGAGGTATCGGAGGACGATCCGAAGAGCATAGAGAACATACCCATCGGCACAAGATACACCGTATCCGAAGAAACTCCCTCGGCTATTGCGGGCTATGACTGTAATAGCTCAGGCGGGGCTTCAAACCTGCAGCTCAGCAGCTCATCCGGAGTCGAGGTACCCGTAACCAACACCTACACCCAGACCGGAAGCCTTGAGCTCCAGAAAACCGCCGAAGCAACCTCAGGCAGCACACTGCCCGCATCGGTTTCCGATCCTGACAAAGAGTTCACCTTCAACGTAACTCTTGTCGCTCCCTCGGGGGTCAATCTTACCGATTTTGTTGATGTGACCTCCATTGCAGAGACCGGCGGGACATACAACTCCGGCAGCTATACCTTCAACGTTAAGGTGAAGTCCGGCGCCTCAAACAAAAAGACCATAACAAACATTCCCTACGGAACTCAGTATATTGTAGAGGAAGAAGCAGAGGCTTCGATCTCGGGTTACAGGCATGTGGTGACCGGAGAAGTCCATGACGAAGACGATTCCTCCGTCTCCGCAGCCACCCAGAACGCGACCGTGGTAAACACCTATACACAGCTTGGGGACCTTACGGTCAACAAGGATCTTGCAGGCAGCTACTCACAATTCGTTGACGGTAATTCCGATACCATAGATCAGGATACGGAATTCGATATCACCCTGACACTGAACGCTCCCTCCGGTCACACCTGGTCGGAGTACAGCTCGGAGATGACCGGCATAACCGGAACTGGCGTTTCACTTTCGGCTGACGGCAGGACATATACCATAGTAAAGTCCATCTCCGACAATGACGACGGCACCTTCAAGATCGAGAACATCCCCTTTGGCTCCACCTACACCATTGAAGAGGACCGCAGCGGACTTATCTACTCCAACGGCACCTGTATTGTAAGCGGTGAAGTAACGGACAAGTCCTTTGCCGGCACCATAACCGAGACCGTCACCAACACCTATTCCGAGACAGGCTTCCTCAGACTGAAAAAACAGGTTATCCACACAAGCGGAAGCACCATTCCCTCAGGAGCAAGTCTCAGCTCATACGATTTCAGCGTCACTCTTTATGCTCCCACAGGACACACCTGGTCGGAATACACCGTTTCCGGTCTGCCCTCAGGGGTTACGCTTTCCGGTTTATCAACCACCTTCACGGTAAGCGTTCCTTCTGACGATGATGACGGAGTGCTGCTGAACTACCTGCCCTTCGGCACAAAGTACGCCGTAAGCGAGAGCTATACCTTTGCTCCCGCCACATACCCCAATATCTATTTCGCCAAGAGCGGCGAGGTCCCGGATGACAACAGCAAGCCGGAGATAACCTCCGCCGACGCTCAGCACGAGGTCACCGTAACAAACACCTACACCCAGTACAGCTCCCTTGTGCTCAGGAAGGCTCTTGACGGTGAATACACAGGCGCAGGCATTACTGCAGGCACCGGATTTACCTACCATGTAACTCTTACCGCGCCGAATGACGAAACATGGGCCGATAATCCCGACTGTGGATTCAATCCTCCCGCAGGCTATACCACCTCTCAGGACGGCAAGACCTATGAGTTTGACGTAACCGGAATCTCAGTGAACGGTCCCGCAGCCATCAATTACATCCCCTACGGCACCACCTATTCCGTGACGGAGGATTATACCTACACCGGTTCTTCCTCATACACCCACACAAGGTCCGGCGAGGTGGATGCAGAGGTAGGGGAGACCGCCGAGCAGCTTGCCGCAAGGACCGTGGGCGCTTCAAACGAAGTCGAGATCACAAACAGCTACTCAAGCATTCCCACAAACTCTCTCAGACTCGAAAAACTGCTTGACGGTGATTACGATTCCTCCGCCGAGACACAGCCCTTTACCTTCCTTATCACCCTTTCGGTGGCTCCCGGCGTTGACAAGCAGTACTATATCGACAACATAGCCGGAGCGACCTCCGAAAGCTATTACGAAAACGAGGGATACGGCTATTTCGACATCCAAAGAACGGTAACACAGAGCGCTCCCGTTACCATTACCGATCTTCCTGTGGGAACGGGATATATCGTAGTTGAACAGAACCCCGGCGCAAGCTGGCAGGTATCTCCGCTTATACAGAACGGTCTTATCGGAATAGTCCAGTCCACCGCGCAGATCACCAACACCTACGTTCCGCCCAGGACCATAACACTCTACAAGCAGGATGCGGAAACGGAGGAGTCACTCAGCGGAGCGCAGTTTGTCCTGCTCAGGCTTGCAGATGACCTTGACATAACGGACAGCACCGTCAGAAACGCCTTCTCATCTTCGGCTGACGCAAATACCCTTGTGACTGCGGGCTATGCCACAGTAGTCGGTACGGTGCAGTCTACCGACCTTACCGGTCATATCTATATTACCGAAGGCGGAACAATATCCTTTGACGACGGCGGCAAATATTTCTTCTACGAGACCGCCGCTCCCACCTCCGGAGACGACACCTACGTCAGGGACAACACCCTTTCAGATGACAGGATAATAACTGTCAGCACCGAACAGTCCGAATACAGCGTGACCCATAAGAACTACAGGAATCCTCACGAAGTAGAGCTGGAAAAGGTGGATGCAGACGACCCCGACATAAAGCTTTCGGGTGCGGTATTTGACCTGTTCTTCAAGGAGAGCATCGTTCCTCCCACCTACAGCACCAACGAACCGGAGCCTGTTCCTGTTCCCACACGTACATCCCTGATGAACGGCAGCGCAGAGGTTCCCGATCCTGAGCAGCCCCAGTCCATCACCACCTACAGCTACAGATATACCTACTCCGATGAATCCGTTCCCTCGGCCTCCGATGAGGACTGGATACTTCCCAGAACCGACAACGACTACATCTATTTCCGTGACTACAACACCGGAACAACGGGCCTTGCCGATAAGTGTTCCTTTAACGACGGCAGCGGCGGAGCATCCCAGAACGGCAACCGTTCATGGCTGTGGACGGGCTATGAGACCAACAAATTCGGTCAGTCAAAGGAGATAAGATACACCCATAACTACTGGTACGCCGCCCAGTTCAGCGCCAGCGGCAAGCAGACAGTGGAATATGCTGTATGGGAGCGTTTTGTTGACAGGTACAGCAATCAGGACACTGTTATCTGGAAGATACAGCCTCCCGACGGCTACAATTACGTCCGTTTCCTGCTGTATGACGGAAACCAGTGCGTCAGGACCACCGTAAAATTCTTCTTTACCCTGGGTGCGGTCTATAACAAGACAAGCTGGGGCGGAATATGGAAAATGGAGAACGGCAAGGAATGTTACTTTGAGGTCCCCGTGCAGCAGGAAAAGATCTGGACCACATATTCCGATGCCGCAAATATCTCCTCGACCCTTCGTCCCGACAAGCGCACCACGAGCTCCGCTATCGAACAGGCCGACCGCTACACCCCCACGGAGCAGAAGATAGTGTTCCACTGCAACAGCAAGATAGTATGGCACAATATCCATATTGAATTCTTTGAGGATGCGGCAGGCCTGATTCCCGTGGGACAGAGATTCCCGGGTTACATGATGGAGCCTTACGCCTATGCCGGCAGCGACTACCGCATCAACGGTTATCTTACCTACGAGCTGACCATTCCTGCTGAGGCAAGGTACTTCCGTGTTAACAACGGCATAAGAACAGGCAACTATGACTTCCAGTCCCTGGTGACCGCTCTCAAGACCACAGAAGGACGCAAGAACTACGGCAACTACTTCCAGATCCGCAGCGACTACACCAACGTGATAAGCGGTATCCCTGTTGTCCTGACCTCCTGGGACAGCTACACCAGCACCGGCGACAAGTGGAACGAAACCTACAGCAGCTTTGATATGGACAGCGATTATGATTATGTCTATTTTGAAGCTCCCTCAAACTGGGGTTCCCACATCTACGCCTACTTCTACGGAGGCGGTGACCTTCGCAAGGACAACTGGCAGAGAGCCTGCTATTCCGTATGGCCGGGTGTTGCGCCTGTGGGCTCCGAGTACAGGCAGGGTCTTACACGGTACCATTCCGACGTCTATAACTACACTTACACCGGAAACCTCTATACCGGGACCACAAACAGCCTCTCGAATCCGGAAAGCTCCTTTACAAAAGGCAGCTCCACCATATACAAATTCCGTATACCAAAGGGAGACAGCAAGAATTACAGCAAGGTCATCTTCAACAACGGCCTGCAGACGCAGCTCACCTATAACGGGGGAGACGGCAGGACCCACGAGACCGGAGTTATCTCCTACAAGCCGGGCTATATCTATAATTCAAGCGGCAGCTCCACAAAGCATTACGACATTCAGGGTACATACAGCTACACCAAGAGGGGATCCGCAAATTCTGATGACTACATCTACATCAAGACCTCCGATACCTCCTGGGACGATATGCACATAGTATTCTATGATGCGTCCGGCAATCAGATACTCCAGGGCGGCAAGGGCTATGTGATGGAGTATTCCGGTACCCAGGGCGGAAACAGATACTTCCGCGCTCCCATTCCCGTAAATGCCTCAAAGTTCTCCCTGAACAACGGCATGAACAAGAGCGGCAGCTACAGCAAACAGACGGAAAAGACCGATATACTCCGTCTTGACACCTCATTGACAAATACCGCCAGCGCTGACTACACAAGGAACCGCCTTGTCTATTCCCTCAGCAGCACCACTCTTACAAGGACTTCACCCTCATTCAACCTTACCACCACCCAGAACATCTCCGTAGGCACTCCCCAGGACAGCCACGTTGACTACGATATCCGTCAGTCGGACGGAACGAACGACGATATGCTGTACATCCGAGACACCGCAGGCTGGAACATTCAGGCAGGCGCGGGCAAGGTAAAGTTCTATGACGCAGACGGCGACCTCATCTCCTCGTCACATATACCCATGGACGGCAGAGGCACCTACACCCTTGTCAGAACCGTTGCCGACTCCGGCAGTCCGGCGGCCGTATGGTACACCGTACCCATACCGGAGGATGCGGCCACCTTTACGGTGATCTACAACAGCGGCAATTCCACAACTCAGCCCTATGCCATCTATCCCTACGGCGACGGCTCATCGGAGGGCAGCTACACCACCTCCGGCAATATGTACTATGAAACAAACTCCGGCGGCGCTCTGTCAACTCTTGAAGGCGCTGTCACCGAGCTGAACCCGCCCGTTACTTACGATTATGTCACCCGTGACGGCACCACGGACGGCGGCGACAACCTCTATCTTGTCTGTACGGACAAGAACAGATGGAAGGAAATGACCGTCACCTTCTATGCCGACACCACTGTCCTCAAGGTCGTTCCCGCCGAGTATCTCAACGAGGTCCGCCTCGTTTCGTCGGATCCCGAAGACGGCGAAAGCACTACCGATCCTTCTGCGGCTGGCTATTGGTTCAGAGCTGCAATACCCATGAACGCCACATCATTTACCGTTACCGGCAAGGACGGCGCCGACTCCGACGCCGAACACACCACATCGGATGCAGAGATCTATGAGCTGAGCCAGAAGCTGTCCCGCTACAAAAAGGACTACACCCTTGGCGATATGCAGTACCGTCTGCCGATACAGGGCACCTCAAAACCCACCCTGCTCTATCCCGTATTCACCGAGGACGACAGCTACACCCTTGATGTGGGCGACCAGACCATATCCTCACAGCCCGGCGTACCCCTCATTGACGAGAGCCAGGTGACTGACTATGCCGGAGCATCCAACGGTCTGCTTCCTTCAGCTTCCGCCAGCGAGCCCACAAACCCCTATCCCGTTCTGTACGAGTCCACAACGAATAACTACTCTGTTTCGTGGACACAGGAAGTAGCCGGTGACGGTATGCTCAGGTTCGACAACAGCGTATTGAAGTGGAGTACGGTCAAGGCATACTTCTATTCGGATGCCGGAACGACCATAGTCGGCAATACATCCGGATATAATATGACCACCGACACCGGATACATTGTAAAGACCTCCGTTCCCGACGGCGCCGTCTATGTGAAATTCACAAAGAACGGCTCCACATCATCCGGAGAGTATACTGCTCCGATCAATATGTCATCTCAGAACTACGGACGGAACAGACTGTATACTCCTGCCACCACTACCACCACGACCCAGAACAGTACGGTCTATGCTTATTGGAGTGCAAAGGGTGTTGACAGTAACACGGACAATAATCAGAAAGTGATTTTCTACGGCAGCAATGGATCGACCGTTGTTCAGGAAAGAGAGGCAAGTACTGACGGCAAAATCTATGATTCTACCTATAGTGTCAATGTCTGGAAGTTTACTGTTCCCAGTAATGCATATTATGTCGCTTTTGGTTGTCAGCAAAATAATACTGGCAGTTATATTATGACGCCAAAGCTGAAATTCAGAAAGACCAATCCAAACAGCACTACCGAAACCATTGACTTTGATTACCTTACACAATATGTCAGAGGTACAGGACGCAGCGGAAATACTGCATACTACTCAATTACCGCTCTTCCTTCGGGCGATGTTCAGGCTCAGACAATAAACATTATCAACGCAAGCGGAACAGGTTCATGGACTACCACGACCAACGGTCAGTCATCCAGCACCTACACCGCAACATACCAGCCCGAGGACCGTTATTCCCTCATCACCGCAAGTGATGTCAACGGCGCCAACGGGACCGCCGGTACAGCCGATACCAACAACTTTATCTACATCAGCGGTATCTCAACGCCCTATGTGATGTTCTACACCGGAACAAACGGCAGCGGAACCGCCATCGGCGCAGTCATGTCGGCGTCAAACGGAACTCCCACAGGGTCAACCACAGTTGTGTCCGGAGTAAAGGCCAACGCTTCCGGCGGCGTGAGGGTACCAAGGGGAGCAAAGTCCTTCCGTGTTTCGTCCTCTGCCGGAGGTACCCTCGGAAACTACCAGAACCTCTATGAGAATATCACGGTCTACTCCTCCAACGGACAGATCACCGGAGGAACCGGTGAACAGATCGCGATTACCGGTTATCATCACGCAGGAACCACCTTTACGGTGAATTCAAGCGGAAATGTCACCTCAAAGACCCTGAGGACCGGCTATACCATCAACAGGACCACAACAATGACCGATCCTCTCTATCCAAGAGATGACAGCGACTTTGTATTCTTCACCGACACCAGCGGCAGCTTTGCAAGCGGCGGCACGGTATATGCTTACTTCTACGGCGATACCGACGGTGAATACACCTCATGGCCGGGCATTGCCGCATCCCAGAGCAGTACGGAACCCACCACCTATACCGACAACAACGGCAAGACGGTCTATATGTTCCGTGTTCCCGATGAGATGGGCAGCGAAGGCAAGTATAAGTACGTCATCTTCAACAACGGCTCGGAAACGGGAAGAAAGATAACCAGAGCCCAGACCCTCACCGCCGGAAAGAACTATGTGCTCGACACATCCTCTTCCGCAAGGAGGCAGTACGGCACCGACGGAACAAACGCCATAAACGCATATTCCGTCACGGTCATCGACAAGGCATCTCCTGCTCCCGGCACTCCCGTACCCTACAGTACATCAGGTACAAACAACTATATCTATATCATCAACAACGGCACCCAGAATCTCAGCGGCGAGACCGTTGAATCCGGCCGCTATGTTCTTGATGAGATACACGTTGTGTTCTACGATAATGACAAGAACGTCATCGGAACGGATGCGGCGGGTTATATCCCCGATAAGCTCTATACCGTTCCCGGCGGTGTATGGACGCCCATCGAGAGAGACGGCGGAGTTGTATACAGGATACAGGTGCCAAACGGCGCCAAATTCTTCCAGATCAACAACGGTCAGAACAAGGTCTATAATGATTCCACTGTCAGCCGGTATAATATCCGTCAGTCTGAGATCAAGGAGCTTACGGTCAACGGTCTTTACAAGTTCGTTTCCGGCGAGAGCGAAGCCGCAAGCTACATCCAGCAGGGCGACGCGCTTCCCTCAGGCAATACCGCCGCGGAGATCGCCGAGAACCGCCAGAATCCCCGTTATTTGCTGACCCTTGTAAACCAGAGGGAGATGGAGGACGAGGAGATCCCCGAAAGCGACACATACGACGTTCATCTTGCAACGGTGGTTACAGGCGGCAACGGAAAACCAGCATATATCCAGTGGCTCAAATTGAACACCGAGGAGACCGAGGTGGACCGTGAGTACCTTGACCATACCACGGCTGATATCGGTCCCGGGGCAGGGGTCACCACCGTAAAGGTTGTCAAGACCGGCACGTATTACTGGAAGGAAGTATCGCCTCCCTCCGGCTACGAACCGAATTACGAGGAATACAGCCTAAAGGTAGAAGGCTCATCCGTACTTCCGGTATCTGTCACCGTTCCAGACGAGAAGTCAGAGACTGCAGCGACCAGCGTACATCTTACGAAGATCGCAAAGGACAGGACCACGGCTTTTGACCTCGGCGAAAAGCTGGGCGCAGGCTACGGATTCATGCTTTACGATGCCGACGGCAGCCTTATAAGCAGGATCGTCAAAAAGTCCGGCAAGTCTGAGTATTACTACATTCCCGCAGGAGACAATATCTCTTCGGCAAAGTACCAGGCAATGCTCAGGGCGACAGACAGTCAGAACCGCCATGTATGGGAGGTCAACGCAGGCGCGACCGATTTTGTGTACTACAACACCACTCATTATAACAGCAGCAACCAGATCGTCCAGATGCATACAGGTGCAAACGGCGGCAGAACGGATGTCCATGAGATGAGATATGCAAAGGCTCTGATGACGGACGATGACAGCGGAATCCTGATCGAAAACCTGCCTATAGGATCATATTATCTTGAAGAGGTGGGAACACCCTCCGATTCTCTTTATTCAAAGAATATGACCGACGGCTGGGTGACCGGCAGCGATAACCGCTACTGTCCCGACACAGAGGGCGAGTATCTCTATAAGGACAGGATACCCAACGAATTCTATTACGATCAGGTACAGAACCGTGTGGAATTTGTTGTAGCCGTAAACAACAACACCAGTGAATCACCTCT
The DNA here is from genome assembly GCA_045221075.1 of Acutalibacteraceae bacterium. Classification (GTDB taxonomy): domain Bacteria; phylum Bacillota; class Clostridia; order Oscillospirales; family Acutalibacteraceae; genus UBA1213. Next base: position 23,032 of record JBGUWL010000194.1, read on the forward strand.
TGAGATAGTCAGTGAGGAAGAGATGACTCCCGGCTACATCAGACTGTATGAACACATAAACGAATGGCGCCACAACGAATGGGGCGACCCGACCTTTGTGTTCAGGATCAAGCAGACCCACGCATACAACTACGACTATGACGGCACCGCTCTTACCACGGACAGGATATCCTACACACCTGTGGATAACGGCAGGGAGTATATCATTGCCCTTACCGTTGACGATGAAGGCTGTATGACGATGGATATGTACAAGTCGGGTGAATATAACAACTGGTACCTTGAGACCACAGTTAAGGGCTATAACGGATTATTCTCCGGAGAAGCTGTATCAGGGAATGATGACAGCATATATGCAGATCAGCGTCTCTTTGGTCTTGACTCCAGCGGATGGCTCAGAGTCGAACCCGGGAAGTATACCATAAGCCGTGTAGGAAACTCCAGATATGAGTATGTAGACAGCTATAGTACCTATTCAACATCCGCAGATGCGCCGTGGCTGGAGATGGCCTACAATTCCTCCACAGGTGAATTTGAACGGGATAACTCATATTACAGGGCATGGTACAGAGATGATGACAACAATAACCCCAAAGCCGACAGAGCCATTATCCCATATACCGAAGAGACCATCACTGATCTTGAGGTCCTTCCCTACAGAGTTGTCGACGTTCATTACTACGACAGGGTGGCCTATTACGACAAGCACAGTCAGGTGGACACCGATATCAACAAGTTCTTTACCACCGACGAAAACGGCGTATCAGCCATCAAGGGCATCCGTATAGACAACTATACCCAGACGGGAATTACCGGTGACGATACAGCCGACACCGTTTCCGTCACAGTAACGAATGACACCGTGGATCCTCCCGAGAGCGTGACCACCACGACAATGACGGTCCCGATCAATAAGCTCAGGATCTATCAGATCAGTGCAGACGGCTCCGAGCGGCTCATGACCGACGCCGAAAAGCTGGCGCTGTTCACCTTCGGCTATACTCCCGCAGAGGGAGACGAAGCCGCATTCGCAGAGGCGGAGACAGGCTTCTCCTACGACGCCGTGAACAAGCAGATAGTGATAAATAACGCATCCGATTATGCTTCCGGAGTCTATACCCTGAATGCGGAGTATAACGGCTTCACCGCAGAGTTTGATCTTATCTTCAAGCCTGCAGAGGAACCTTCCCCGTAAACAAAACATGAATGAGCAAAGCTCATAAAAGCACCGGCCTGACCGAATGAAGGACAGGCCGGTTTTTTCGGTGAAGGATGTATCGGATTATTGCAGGTCAGGTCATCCCGGTGTGATAACAGAGCGCTGACGTGAATAGAATAATAAAGATATCTGACGGAATGCCTTGATATTTCCGGTCAGGCTTTCAGTATCTTTGCTGCCGGTCCGTTGTCGTGGAGACCTGTACATCGTTTTTGAATGGTCTGCCGTCAGAGAAATCAGGTTTCCTGTCAGAAATAGGTAAAAACGGCCGCTCTGCCGGTATCCGGAAAAGAACGGCAAACATGGTTTCTTGGAGGGAGTTTATGTGCGGTATTGCCGGATGGTTTGAAAAGCACAGGGATTTTCAGAAGGATGAAGGTACAATAAAAAGGATGTCCCAGAGTCTTTCACGAAGGGGTCCCGACGACAGCGGCGTTTTTATAAAAGGGGACGTATGTCTTATCCACCGCAGACTGGCGGTAATTGACGTTGAAAACGGCGCCCAGCCCATGACAAAGACACATGGCGACCGTACCTGTACCATAATATATAACGGAGAAATATACAACACACCGGAGCTGAGGGAGGAGCTTTCTTCGGCGGGATACAGATTCTTTACCCAAAGCGACACGGAGGTGGTTCTCACGGCCTATATGTGCTGGGGCGGGAAATGTGCCGAAAAGCTGAACGGCATATTTGCCTTTGCCGTATATGACCATCAGAGGGAAAACCTGTTTCTTGTCCGTGATCCGGTGGGGGTAAAGCCGCTGTTTTATGTATCATACGGGGGAGGTCTTCTGTTTGCGTCAGAGATAAACTGTCTGCTGCAGAATCCTCTTGTAAAGCCGGTGGTGGATGAAGAGGGACTTTCGGAGCTTTTCCTGATGGGACCGGGACGCACTCCCGGTCAGGGAGTATACAGGAACGTAGGCGAGCTTCTTCCCGGGGAATGTGCATTTTATGACGGGCAGCGTCTTTTCCGCAGACGGTATTTTAAGCTTACGGCACATGAGCATGCGGACGACAGGCAGCGGACCGTCGAAAGGGTCAGGGAACTGCTTGTGGATTCCGTAAACCGCCAGCTTGTATCGGATGTTCCCCTGTGCTGTTTTCTGTCGGGAGGACTTGATTCCAGTATAATCTCATATGTTGCATCGGAGCACAATAAAAAGCAGGGCCTTCCGCCCATCGACACCTATTCCGTGGATTACAAGGACAATGACAAATACTTTGTCAGCAGTCTTTTCCAGCCCACCCCCGACAGTCAGTTCATAGGGATAATGTCAAAGGCCATATCATCCCTGCACCATAGTGTAAATATCGACAACAGGCAGCTTTTTGCTGCGCTGCGGCCTGCTGTGGACGCAAGGGACCTGCCCGGAATGACGGATGTTGACGCATCCCTGCTGCTGTTCTGCGGTAAGATAAAAGAGGACTTTACAGTGGCCGTTTCCGGGGAATGTGCCGACGAGCTTTTCGGGGGATACCCCTGGTACCACAACGCAGAGATACTCTTCGAGGACTGCTTTCCCTGGTCAAGGTCCCTTGAGGTGCGGCGTTCAATACTGAAAGACGGGTTCCTGCCCCGGGGAGAAGAATATGTGCGGCGCAGGTATCTTGACACCTGTGTCCATACGGAAAAGCTTCCCTCTGACAGCAGGACCGATGCAAGAATGAGGGAGATGTTCTCTCTGAATTATTACTGGTTCATGCAGACACTGCTTGACCGCAAGGACAGGATGTCCATGTATAACGGCCTTGAAGTGAGAGTGCCATTCTGTGACAAGCGCATAGTCGATTACGCCTTTAATATGCCCTGGCATCTGAAGGCTCTGAACGGCAGGGAGAAGGGGATAGTAAGAGAGGCTTTCAGAGGACTTTTGCCCGACGTTATAATCGACCGCAAAAAAAGCCCATATCCCAAGACTCATAATCCCATGTATTTCCGCCTTTGCGCCGAAGCCGTAAAGGAGATACTGAAAGACGGCTCCTCGCCTCTTAAGGATATCCTTGACCCCGGCGGCATAGAGAATATCATTGAACATCCCGAAAGCATCGAAACGCCCTGGTACGGGCAGCTTATGAGAGCGCCCCAGATACTTGCCTATATAATCCAGCTTGATTACTGGTTCCGCTCAAACCGTGTGGAGATGGTGGGGGTATAATTCTGATATCGGACAAACTTGACGACAATCTTTGGCGTTTATCTTTGTCGCCCTTTCTGTCTGATATTACTTTATAATTCAAAAGAATTCTATAAATATACTATAATAGACTGTTATTCACCGTGGCGCCGTCTTGCGGAATGGAGATTCAGTGGTTTCTTAGTATTAAACACGCAAAAACCGGACAGCCCCCGTAAAAGGTGCTGTCCGGTAAATTGTTTTATATGGGTATCGGCTTTATACAGCCGGTCACAATATAACGATACTGTCGCTTATATTATTATTTTAGCTTTCGGTTTTCAGTCAGCGGCCGAATGGAGCGTAAACTCCTCACTCCTAACTCCTGACTCCTAACTCCTGACTCCTAACTCCTGACTCCTAACTCCTGACTCCTAACTCCTGACTCCTGACTCCTGACTCCTGACTCCTAACTCCTGACTCCTAACTCCTGACTCCTGACTCCTCACTCCTCACTCCTGACTCCTGACTCAAACGGCATTGTATATTCTGCGGTTGTCCGGAATAATATCGGCCGACCGATCTTTTCATAGCCGTATTCCGAAGAACTCCGAAGCGTTGAGGTACATCAGTTTGTCATACTGCTCGGGAGATATAAGCTCCTTGAGCTCATTGAAATACTGTTGATAGAGTGAGCGTTCCCCCGCCCGGTTGCATATATAGGTGTCCCGTCCGTCAATGGGATTGTCACTGCCGAACATGATCTTTTCAACACCCACCTCGCGTATCAGTCTGACGGTGCTTTTCAGGGGTACCCAGGTGGTGTCGCCGTAAAGGTTCGGGAGACGTCCGATAAGCTCAATGGCCTCGCTGTTGTCCGTGCCCAGACCCATGTGTACCATTACAAAGCGGGTTTTCGGGAATCTTTTCGCCATATTGTAGACCCGGGTGCAGGACGCCGCATCGGAGCCTCCCGTGTGTACAACGGCGGGCAGTCCGTAATGCTGAGCCAGCTCGATAAACGGCTCCATCACCTCGCTGTCAAAGGGTACGTTCGAATGATAGGGATGGAACTTGACGGCCTTGATATACTTCCGGTTGTCGTTGATGGCCTTATACAGGTCATAGTCCGCCTTTTCCATATAGGGACGCACCCACACCGCAGCGGAAAGCCGGTCAGGATATTTTTTGACAAAGGATATAACGTCATCAAGGCACTCAAGCTGTGAGTGCTGATACTTAAGCGGAACGGGTCTCAGCTCATGATCGAACTCTGCGGCATTGATGTTTGAAACGATGCTGTGATCAATGCCGTTTTTGTTCATAGAGGTTATCACGTCCTCTTCGGTCATGACGAAGTTCAGCATATTTCCGATATGTACATGGGTATCAATAATCATATTCAATACCTCCGTTATTTTTCTTCTATAAGTCTTTTCAGCTCTTCCATAAAGGTGTGGATGTCCTGGAACTGACGGTACACACAGGCAAACCTGACATAAGCCACCTCGTCGATGGACTTAAGTTCCTCCATTGTGTATTCGCCGATGCGTTCCGAGGGTACTTCACGGTCAAGGGTGTTCTGTATCCTTGCTTCGACCTTGTCAACGATCTCGTCTATCTGGTCAAGGGAGATGGGGCGCTTTTCACAGGCCCTGAGTATGCCCTTTGTGAGCTTCTGGCGGTTGTAGGGCTCCCGGGAATTGTCACGCTTCACCACCATGATGGGTGTAGTCTCGATTATCTCATAGGTGGTGAACCTTTTGCCGCACTGTATACATTCACGGCGGCGGCGTATGCGCTCACCCTCATCGGTGGGTCTTGAATCAACTACCTTGCTTTCTTCACATCCGCAGTAGGGACATTTCATTGTATATTCCTCCTGTAAATAATTTACGGTGAATCGCTGATTGTCATTTTCTTTTCTCTGTGTTTGTTCCGGCCGCAGCAATAAGCTCTTTGAGTTTGTTTTCCGCAGCGCAAAGCTCCCGGGGGTCGTCATAGCTGAACCTGTAGACCTCTATGATAAGATCCCCGTCATACCCCATGGAGCACAGACAGTCTATAAGACCTTTCAGGTCATAACAGCCCCGGCCCGGCAGAACACATTCGCCGTTTATGTCGCGGTCACTGATATGAACGTGTCTCAGCCTTGTTCCCATTGCCCTTATCATTTCGCAAGGGTCGATCTCACTGCGAAGGGCCTGCTTCACGTCGCACACAAAGGCCGCCTTTTCGGGGACAGCTTCCGCCATTGAGCGTATAAATTCCGGCTGACGGCTGCGGAAACGGCTGACGTTTTCCTGGAGCAGACAGACGCCGTATGCTCCGGCTCTTTCCTGCAGAAGTGAGAACCGGCGGAAATACTCTTCGTCAGAGATGGTGGAACGGTACTGGATGCTGAGTCCGTGAAGGATGACCTTGTCCGCGCCAAGCAGACGGGCGCTCCGGAAGAACATTTCGTAGAATCTTACGCCGTCAAGAAACCGGCGCTCATAGTTTGAAAACAGCAGGAAGGACTCAAAGGATGAGGTAAAGGGGTGTACAGACACCGCCCTTGCGTCATATTGCTCCAGCCGGCGCCTCAGTCTTGTTATACTGTCCGGTTCCAGCTCCGAAAAGGAGTTGAAAAACACCTCAAAGCGGCGGAAGCCCAGCTCTGTCAGAGCCGCAACGCTGTCCTCCGTCAGCATGGGGTACAGGCATCCTGTGGAAATTCCGGTGTTCATAGTGCCTCCGTCAAATATTGTCTGCCGTGTGGTATCAACGGCCTTTGCGGATCATAAGGCGCAGTTACAAAAGCTGTTCGTTATAACAGACGTCTTTGTCCCCCGCCCTGTAGGCGGTTGCCATACGTCCGCAGGAGCTAAAGCTCCCGACGTCTGTTGACTGTACCGCTCGATCAAGCAAGCGTGTCGGAGCTTAGCTCCCTGTTCCTCACCTGTCAGACCCGCAGTGTATAAATAATCATTCTAACCTAATATATATCATATCGCTTTTTTGCTCTAAAGTCAAATAAAAATCGTGCATTTTTTATAAAATTTTGTTCCGTATAAGATAATCACTGTTGATATTTATGTTATTGCCACAAAAATCACCAAATCGGTATCGGTGAGATCCGGATTATCACAGGAAACTTTATCCTGTTGTCGTAAATTCTGTATTAAAAAAATAATTATAAATATTTTATAAAAAACCCTTGACAAATGGATGGTTTTGGTATATTATGTATTCAGTAACAGGCAAACATTGGTATTGAAGGAGCGGCAAGCCGCGTCCCGTCTTATTTTTTCAAGATTATTCCTTTTCTTTCCTTTTTCCTTTTTTCTTTTTATTCCTTTAAGCAAAAGTGCAGGCTTCGTGCCTGCGCTTTTGCTTTGTCTCAAATCCCTGACTTCTCCTTTTTTCAGTTATTTGTCTCCCAAAAGGCTTGTTTGTTTGTTGTATATTTGTTATAATAACTCTATAAAAATAAATACTTTTGAGGTGATAGTATGGGAGAAAAAAATAATGATCGATCCGGAACGGGCTTTGCTGACGATAAAAACAATTACGGTGGACAGGGGTTCTCCGAAGGTTCTTTTTCTTTTATACGCCCGTCGACCGAAGAACTGGAAAATGACGGTGGTTCGTATGTTTCCGGTACCGGCTTCGGAGGGGAAGCTTCATACAGCGGCACATCATCCTTCGGAGGAAACGACAACAGCTACGGCGGCACATCTGCCTTTGGCGTGAATGAGAACAGCACAGGCGGCAGAACATCGGGCTTCGGACATGAACCCTCATACGATCCCAACGCAATGTTCACGGATACCTACAAGCCCATGTATCAACCTGATAATCCCGTTTCATCTCCATCTTTGTCGTCCGCTTCGGTCAGGACCAAGTCGAATAATAAAACGATCATTTTAATCGCTCTGGCGCTTGTGTTTGTTGTGGTGGCAGGGTTTGTGGTATACAAGTCCTTTTTTGAAAAAGGTATCGGAAACAAAAGCATCCAGGATTATATGAACAGCGAAGAGGGTCAGAAAATGCGCACATATTTCGCGACAGAGTATGTGCGTGAAAATAAAGACGATAAGCTGCTTTCTCTTGACGTCTATGCGCCGGACAACAAGACCCTTGTCTATGATATGAAGTATGACGTTGCGGGTATGTCCGCTGCCGAGAAGCAAGGAATGGATAATTATGTTGAAATGGCGCGGCCGACGTTCAGGAATGTTATTAATAAAATAATGAATGAAGAAAAGATGAAGAAATTCTCTATAAAACTCAGGTTCCTGAATAAAAACGATTCCGTCCTGGCGGAATATACAATAGATCCATGAACCTACAGCAGGGACGCCTTTTGGCGCTCCTGCTTTTTTATGTAAAATGATTCTGGAGAAACGGAAACGCTCCCTGCGGTCGCTCAATGACCGGCGAGCGCAGGGAAACAAGTGCCCTTGGGGTGCCGCCGGCGGTGACTTCGCGTTCACATTCAGTAGCATCCTACAGTCATGTGCCGCGGTTACGGCTTTACTCGAGTTGATATAATATCAGTAATAACAGGCACGCTATACTACAAACAGCTCAGGATGTTTGAAATCCTGATGACACCAGCCGGAAAGTGCCGCTATATGCGGCACGTCGGCGGACGGTGATGGTATATGACGTGCCGTTAACCGCGGGAGTAAAGTGTTCTACCCGAAAACAGAGCGCAGCGTCAGCGGAGCGACCGCCGCGAATTGGGAGCGCAGGCTCTGCGCTGCTTTTTTTCTTGTGTTTGCCTGCATAATGTGTTACACTGATTACAGATCATCCCATTATCTGAATGGAGACAGGATTATGAATAAAAAGTATACATACGGCTCCGGCAGGGGACGCGGCTCTTCTTCCGGACGTGACTTTTCTGACGATCCCTTTTCGTTTTCCGATACGTCCACGGAATTTTCCGATGATGACGGTTCCTTTGTTTCCGGTGTGGGCTCCGGCGGGTCATCCTCCCTCGGCGGGGAAAGCTATGACTTTGACGATGATATTTCCACCCGCGGCTCATCTTCCGGCGGTTCATCCTTTGCCGACAAATACGGCAGCTCATACACCGGTGGCTCGTCGTCTTTTGACAGCAAATACGGGAGCTCATCCCTCGGCGGCTCGTCATCCTTTGACAGCAAATACGGGAGCTCCTACACCGGCGGCTCGTCATCCTTTGACAGCAAATACGGCAGCTCGTCCGTCGGCGGCTCATCATCCTTTGACAGTAAATACGGGAGTTCGTCTGTCGGCGGCTCATCATCCTTTGACAGTAAATACGGAAGTTCGTCTGTCGGAGGTACCTCATCCTCCGGCAGCGGCGGGTCTTCGCAATCTATATGGACAACGCCTATCGGGAATAATAAAACAAACGCCCCTGATAAGAGATATGACTCGGATTATGCCCGTAATCCCGATGCAAACCCGACTTCAAATTCATTTCAGGGCGGTATGACTTCGGTCAGTGTCAGAACGGCGCCAAAAAAGAGCGTTATTATATTCCTCACGGTTGTTTTTATTTTCGGTGTTTCGATCTTTATTATCTTCGGGTCCTGCGATAAAAGAAAGACTATCCAGGATTTTCTGAACACCGGAACAGGCCGGTGGTTCACCGCTCAGATAAAGACGGATCTCAAAAACACTGAAGGGCTTCTTGACTGTGATGTCTTTGCGTCTGACAGCAGTACTCTGGTGTATGATCTGAGATATGATGTGGGGAATATTTCCTCTGTGGACAAAGCCGAGCTTGATCGTTCTTTCGATACAAAATATACGGCTATTCAGATCGAGATACACGAGGCTATGGAAGACTATAACCTGAAGGAGTTTTCCATAGATTACAAGATCAGGAACAGAGACTATGCTGTCCTGGCAGAATATATTATAGATCCGTGATCTATCAGCAGGAGTGTTTTGCTCCTGCTGTTTTTTTGACGGCGGCGGTAAGTACGGTCAGAAAAAAATATCCGCAAAAAATTATATGTTACTTGAATAAATCAGCCTTATGTGGTATCATGTTATTTGTAAAAATATCTGATAATGTCAGTTCAATGAGCCGCAGACCGGCGGTCCATACTGATATCGGACAGAAAGGGCGATACAGAACGTCGTCAGGGCGGTCTGATATCAGTATCAGTAAAGAAACGAAAGGCGGACGAATATATGGCAGATATAATGTCTTTCTCACCACTCTGGGGAGAGTGGCATATCAAAGAGCTTGTGGGCAAGGGTACCTTCGGCGCCGTATACAAGGCGGAAAAGGAAGAGTACGGCGAGACCTATACCTCGGCCATCAAGCATATATCTATCCCTCCCGAAAATATGACAAGGGAAATGATGATCGCAGAGGGTGTGGGGACCAGCGAAAAGACCATCAGTCTTTACTGCGATACCCTGCGCAACCAGATAATAAACGAGATCAAATTCTGCTACAAGCTCAGGGGCAACACCAACATCGTATCCTACGAGGATCACTGTATAATCCCCAAGGCCTCCGGCATAGGATATGACATCTTTATCCGTATGGAAATGCTCACCGCTCTTCCCAAGTACCTTGCGGAGCATCCCTTTGACCAGCAGGATGTAATAAGACTGGGTATCTCACTTTGTGAGGCTCTTTGTGTTCTTGACCAGAACCACATGATACACCGTGATATAAAGCCGGCGAATATCTTCGTCAACTCTCTGGGTACATATAAGCTGGGTGATTTCGGAGAGTCAAAGGTGCTGTCCAATTCATCCATCGGTATGACAGTCAGAGGCACATACGTCTATATGTCCCCCGAGATATCAAAGGGCGAAAGCGCCAACATCACCGCCGATATTTACTCACTCGGACTTGTGATGTACCGCCTGCTCAACGGCAACCGTGCGCCCTTCCTTCCCGTGGGAGACGTACCCATTGATTCGGCGGCGGTAGAAAGCGCAAACATCAGGCGTCTCAACGGCGAGTCCCTTCCCATGCCTGCCTACTGCAGTGACAGACAGCTGGGTGAGATAATTCTCAGAGCCTGTTCCTTCCGTCCCGCTGACCGTTGGCAAACCCCCAAGGCTATGAAAAAGGCTCTCGAGACCGTGCTCGAAAGACGCACCGATCCCGCAGGGGCTCAGAATTCCGGCTTGCCCGTGCAGCCTACAGGATCATTTACTCAGGCTGACGGGACATTTACTCAGTCCGCCGGTACTTTCACCCAGTCCGCCGGCTCTTCCACCCAGCCCATAGGACCCATGACCCAGCCCACCGGCAGCTTTACCCAGTCGGCCGGCGGCATGGGAGGTTATTATAACCAGTCTCAGCAGATGTATTCCGGCGGTATGGGACAGCAGTACGGCCCTTCGGATCCCTTCTCGAATCCGCCCCTCCGGTCAGACGGGGGAATGCAGCAGTATTCCGTTCCCGACAGGTCAACTCCTGTCTATGGAGGAGAACCCCAGGGACCGAAGAAAAGTAAAAAGGTCCCGATAATAATAGGTATCTGTGTGGGTGTGCTCCTTGTGGTCGGCGGAATAATCGCAGTTGTTGCTCTTTCCGGCAATAATAATAATGACAGCCAGAGCAGCGGAACTTCAAGCGTTCCGTCCTCAAGCTATGTATACAGCTATCCTGCCAGCAGCCAGCCCAGCTTTGTCACAAGCAGCCAGCCCAGCTATGATTACAGCCTTGACGACAGCAGCGAGCCAAGCTTTGTTACAAGCTATCCCGCCAGCAGTCAGCCGGTCAGCGATGATTCCGGCACTATGACTATCAGTGAATTTCTCCAGACCACCCAGGGTCAGAATGAAATGAGTGTTGTAAAGGAAATGGCAAGCCAGTCCGAGTTTGTGGAAAGCTGTCAGGTCTACGCAGAGGGAGATAACGACATGATCATTGAGGTGGTCATGGTGTCTGATTTTCTGCTTGACAAAAAGACTGCCCAGGACAATCTCAAGCAGTCCGAAAGCAGTCTGCGCAATTCCATCAAGCAAACGATGACTTATTATTCCGTAAAACCCTTCAATATGGTATACCGCTATTATAACTCCTCAGGCGTTCTGCAGCTTGAGTATCGTATAGATTATAACGGATGATCGGAGTGAAAGCGATGTCTGATATATCGGATGTAATGTCCTTTTCTCCGCTGTGGGGAGAGTGGCATATAAAGGACCTTATCGGAAAGGGTACCTTCGGAGCGGTATACAAGGCTGAAAAATCCGAATACGGAAACACCTACACTTCTGCCGTAAAGCATATCTCCATCCCCAATGACAGCATCAATACGGAAGCTCTGATCTCCGAGGGCGTTGTTTCTGACGAAAAGTCCCTTGGCGCCTATTATGATGCACTCAGGGACAGGATGATAAAGGAGATCAATTTCTGCTACGAGCTGAGGGGCAACACCAATATAGTTGCCTATGAGGATCACTGTATCATTCCGAAAAAGTCCGGCGTAGGATATGACATCTTTATCCGTATGGAGCATCTTACTCCTCTTACAAAGTATATGCGGCGCAAGGGCTTCTGCCAGAAGGACGTTATCCAGATAGGCATAGACATCTGTGAGGCACTGCAGGTGCTGGACAGGCACAGAATGATACACCGTGACATCAAGCCCGCAAATATCTTTGTAAACTCCGTGGGCGTGTTTAAGCTGGGAGACTTCGGCGAATCGAAGATACTGTCAGAAAACAGCGTGGGTATGTCCGTAAGAGGAACATACACCTATATGTCTCCCGAAATATCAATGAGCAAAAACGCCGACATCCGCTCGGACATATATTCCCTGGGAATAGTGCTGTACCGTCTGCTGAACGGCAACCGCGCACCCTTTGTGTCCACGGATGCACCATCGGTGAATTCACAGATGGTGGAAGAGGCCAACGTAAAAAGATTCAGAGGGGATACATTGCCCCTCCCAAAATATTGCACGGATCCCGCCCTTGCCGCAGTGGTAATGAAGGCCTGCGAGTTTTCACCCGAAAGGCGCTGGCAGACCCCGAGGGAGATGAAAAAGGCTCTTGAGGCTCTTCAGGACGGCAAGCCGACCGCCGGCGGAGCTGTGGGCTCGCTGACGGATGACACCCCTCAGACCTCCTCTCAGGGAGTTCCCGAAAACACCGGAGCAGCAAAAAAAGGCAGAAAAGGAAGGGTACTTCTTGTTTCCGTGATCGCTGCCCTTATAATTGCGGCAGGAACAGTGACTGCCGTAATAGTGCTGAACCGCGGCTCCGGCGACAGCACCGTCCAGACCTCCGGAAACAATGCTGCGCAGAACTCGCAGACATTAACGTCTTCACCGGTCTCACAGCCTGTCTCGTCTCCGGAAAGCAGTGCGCCCGATGCATCACAGCAGAGCAGCTCTGCTTCATCGGTCAAAGAAAATAATATAGTTTCCCTTTCAATAAAGGAAAGTCCCCGGAAGACCGACTATATTGTGGGTGAGGAGGCGGACTTTACCGGACTGGTGATAGAGGCCGTGTCCGAAGACGGTACAACACGTCAGCTCACCTCCGGGGATTGCCGGCAGCAGGGGTTTGATACGTCCTCCGCCGGAAAATCCACCGTCACCATGACCTATATGGGTAAGAGCGTGAGCTTTGACATCACCGTGTCAGAGGCTCCCACCGACGACGTGCTCAAAGGAAGCTGCGGTGAGAACGCTTCCTTCAGACTTGACAAAAACGGCGTCCTGACCGTCAGCGGAACAGGACCTATGGATGATTATTCACTGAACTATGCCGTTACTGAAAACAATACGGTGAAACTTGTCTGCAGCCACCCCTGGGTGGAGCATGTGGACGAGATAAAGTCGGTGGTTATCGAAGACGGCATAACCTCCGTGGGCAGCTATGCTTTCTATGAATGCAGCCGGCTCAGTACCGTCAGTGTTCCCGACAGCGTTGCCGGATACGGAGAGTCCTCATTCAAAAACTGCGGTCAGCTCACATCAATAAGCTTTTCCGTTTCCCTTTCCACGATAGGGGAAGACCTTTTTGTGGGCTGCAGCGGACTGAAGTCGTTTGAAGTCGCTCCCGATAACAAGACCTTTACCTCTCAGAACGGCGTGCTTTATTCAAAGGATATGAAGACCCTTGTAAAATGTCCCGAAGGAATGACCGGTAACTATTCCGTGCCCGACGGAGTGCAGACTATAGAAAAGTGGGCGTTTGACAACTGTTCCGGTCTGACAAAGATCGGACTGCCTGATACACTGACCGGGATAAAAGAATATGCCTTTGCTGGCTGTACCGGAGTAAAGAGCATTACCGTGCCTGTTTCAGTGGAGACCGCAGGAAACGGTATATTCCGAAACTGGACAAGCGGACAGGAAATACGTATCCCCGGACGAAAAGAAGCTCCTGCCACATGGCAGAGAGGCTGGGATACCGACTGCAAGGCCTCGATCCTGTGGGACGCATAAAGCCGGGGCAGAAAGGATGACGTAAATGAACGAGATAATAAAAGCGATAACCGAAAGAAGAAGCGTCAGAAAATACAGACCCGATCCCGTACCGAAGGAGCTGCTGGATGAGATAATAAAAGCAGGGACATATTCGGCCAGCGGCAGGGGATTTCAGTCCGCAGTTATCATCGCGGTTACCGACAAGGAGCTGAGAGACCGGCTTTCAAGGCTCAACTGCAGCATAGGCGGCTGGGACGAGGGATTTGACCCGTTTTACGGAGCGCCTGCCGTGCTCATCGTGCTTGCCGACAAGAGCCGTCCCACATATCTTTATGACGGCAGTCTTGCAATGGGGGACATGATGCTTGCCGCTCATTCCCTTGGTCTTGGGAGCTGCTGGATACACCGGGCAAAGGAAGAATTCGAAATGCCGGAGGGCAAGGCTCTTCTTGATGAGCTTGGCATAAAGGGAGACTACGAGGGTATCGGTCACTGTATCGTGGGATACTGTGACGGCGGCTATCCTACTCCCGCGCCCAGAAAGGAAGGCCGTGTGTTCCGTGTGGAATGACGGACTGTCAGCCGATGAGCGGCTGTGCCGTGAGAATAACCATAATGATCGGAGTGTCACCTGACGCTCCGGTCTGTTTGCGTGAGCGGTGCGTGAGCGGTGCGTGACCGGTGCGTGACCGCACAGGACTACTTCGCGTTCACATTCAATAGCATACGTAAGTAATTGACCGCGATTACGGCGTTCTTCAGGTCGGGACACGGAAGTGTCGTATGAACACTTTTGTTTTCATTCTGAAGAAATGTAAGACGTGGAATAAAGCAGCAAAAGCAGACCGTTAGGTCTGTGACGCGGCGCAGAGCCTGCGCTCCCTGCTTCGCGTCCCGGTTCAATGGCATCCGGTAATTATTTACCGCGATTACGGCCGTATTCAGGTTGAAAAAGAAAAAACAGGCACGTCAAACCATGAATAGCGTAAGAAATATGTTGTTCATTAGACATTAGCCAAAAAGTGGCGCTATATGCGGCACGTCGGCGCCGGCGAGCCGCCGGTGGTGAAGGAGATAGTGTAATGACTAAGAATTTACTGGCCAGAATAAACGAAATGAGGCCAAGGTTTTCAAAAGGACAGAGGCTTATTGCCGGATATATCACCGAGCATTATGACAAGGCAGCCTTTATGACAGCCTCAAAGCTCGGCAGTACCGTGGGAGTAAGCGAGTCTACGGTAGTGCGCTTTGCAACGGAGCTGGGCTATGACGGCTACCCCAAGATGCAGAAGGCCATGCAGGAGATGATCCGTGACAAGCTGACATCGGTCCAGCGTATCGAGGTCACCCAGAGCCATATCAGCGGCGGCAACGTGCTTGAAAACGTGCTGAATAAGGATATCGAAAAGATACGCCGCACCATTGAAGAGATATCAAAGGAAGACTTTGAA
>JBGUWL010000195.1:0-56240 GCA_045221075.1 Acutalibacteraceae bacterium
AGAAATCTGTTGTTGACGTGCTGCGGTCGGTGGGAGACGTCTCCAAAAAGGAGATATGCTACTTTACCGGAGTTTCCGGCGCGGTTATAGACAACCTTGTAAAAAAGGGCGTCTGCGCATATTACGACGCCGAACCCCCAAAGACGTCTGAACCGGTACAGCCGGATACCTCACCGGAGGAGCTTGAGCTTACCCCCCGTCAGGAACAGGTGTACCGGGAGCTGCTCTCAAAATACGAAAGCGGTCTTCCCTCGGCGGCGCTGCTGTACGGCATTACCGGCAGCGGCAAGACCTCAGTATTTATGAAGCTCATCGATAGGGTGAGCGGTCAGGGCAGGGGAGTTATCTGTATGGTGCCAGAAATAGCCCTGACACCACAGCTTCTTGCAAAATTCACCGCCCGCTACGGGAACCGTGTGGCAGTGTTCCACAGCGGTCTTTCCCTGTCAAAGCGGCTGGAGGAATGGAAAAGAGTAAAAAGCGGTCAGGCAAATATAGCGGTGGGTACAAGGTCGGCGGTTTTTGCCCCCCTTTCCGATATAGGTCTGATAGTGATGGACGAGGAACAGGAGTATTCCTACAAGTCCTCATCCACGCCCCGCTATCACGCCCGTGACATCGCAAAGCTCAGGTGTGCTTCACATAACTGTCTGTTGCTGCTGTCATCCGCAACACCCTCTGTAGAGAGCTACTATCTTGCGCAGAAGGGACGCTATTCCCTTCACACCCTTGAGGAGCGCTACGGCACGGCCCGTCTGCCCCATGTGATAACAGCGGATATGAACCGCGAACGTCTGCAGGGGAATTCTTCGGAATTCAGCTCGGTGCTGCTTGAGGCCATAGAGGACAACCTTGACCAGGGCCATCAGTCCATAATCCTGCTGAACCGCAGGGGACACAATACCTTTGTTGTCTGCCGTTCCTGCAATGAAGTCATTTCATGCCCCAACTGTTCCATTTCACTGACATACCACAGCGCCAACAACCGGCTCATGTGTCATTACTGCGGGTATTCCATCCCCGCCCCACGGGGGTGTCCCTCCTGCGGGTCGGACAAGCTGAGATATTCGGGAGCAGGCACCCAAAGGGCTGAACAGGAGCTTTCGGAGATATTCCCCTCCGCCCGTATGCTGCGTCTTGACACGGACGCCACCATGCAGAGGTATTCCTACGAAAAAAAGTTAGGAGCATTTCAGCGGGGCGAATACGACATCATGCTGGGTACCCAGATGGTGGCAAAGGGGCTTGACTTTGAAAACGTCACCCTTGTGGGAGTTCTTTCTGCGGACATGATGCTCCACAATGACGACTTCCGCAGCTATGAACGTACATTTTCACTGCTTACGCAGGTGGTGGGACGTTCGGGACGGGGAGGACTTGAAGGCCGCGCCATAATACAGACCTTTGAGCCGGAAAACCCCATTATCGAAATGGCTGCGGCTCAGAATTACCGTGAATTTTTCGAAAGCGAGATAGGCATAAGGCGGGGGATGCTTTATCCTCCCTTTGCCGATATATGTGTGGTCGCTTTTTCCGGCGAGGACAGAAAGACCGCCCAGGCTGCCGCATCATGGTTCTCAAAGAGCCTTTCGGCGCTTTGCAGTGAGGAATACAGCGACCTTCCCATGAGGGTGCTGGGCCCGTCTCCTGCTGCGGTGATGAAGGTCAGCAACAAATACCGCTTCCGGCTTATAATAAAATTCAAGAATAACCGCCGTTTCCGTCAGATGCTTTCAAGGCTTCTCAGGGAGTTCGGCAGGAACAAAGACTTTGACAGTATTGCTGTCTGCGCCGACATCGACCCGGACAGTGTGATATGAGTATTTATGATTATCGGCTTGCTTCAGCAAAACATATGATACAGTTAGGAGTCAGGAGTTAGGAGTGAGGAGTTGTCGCTTGCGTCGCCTGACTGAAAACTTGTATTATATTTTATAAATATTGATTGAATAAAATAATTAAACATCAAAGCGTATAAATATTCATTCCGGTATGCAGCCGGAAAAGGAGAGACGGATCATGGCAATCAGAAATATAGTAAAGGAAGGCGACCCCATACTCAACAAGGTGTGCCGTCCTGTAGAAAAATTTGACGACAAGCTGAAGACTCTTCTCGACGATATGTACGAGACCATGCTCGACGGCGACGGTGTAGGACTTGCGGGTCCCCAGGTGGGCATCCTCCGCAGACTGTTCATTATTGACATCGGCGACGGACTGATCGAGTTTGTCAACCCCAGAATAGTAAAGACCTCCGGTGTTCAGGAGAGCAGCGAGGGCTGTCTTTCATGCCCCGGAGAGTTCGGTATCACAAGACGTCCTATGTATGTGACAGTCGAAGCATGGAACCGTGAGGGTGACCGCTTTACCCTGAATGCGGACGGACTGCTTGCAAAGGCCATCTGTCACGAAAACGACCATCTTGACGGTATCCTCTTCAAGGAGAAGATCATCCGCAAGCTGAAGCCCGGGGAAAAGATCTGACATCTGCTGCCCTTGAAAAATTTATATATGTGTTATCTGATAATAGTATAAATTTCAGATTCAGCGTCAGACTGATTCCGGAATGAGGACAGGATGATCCTATAGGATACCGGCCTGCCGGCAGCAAAACAGTCTTTTCATAAACGTTCCGGAATGACAATACCGCACGGAGATTCGGAGGGAACCGA
This sequence comes from Acutalibacteraceae bacterium, assembly GCA_045221075.1. Classification (GTDB taxonomy): domain Bacteria; phylum Bacillota; class Clostridia; order Oscillospirales; family Acutalibacteraceae; genus UBA1213. The sequence continues at coordinate 2,673 of JBGUWL010000195.1, forward strand.
TTTGAAGATAATATTTATGGGTACGCCCGATTTTGCCGTACCCTGTCTTGAGGCTCTTGTCAGAGAAGGACACGATGTGGCAGCGGTTTTTACCCAGCCCGACAAGCCTAAGGGACGGGGATATACTCTTACTCCGCCGCCTGTAAAGGTGTGCGCCCTTTCTCACGGCATAGAGGTCTTTCAGCCTCTTACATTAAAGGACGCCGGAGTACAGGAACAGATCAGAAAAACAGCACCTCAGGTCATAGTCGTTGTGGCCTACGGAAGGATACTTCCCCCTGAGGTCCTTGAAATACCGCCTCTGGGCTGCATAAATGTCCATGCGTCCCTTCTTCCTGCATACAGAGGAGCCGCGCCCATCCAGCAGGCAGTTCTTGACGGCTGCAAAAAGACCGGAGTTACCGCAATGCAGATGGACGCCGGACTTGACACCGGCGATATGCTCATGAAGGCCGAGCTGACTATCGGTGAAAACGAGACTGCCGACGAGCTTCACGACAGGCTTTCCGCCCTTGGCGCAGACCTGATAGTAAGGACTCTGCGCGCCGCTCAGGAGGGTACGCTCAGTCCCGAAAAGCAGGACGACAGTCTTTCAAGCTATGCTTCAATGCTGACCAAGGATATGTCGCCTATCGACTTTTCAAAGCCTGCCCAAAAGATACACGACCAGGTGAGAGGACTCAACTCCTGGCCGGGAGCTACCGCGATCCTCAGGGGCAAAAGAATAAAAATACACCGCACACTTATCGCTCATGGCAGCGGCAGACCGGGACAGGTGCTCTCACTGGATCCCCTGACCGTGGCCTGCGGAGAGGGTGCTTTGCAGATAACCGAGCTTCAGCCGGAGGGAAAGAAAAGAATGGACGCCCGTGCATTTGTAAACGGTCTGCAGGGCGTGTCTGCCGACGAGCTTGTTTTTGAATGAGCTTTACCGATATGACAGAGGCTTGTCCTGACTGCCGGGAGGGATATATATGAAGGCAACATCAAGAGTTATCGCTCTTTCCGCTCTGATGAGAGTAGAGGAGGACGGCTCATATTCAAATATTGCTCTTGACCATATTCTTTCGGAAAGCGGTCTTTCACCAAGGGACAAGCGCTTTGCCGCAAAGCTGTTTTACGGAGTGCTTGAAAACAGGCTGCTGCTGGATTACAATATTGCGGTGCGTTCCGACCGGCCGCTGCAGAAGATAGACCCACCCGTGGCGATGATAATAAGGCTGGGACTGTATCAGCTTTACTTTGCGGATTCCGTGCCTGCCGCCGCTGCAGTGAATGAAACCGTGTCTCTCTGCGGTGAATGGGGCTGCAATGCTTCCTCCGGTTTTGTAAACGGAGTGCTGAGAAGCGCCTCTCGTGACGGAAAGCCCCGTCTGCCTTCCGCATCAAAAGGAAAGAACAAATACTATTCAATACGCTATTCCTGTCCGGAGCCTATTGTAAAGCTGTGGCGTCAGAGCTACGGCGATGGGCTTGCGGAGGGGATACTCCGCTCTCTTTCCGGACGTCCGCCCCTTTGCGTCAGGGTGAATACCCTCAGGACCACCGGGGAAGAGCTTCGGAAGCGGCTTATGGAGGAAGGCGTAAACGCCGCCATTTCACCTGTTGTTCCGGACTGTCTGGAGCTTTCCGGCACCGGAGCGATAGAGGAGCTTCCTTCTTTCAGAGCGGGACTCTTCCATGTTCAGGATGCGGCGTCCCAGCTTTGCTGCCGGCTGCTTGATGCAGGACCGGAGGATACTGTGCTTGACGTCTGTTCAGCACCCGGAGGAAAGAGCTTTACCTGTGCCGAAATGATGGAGGACAGGGGCAGCATAATTTCCTGCGATCTTTATTCCTCACGGCTGTCTCTTGTGACGTCGGGGGCTCTGCGCCTTGGGATAAGCATAATAACCACCCGTCAGGGGGATTCGGCGGAACTGTCCGCAGACCCATTTGCCGACAGGGTGCTTTGTGACGTGCCATGTTCCGGACTGGGCGTGATACGCCGCAAGCCCGAGCTGCGCTACAAGCCGGACACGGGTGTGGATGAGCTTCCGCCGGTGCAGTACAGCATACTGTGCAGCGCTTCACGCTGTGTGCGTCCGGGAGGACTGCTGCTTTATTCCACCTGCACTCTGAACCCCGCCGAAAACGGAATGAACGCCCGGCGCTTTCTGGACGAGAACCCGGACTTTGAGCCGGTGCCCCTATCTCTGCCGGAGGGTATCCAAAGGGGTATGGAGGAGCCGGAAAATCAGCTTACACTTTTTCCCCACATAAACAATACGGACGGCTTTTTTGTCAGTCTGTTCAGAAGGAAGTGACTTATATGCCTAAGGATATCGGTTCAATGTATGAGGACGAGCTGAAAGAAGAGCTCGGAGCGCTGGGAGAACCCTCCTACCGCGCCGCTCAGGTGTATAAGTGGCTCCATTCGGGAGTAAAAACCTTTGATGAAATGACTAACATATCAAAGAAATTACGCGAGAAACTTGTGGAGAATTACTATATATCGTCTGCGGCTATTGAAAAAAAATTGATTTCGGATTATGATGGTACAAGGAAATATCTGCTCTCCTTCAGGGACGGGCAGGCCGTAGAGTCGGTGCTGATGAAATATCACCACGGCTACACAAGCTGCATTTCCACCCAGGTGGGCTGCAAGATGGGATGCACCTTCTGCGCTACAGGACAGGGAGGTTTTGCAAGGGACCTGACCGCTTCCGAAATGCTTGCCCAGCTTCACGCCGAGCAGCAGGACAGCGGAGTAAGGATATCAAACATCGTGCTGATGGGCATGGGGGAGCCGCTGGACAACTTCGACAATGTGATGCGCTTTCTTACCCTTGTCAGCAGCCCGAACGGAATGAATATCGGGATGAGGCATATTTCCCTTTCTACATGCGGTCTTGTTCCGAGAATATATGATCTGGCGGAAAAGGGACTGCAGCTTACCCTTTCGGTATCGCTCCACGCTCCCAACGACCAGATACGCAGCCGCACAATGCCGGTAAACAGAAAATACGGTATCGACGAGCTTTTAAAAGCCTGCCGCTATTATATATCAAAAACAGGACGGCGCATTTCCTTTGAATATGCCATGATAGACGGAGTGAACGACAGCGCGGCAAATGCTGCCGAGCTTGCGGGAAAACTAAAGGGAATGTTGTGTCATGTCAATCTCATACCCGTCAATTCCGTTAAGGGTACGGGATACCAGAAAAGCAAACAAGAGCGTATACGCAGCTTTATTGCCGTGCTTGAAAAGTCCGGCATTACCGCTACCGTAAGGAGAACGCTTGGAAGCGATATCAACGCATCCTGCGGACAGCTGAGGCGTTCGCACACAAAGGGGGAACCAGAAGAATGAATGTATATTCCGGAAGTGATATAGGTCTGATGCGCAGCTCTAACCAGGACTACTGCAAGGCGGGGTCGTGGTCTGATGGCGCAGTGTGGGCCGTTGTATGTGACGGAATGGGCGGAGCAAACGGCGGCTGTACGGCCAGCAGCGTTGCAGCCGAGACCATTGCACAGCGGATCTCGGAGGAATATCGCCCCGATATGGAAGATTTTCAGATAAGGACCATGATGGAAAATGCCGTTGCAGAGGCAAACAGCAGGGTCTTTTATATGTCCCTTGAGGACCCCTCTTTGTACGGAATGGGTACCACCGTGGTGTGTGCCGCTGCCGTGGGAAATACCGTTCATGTTGTACACGCAGGGGACAGCCGTGCGTATCTTTACAGCGGCGGAGGTATTTCGAGGGTCACCACCGACCATTCGGTGGTGCAGGCACTTATCCAGGCAGGCCAGATAACCGAGGAACAGGCCAGGGTACACCCCAACCGCAACATCATCACAAGGGCGCTGGGCATCGACCCCACCCTGCAGACAGACTACAATACCGCTTCCCTTGAACAGGGCAGCAGCCTTATGATATGTACGGACGGACTGTCGGGCTATTTCAGTGATGAAGAGCTGCTGCATTTTATGCAGGAGTATCATGGAGACGAGCTGATCGGCAGACTGATCGAGGCCGCAAAGTCAGAGGGCGGCAGTGACAATATCACTGTTGCGGTGATAGAGGCCTGAGGGATGGAAAGGAGCAATTCGGATGGATAAATATACCGGAAAAAGACTTGACGGACGTTATGAGATACAGGAGCTTATCGGCGTTGGCGGAATGGCCATGGTCTATAAGGCTCATGACAATATTGACGACAAGACCGTTGCCATCAAGATACTGAAGGACGAGTTCCTTGGCAACGAAGAGTTCATCAGACGTTTCAAGAACGAATCAAAGGCTATCGCCGTGCTGTCTCACCCCAACATCGTAAAGGTGTTTGACGTGAGCTTCGGCGACAGGATACAGTACATCGTGATGGAGTACATCGACGGCATCACCCTTAAGGAGTACATTGCCCAGCAGAACGCCATTTCATGGAAGGAAGCTGTACACTTTACCGTACAGATACTCCAGGCCCTGCAGCACGCTCACGAAAAGGGCATCATCCACAGGGATGTAAAGCCTCAGAATATAATGCTGCTCCAGGACGGCACCATAAAGGTCACTGACTTCGGCATTGCCCGCTTCTCAAACAACGAGACCCGCACCATGACCAGGACGGCCATCGGTTCCGTTCATTACATAGCTCCCGAACAGGCAAGGGGAGGAGTTACCGACGGCAAGGCGGACATCTATTCCGTGGGCGTAATGCTCTATGAGATGCTCACCGGCAAGCTGCCCTTTGATGCGGACAGCGCCGTTTCCGTTGCAATTATGCAGCTCCAGGCAGAGCCCAAGCCCCTGCGTGAGATAAACGAAAACGTACCCGAGGGTCTTGAAGAGATCACCCTCAGGGCAATGCGCAAGGAGCCGAAACAGCGTTACGCCAGTGCAAAGGAAATGCTGGAGGCCATCGAGGTCTTCCGCAAGGATCCCACAACAAAATTCAATTACACCTATTTTGACGACGGCGCTCCCACCAAGTATGTGGAGACCCTGGACAAGCCTGTTGTAAATGAGCCTGTCCCGACCTACAACGATGACTACGGTATGTATGACGAGGAGGTATCCTCCTCACGTTCAAGAACCGCCGTAAAATGGATAATCATTACCGTCAGTGTGCTGGTGCTTGCAGCCTTTATATTCTTCTTTGTTCTGATAATCCAGAATATAGCAAAGCAGAATGAAGTGGAGACCGTTGACGTTCCCAATCTTGTGGGAATGAATATCGACGAGGTAAAGAACAACAAGAGCTATAAGTTCAACTTTGTGGTGTACGATACCAACCAGGGCACAACGGTGAACACCATCACCGCTCAGGACCCTGAGGCCGGCACAAAGAAGATCAAGGAAAACGCCACCATCAAGCTTACGGTCTACACCAACAAAAAGAAGATAGAAGTTCCCAAGGTAAAGAACTACAGCGAACAGAAGGCTATCGAAAAGCTTGAGGACAAGGGCTTCACCACCTTCGATGTCCAGAAAGTCTACAACAAGAACGTTGCCGCAGGATATGTTATCGACTGCACTCCCCAGGAGGGCACTCAGCAGTATCCCGACACCTCAATAACCCTTATCGTCAGCCTTGGCCCGCAGCCCGAACAGATCGCCGTTCCCAGTATTGACGGCCTTACATACGAGCAGGCAAAGCAGAACCTTGAAGCTCTCGGCTTCAAGACCGAAAAGTCCATGATCCCCAGCAGCCAGCCTGCAGGTACCGTTATCGGAACCGATCCCCTCCCCGGAAACATGATAACCAAGCGCAAGATCACCATTCAGGTCAGCGACGGCAGCCGCATCAGGACGGCCCTTGATTATGACGTGGATCTGCCCCAGGATGAGTACGGCGAGATCAACGTAAAGGTCATCCAGAACGATCCCAACGGCAACAATGTCACTATCCGTGAGGTCAACGTCATCCCCGGCGAGGGCAACAAGATGACTATCCGTCTGAATCCCACAGGTTCCGTCAACGATAAGAAGCAGGTCACCGTAATGATCGACGGTGTTCGCTATGAGACTCTTGTGTTTGACTTCAAGGAGCAGAAGGTTGAACGTACCTATATCAACACCAATTACAAGGTCAAACAGCCCAGCCTGATGGATGAGAGAGTTGCCGCCCTTGAGGAACTGAACAACTACGTTGACTATACCCAGATAAAGGCCCACGAAGTCGCTTCCGTAAAGAAGAATGTGGATGCCATTATTGCAAATTACGGCAAGTATGACGAAAAGACAAAGCAGTATACCGGAAGTCTCTTTGATACGAAGGCCGTCGTTGTTATCGGCGATATCAATGATCTGGTAGCCCAGGCAAAGGAAGAGATCGACGATCTTCTCAAGGATTACATCCAGGAGTCCTCCGTTGAGTCCTCCGAGCCTTCCGAGTCATCGGTGGAATCTTCCGATACTTCCGATACTTCCGATACTTCCGATACATCGGTTGATTCCTCCGACACTTCCGACGATTCATCTGATTCCACAAGTCCGGATGAACCCGACAGCTCAGATAGTTCTGACGACAGTTCCGAGGAGCCTGATGACAACCCCGATGACAACCCTCCTGAGAATACGGATGACGAGACAGCCTCGACTCCGGCGGCTCCCTGAGGTCTGACGTAGAATGGAAAAATTAACAGGATTGATTGTTAAGGCTATCAGCGGTTTCTACTATATTGAAGCCGCTGATGCGCTTTATGAATGTAAGGCAAGAGGCGTGTTCCGCAAAAAGGGCATTGTCCCCGCCGTGGGCGACAGAGCCGAGATCGCCGTATTTGACGACGGAACGGCGTCGGTGGAGAATATCCTTCCCCGCAAAAATACCCTTATAAGACCTCCTCTTGCAAATCTTGACAGGCTGTTTGTGGTGTCCTCCGTGTCGGAGCCCTCGCCCAGCACCCTGATAATCGACAAGATCACGGCAGTTGCCATACAGAAGGGCATTGAACCGGTGGTCGTTTTTACAAAGAGCGATCTTGCGGACTGTTCCGGGCTGCTGGAGATATACAAAAAGGCGGGCATCACCGCCCTTTCCTACAGCATACACTCTCCCTCGGACAAGGAGACACTTGTTTCAATGCTTGCGGGCAAAATATCCGCATTCACCGGCAATACCGGCGTGGGAAAGTCGTCGCTGCTCAATTCGCTGTTTCCGGAGCTTTCCATCAGGACTGCGGATATCAGCAAAAAACTGGGACGTGGCCGTCACACCACCCGCCACAGCGAGCTGTACAAGGTTGCCGGAGGCTACGTTGCCGACACTCCCGGTTTTTCTACCGTGGATATCGAGCGTTACGAGCTTATCATGCCGGAGGACCTTGCAGAGTGTTTTCCGGAGTTTTCCGACTATCTTGACAGGTGCCGGTTCACTACCTGCTCCCATACCTGCGAAAAGGGCTGCGCGGTGATAGAGGCCGTAAAGGCCGGTATCATACCGCCCTCACGTCACGAAAGCTACATTTCCATGTACAATGAGGTTAAGGCGATCCCTTCATGGGAGCTGAAAAAGCGCCTGTGATAACCGTAAGAAACGGTCATGATCCAGAACAGGAACGGGAGTGAGGGAAATGGAAAACAAAAGATGTGTGATTATAGGAGCATCCCCCGAAACGGACGTCGGCTGCATCAGGCAGCTTGTCCGCGCGGGGGATGTAGTTGTATGCGCCGACGGCGGCTATGTTTTTGCCGAACAGGTGGGTATAACGCCCCATGTGTTAATCGGGGATTTTGATTCTTCACCTCAGCCGGAAAACCTTTCCTCAGAGATCATAAGACTGCCGAAGGAAAAGGACGACACCGACACCATGTACTGTGTGCGGGAATTCCTCCGGCGGGGCTATAAAGACTTTCTGCTTCTCGGCATGACCGGCGGACGTCCCGACCACGGTTTTGCAAACCTGAGCGTCCTGCTCTTTCTCCGGATGAACGGCGCCCGGGGAACGATAGCGGACACGGACTGGAAGTACAACGTGTGGGGAGAAGGGCTGTACCATATCGACAATATGGAGGGTCACGGATTTGCGGTATTCCCCTTCGGGTGCTATGACTGCACCGTCAGCCTGAGAGGATTCAGATACGAAGCTCATGAGCTGAGGATAACCGCCGATTTTCCCATCGGCACAAGCAACGAGATCATCAGCTCCGCCGCGCAGGTCGAGATCATAAACGGCACTGCCCTTGTCATGACCGGAATGCCAAGACTGACATGAGCCATACTTCCGATACGGTCTTAATGAGCAGACTGACATGAGCTATATTTCCGATACGTACAGAATGTGCAGGCTGACATGAGCCTGCATTTTCGATAGCGCCGGAGTGGCAAATATTCTCTTTTTGCCTGTCCTGGTCCCATGTGGTTTTCTTGCGCAAGTCTGCGCATTGCTGTGCATGACTGACTCAACCATGCTCCGGTCAGACGTGCAGTCATAGCCTGCAGTTATGGCTTTGCTGTTACGACTTTGGCCTGTCATGGGACAGCGCAGACTTTTCCGACCGTTATGCTCTGTTGTTAACGGTAATATGAGTGTCCTGTTCAGAGAGCGACTCTGAGTGGGACAATCTGTCGGCTTTTAATATACCATACTCATGTATGTTTTGTATCCTATCTGATGAAGGCCCGGGATTCCTGTTCGGGTTCGGCCTTTTTGATGCGGAACATTCTTCTGAGGAAAAAGCTCCAGAATCTGGGTCTGTCAACAACAACGATCTTCATAACCTATCTTCCTTTCTATGTTTGCGGCGGGGCTTTTTATACCGTTTTCCGATTAAAAGCTGACACTTTTGATCGGAAAATGCGCCGCCAGAGGCTGCGCCCATCTGTGCATACGCACAGATGACGTCTCATGCAAACTCCGACGCGCTGACGCGCTGTTAAAAGCGGACTATGTCTGCTGTTAATGGGAGTTTAGTATCAGCACCGGCACCGCCTGAAATTGAAAAAGGATGTGACCGCCAGCAGAACGGCCGCAACGACCACCAGCCAACACGGGGGCAAAATACTGGAACACAGCAGTCCCAGACTGAACGCGAGCATACCGCCGCCTCTGAAACATCTTTTCATATCAACATCATCCTTCCATGTGGCTTTGGTGTATGGCTGCCGGATCATCCTCCGGTGTCACTCTCCTGCCGCTTACACTAACATACTATTCAGCTTTTTGTTTTCTGACACCGATATATTGTAATTGAAAAAAGAAAAATAGTGTGTTATAATTATGATGACTTATTATTGGCGGTGAAAAATATGCTTGATCGTATTCAGGCATGGGATGACAGGATGCTGATGCGCTTTGCAAAACGGCACACTCCCATGATGAACAGATTAATGATATTGGTCACCACCACTGGGGATAACGGCATGATATGGTTTGCACTTGCCGTGCCGTTGCTGCTGATGAACAGATGGAGGCTGATGGGCTTTACCGTTCTTGCAGCAATGGGTATAGCGTCCCTCAGCGGTGAGATCACTATCAAACATATTGTCAAAAGAATAAGACCCTGTAAAAAGGCTTTTGAGGATTATCTGCTGATACAGAACCCACCTCACTATTCCTTTCCTTCCGGACACACAACGGCATCCTTTGCGGTGGCGGCTGTGTTTATGGTGATGTGTCCTGCCTGGTATGCGGCGGTGCTTCTATATGCCTTTCTTATATCCTTTTCACGGCTTTATCTGTTGGTGCATTATCCCACGGATGTTATGGCCGGCATCGTCATAGGGACGGTGTGCGGGCTTATTGCAATTCCTGTGGCACAGTCAATTCCGCTGTTCTCGTTTCAGCTTTAGAGCGGTACGTCATAAAGACATCGGGCTGTCTGCATGACCTGGCTTTTCGATCTTTATATCAATGGAAATCATCAGTCATCCTGCGGGACCGCCCGCACATAACGATGAAAAACATCTTGCACGACAGAATAACAACAGTCAACCGGCGGGGTAGCTTACCTATGTATCTGCGGCACGGCGTCTGTCGGGTACTTCAAAAAAACTGAATAATTTTTTGTTAATTCGACCTTTTCAGGTCGAATTTTTTTGCTTTTCGGGGGTAGGTTGAAGGAGGTGTTTTTTCTGTCCGCTTCTGCGCCGGAGAAGAACTCCAAAATCAGGGCGCATTGACCGGATATTCAAAAATTTATAAGGGAGGCAAAAAAATGAACAACGAGATAAGCATTACACAAAACAGGGCTTTTCTGGCCGGACTGAAGATAAGGGACGGCGACGGACAGTTTTATCTCGCTCATAACGACAGGCTGATATTCGGCATCAAAAAATATGCCTATCAGAGTGATTATCTGCTTGTAAAGGAGCTGGACGATTCTGACTATGACGAAGAAGCCGATGCGTATCTGCTGCGTCTTTCAGCGGAGGAAACAGACCTTGAGCCGGGAACATATTATTATGATATCGCCCTTAACCGCAGCGGTGACGAGCTGGAAAAGATCATAAGCTGTACCCGTCTCGCGGTACAGAAATCCATAGTAAGGAGTGATGCGCTGTGAGTGAGGCAAGACTTGAAGAGATGGGTGTGCTGCAGGGTGTGCTGGAGCCCCCGACACTTCTCCATAACGTCAGCGACCACTATACTGTGGACGCCGCAATGCTTGCCCATTTTACGCCCTGTTCCTCAGGGGTGGTGAGAGCGATGTGTACGGGCTTGGAAAGTATTGAGCTGGACGGCAGTGAATATATCCTTACCGACATTGTTCCTGACGGGGACACAAGAGTCGAAATGGGATTCAGGTGCGGCAGTGTTAACGGGAAGATGTTTCTGTTCGGATCCTCCGGCAGCGACTATCAGAGTACGGACGGCTTTTCCTGGGCCATACAGAGCGATAAATGCTTCTGTCAGTTCGGGAGCGGCGGTTCATCCGCTCTGCAGTCCGTGTCGGCAGGCAGCAAGCACAATATCATTTTGGAATGGTCGGGAGCGTTTTTTGACAACGGGATACTCATGGACTTTACCCATACCTCATGGCAGTCGGAAACACCGCTTTGCATCGGTTCCGTGAACCGGGGAGGCACGGCGGAATACAGATGCTTCAAGGGTGAGATATTTTATGTCAGGGTATTCCGGTCGGGTGTGCTGACCCACGATCTTGTGCCGGTGGTCAGTGACCTTGGAGTCTGTGGGCTGTATGACCTTGTGGGACATCATATATATCCCTGCCGTTCTGCTCTGGGCGAAACGGTGATCATGACCGAGGCAACGCCCTATCTTTTCTGTACCGGCGGTACACGCCTGCTTGACTACAGGATCTACGGCAGGTCGGAGGGCATCGGAACAAAAACCGCCAACCTGCTTCCTGTACTGAACAGTGAACGCACATCAAGAGGGATCACCTTCACTCCTGCCGGTGACGGAACAGTAATTGTCAACGGAACCGCAGAGGGCGGTGCGGCCGGCTGGGCTATCAGTGACGATGTTGCTTTTATAGGTCAGGGAGCCGGTCTTGAACTGCCGCCGGGTAATTATATGATCTATCCGCCCTCATCCGGAACCTATACTGTAGGACTTCAGGCGAGGGTGCGCCATCCGGACAGCACCTACGCATATTCGCCAAACGGGTTTACCGTTGCAGAGGGTGACAGGGTAGAGGTTCAGATCAGAGTTGCCCAGGGTGTGTCTCTTGATAACGAGGTCATACGTCCGCAGCTTGAACAGGGAAGCTCCTGCGGAGATTTTGAACCCTACGGATACCGTATACCCTTCCGCGTATACAGCGACGGTCAGACCAATACGGCATACTTTTACCGCTTTGCTCCTCTGGGCGAGGGCGAAGTCATCACCATGTCAGAGACCGGTGTGACCATGCCTACGGCAACGGGCAATAACTATGCCGCGGTTGATACCTTTATTCAGCCGCCGGCGGTGACAATAACATTTGAATTTGAAAACAGGGGGATTTAAATGAGCTACACAAATATGACTGTCTCGGATTACGGGACAGAGATCTCTTTTCTTAACGCATTCATACATGCTTTGACGGCATCCGATGAAAGGATCACCTGCAGCACTGCCGATATCAGCGGGCAGTTTGGCAGCAGTCAGAACACACCCTCCTTTACCCTCGGTTTTGATAACGCCTTTGAGCTTTGCTTTACACGGGCGGGTGATCTCAGCCAGACAGCGGGCGTATATATCGTATCGAGCAGCGACGGACGTCTGTCAAACGCACAGCTCAGGTTTAACGGTTCGGACACTCTTGCCGGAAGTACGGCGGTAAGAATGTGGAGGTTCAGGGTGTTCGCTGCAGAGGACGCCCTCAGGGTGGATTTTGGGGGATACGACACGGATATGTCCTCTCCCGTGGCCTCTCTGATGGTTCTGAACACGCCCAAGGGAAAATGCTGGGCAGCTGCGGAAAGTCCGGACACGGCAATAAACAGCGCTTTTCTTTTTTCTGACAATACGGTCGCCTCAAAATTTGACAGGCTGGATTATACCTATCAGGAGAACGAGCCGGCCCGGATCGAGATAGTAAAAAACAAGGTGCTTGTCACTGCTGCTCCCAGATCGAGAGTCGTGACCTGTGACGGACTTTATGACTGTACGGAGGTCAGAGCCGACACCTTTGTCAGTGTTAATGCAAAGAATTACTATGCGCTTGACAGTCACACACTGATGGAGGTGTGATATGGAACCGTCGGTTATCAGTGCGCTTATAGCTCTCGGTGGTTCAGTCATCGGCACCTTTGCGGGAATAATCACCAGCGGAAAGCTGACGGACTACCGTCTGAGGGAGCTGGAAAAAAAGGTGGAAAAGCATAATGACCTTGTGGACAGAATATATTTGCTTGAAGACAGAATGAACCTTTACGACGAAAAAAACAAGGTGGTAAATCATCGTATAAGTGACCTGGAGGCAAGACAAAAATGAAGCGTGAGTTCGGAATATGGTTCAGGGCTGCGGCGGTAAGAGCCGTAAAGACAATGGCTCAGGCTGCCGCGGCAAATATCGGCGTTGCGGCCGCAATGGGAGACGTAAACTGGGGAGCGGTGTGCTCCGTGTCCGCCCTTGCGGGAGTGCTTTCGCTGCTGACATCTCTGGCGGGTCTGCCGGAGGTCAGAGAAGAGACTCATCAGTGAAGGATGAGTGATCAGCAAAAGCCGGATGTGTCAAAAAAACCTTTCGCATCCGGCAAGGATATCAGGGAGGAATTACTTATGATGAAAGGTATCGATGTTTCAAACGCAAACGGCCCTCTTGACTGGGAGAAGATAAAGAAGGCCGGTATAGAGTTTGCGGTGGTGCGCAGCTCCTACGGGTCCTACAGTCCGGACCAGATAGACCGGCAGTTCAGAAATAATGCAAAGGGCTGCATCCGCTGTGGGATAGACCTGATGACCTATCACTTTGCCTATTTCATAAACGTACAGAAGGCAAAGGACGAGGCTGACTTCGCAATAAAGATGGCAAAGGAGTATCCTCAGATAAGGTCAATAGCGTTGGATGTGGAGGAGGATTCGGAGCGCTATGCCCGTGAGATGGGGGCTTCTCCCGACTGGACGGAATGTTGTCTTGCGTTTTTAGAGCGTGTCAGGTCTGCGGGCTACACTCCCGTGATCTATACGAATCAGGATTGGATGAACAACAAGCTGGATTTTGACCGGCTGAAAAAATATGACCTGTGGCTTGCCGCTCCCGACGCACCTGAAAGTGTCCCGAAGCGCTACCCCGAAACGGTCATGTGGCAGTACAGCTGGACGGGACATATCAGCGGACTTGCCGGTGTGTTCGACATGGACTACTGCTATGACGGCAGACTTTTTTCAAAGAGCGGCTCCGGCGGTTCCTCATCCCAGAAGCCCAAGGACGAGATAAGTCAGATACATTCGTCCCAGGAGGTGAATTTTGACGTCAAGGTCACCGCGGACGACGGCGTGAACATCCGTTCGGGAGCCGGCACCAGCTACAAAATTCTTGGCGCCGTTCCCTGTGGCTGCACCGTTCACATCAGCCGCATGACATCGGACACAAAGTACAGCTGGGGCCTTACGGAATATGACGGCACAAAGGGATGGATAGCCCTCAACTTCACTCAGAAGTGTGCCCGGAAAACCGTTGACCAGCTTGCGCAGGAGGTCATCAACGGCGACTGGGGCGTGGGGGACGAAAGAGAGCGTCTTCTGCAGCAGGCCGGATATGACTATCAGGCAGTGCAGAACAGGGTGAACAAGATCCTTTCATAAAGCTGTTATCCGATAAAGCGGCGACAAAGACAGGCGCATGAACTTTGTTCCAGCCTTATCAGGGTTGAGAACAAAGCCTGACATACCTTCCGCGAAGTAGAAGAAGATATGACCACAGACGCATAAAGAAGTAACGGAAAAGCTCTTGTTTCACATCTGAAAATTAAAAAAGTCCGGCGAATTGTCGTCGGACTTTTTTGTACTCCGCCGGTTTCCGGCAGAGTGCTATTCAGTTTGCTGGTGCAAGAATAGCCTTGATGGGATAGTTGTCGATAGTGTACTTGTCCTTGCTCAGGGGGTCAAGCTCCGGAAGGTCTCTTGCGTGAAGAACGGGCTCTCCCTGATCATGTGCCTTTTCGATCAGGCTGTCCTTAATGGTTGAGATATCGGTCCATTTGCCTTCGGAGAAAAGATAGCTTTCGCCCTTGTTTACAACACCCTTCACCGGCAGATCCTTGATGCACTGGGCGGAATAGGGAAGTACGTCGGTATACTTCATTGTACCCTCATCGTCCGTCATGCGTCTCATGGTCAGGACAACGGAATATCTGTTGCCCTTTTTCAGCGAATATTCCTCATCAAGATCGACCTTGTGAGAACCGGGGAAACGGTGACAGTCAGTGCCGGAGGTCAGAAGTGTGCCGGATGTGGGATCGTCGCCCTCAACATCCTTGTATATCTCATACTTTACTTCGGTTCTTTCGCTACCCGTGATATAGGAGATCTGATAGAGACTTTCGTCCTCCTCCGCATCATAGACGTTTGCCATTTTTGTTTCGGAGTCATAGTCGGAGCCTGCATACCACTGTGTCATCATAAGATCATACTGGTCGATATTGCGGGCGGTATGCTTTTCGGATGCAGTGTTGTCGAACTCAAAGCTCATGGGAGAATAGATGCTGTGATCGTAGTAAGAAAGGAAGAAATAGCCGTCGTTGATATCGTTTTCCTTGCCCATCAGCCCCCAGCTGTTCTTGACGATAAAGGCGCCGTCCTTGGGGGGAATGCTGCTTTCCACAACATTTCCCTTATAATCCTTTCTTGTGAACTTTTCTTTTGAAAATGTATCGTCGTAGCCCACGATAGTGACCCCGTGATCAGGACCTTTTTTTCCGGTATAATATGACGCCATATTGTCCATGTTTATTTCATCGTGGGTGGCACTGACAGAAACGGACAAAGCACGTCCCTGTGACAGCTCCCACTTCATCTCGTTAAGACCGTCTTCATTGAATTGATAATTTCCATCTGAGTCAAAGGTGCAGGGGCACTTGATAATGCGGCTGTTCCTGAGTATTGCGTCGGTTGCGGCGCAGCGGTATTCTGCTTCAGGAGGAAGCTCCCATTTTACGGAGGCATCGTCATTATAGGCAAAGGGCAGTTCGTCCTTTATCTTTACGCTTTCGTCCACCGGTCCGAATCCGGAACCGTACAGATTTACCCCATGAACATAGGGCCCTCCCACGGTATACAGACCGGTTTCGGCATACTTGGAAGCGTCAAATCCCTCGCCCACCTGAGAGGCGCGGACCCTGCCCTTTACAACGTCCTTATCGGAAATACCGTTGAATACATAACAGACGACGTACTTTTCGGAGAAATCCACCTTTTCGTTTTTCTCTCCTGCGGGAACGCCCATATCATTTGCGAAAAGATAGGATGTCTCGGCCGCCGCCGCAAGGCTGAAGGACCAGCAGTCGCCGAACTGCTGAGTTTTTATCGGTGTTACATAATTCTTGCCGTCAAAGTTTCTCAGATCTACCGTCTTCGGCAGATCCTCCGGAACAACTTCTTCAAAGGTCACACTGTCGGTGGTGTTTTCGCTGCTGCTATCCCGGACAGTCACGGTGTCGTTTTTGCCGCAGGCTGAAGAAGCTGCGCAGAGCATCAGTCCGGAGAGGACAAGGGCCAGGGATCTTTTTTTCATGGTTATTCTCCTTTTCGGTTATTCATCGCTGTGGTATTACTTTAATGATATTATAACAGACGCTGTTCCGGTTGTCTACATGATAGGTACAAAGAATTATGTTTTCCGAACCGTACCCAGACTGACAAAAAAGTCCGGCGGAGCTCCGTCGGACTTTTAAATATGTTTCTTACTTTTTCTTTTTGCTCTTTACGATGAGGGTCAGTGTCAGGACAGCGGCAGCAGCGCCGGCAGCGCCTATCATGACCTTCTTCTTGAGCTGTTCTTTTCTCTCCTGCTCTCTCAGCTCGGCAATGATATCGTCATCCAGGATGATATCCTCGCTGTCCAGGGTAACAGCGTCATCGTCCTCTGTGTCATCATCGGACACTTCGATCTCACTGCAGTTCTTTGCATACTTTGCCTTGATCTTCTTGACGATCCTGGTAACAAGGGCGAACAGGTTCTTGTCCTCTTCGGTCTCGCACTCGCAGGTGCAGGCATCAGCGGCGGGTGTTTCTTCGTCGGCAGCGGTCTCTTCGGCAGCTTCTTCTGCGGCTTCTTCTGCGGGAGCTTCCTCGGCGGGAGCTTCCTCAGCAGGAGCAGTCTCTGCAGCAGGAGCGGTTTCTACGGCAGCTTCAACAGAAGCGATTTCCTCGGCAGCGATCTCGGCTGCGGTCTCTGCAGCGGTCTCGGGTGTGATTTCTTCTGTATTTTTCTTCTTTGACATGATCGGATAACTCCCTTTCAATAACATTTCGGGTTTATAACGAATCTATTCTATCATATTTGTACAAATAAGTCAACCGGAAATATTCTATATTTTTATTATCTGCCTGCGAGCCGCCGGTCCCTGCTTCGCGGCGGCAAGCTGCCGCACACAATTTCGCGCTCAGGTTTATAAAGAACAATTTTCATTGCCGTGTCTCAGACTTGGTGCTAATTAATATTTTTTCACTTAGTTTATTATCTGCGATAATAGTGGAATTACGCAAAAAACCCGCCCCGGGGGTTTCGGGGCGGGTTAGAACATGAATTGTTTCCAAACGGGGTAGGCTTGAAATAAAATTAATTAAGCGATACAAAAATATTCGTTTTCGCTATTGCCAACCTGATCGGTCAGCCTAACATATATTGACAAATTCGGCAGATTAGGCACCTTCACGGTGGTGTTCTGGCTCACCGGACCGGAATACTGAGTTATAGAGTTGCTGGAGTAACGTTGTTGCGTACTGACTTCGGCAGAGATACTGCCGGCACCGCCTGTCCAGGAGACAGTAACCAATCCCTTTGAACCGAGATGAGAAGTGTTGACCAGTTTGTTATATCCGGTGAAATAGAAATCCTTTGCCAATGCTTTTCCGGTGCTGTCCGTTGCGACTACCCGTACTACGTATTTTCCTAGAGTATCGGGAGTGATTGCTGCCTTGTTGTCAGCGCCTACAGCTGCTGCTGTCCATGTGGATGCGCCGGGCTTTTTGTATTTTACGGTATATTTGACATTGCCCTGGCCGTCTGCGGAATTACAGTTTACGGTGATCTTCTGAGCGGCTGTCTTGCCGTATTTCAGCATTGCATAACGAACACCGTCGCTGCCGATAGCTCCGCCGGTGATCGTACTCTGATTGCTGAACATATATTCAACGTCAATACCATACTCACCTGCGAATTGTTCTGCCGCAGTATTTCTCGTTATGAAGAGCGTTCCCTTGAACTCTGAAGGATTGTCATAGTAAATGAACCTATCTTCATAAGATTCCGCCATGATAATATTGGCAACGCTGTCCGGAATAACGATCTTTTTGAGTGCATTGCAGCCGGTTATTGCACCCCAGTCAAATTTCTTTACGCCCTGTTTAAGTGTGAGCGATTCAAGTGCTGTACAGTCAATGAATGTACGGAAACCGACATTTTTGGTTTTTTCCCCCACAACGGCGGTCTTGAGCGCAGTACAATCACCAAATACACTCTGACCCAGTGTGGTAACGCTGTCTGGAACAGTTACGTTGGTCAGCGAGGTGCAGCGCCAAAACGCGCCGTGTCTGATCTCTTTGAGCTTGCCGTTTTTAAGGGACAGGGTATTCAGTCCGGTACAACCGGAAAATGCACTTTCACCGATAGTGGTCAGTGAGGAGCAGGCAACAAACTTTGTCAGAGAAGTACAGTCGTAAAACGCCTCTTTTTCAATAACTGTCAGAGGAGAAGAAATATAAAAGCTCTTCAGATTTGTACAGCCGTAGAAGGTCTGAAATTTTAGTGTATCTATCTTGCCTGAATAGTTGATTTTTTCGAGTCCAGTACAGTTGCGGAAAGCCTGGTCGCCTATACTGGTGGTGGTTGAGGGTATTGTGAATTCTTTTAGTGATGAGCAGGCAACGAAGGCCCTTTTGCCTATACTTTCAAGCTTTGAAGAGGGAAAGCCTGTAAGGCTGCGGCACAGTTCAAAAGAGGATTCATCCACCGTGTTTACGGTATTTGAGCTGAATGTTTTCAGGGCAGTACAGTTATAAAAGGCTTTATATCCCACGTAAGCGACATTAGGAGCGTTTACGGAATCCAGCTTTTTACATCCTCTGAAGGTGGATGCGAAAATTGATGTCACGCCTTCCGGAAGAGTTATCTTTGTAAGAGCCGTACAGCCCTTGAAGGAACAAAAACCGATCTCGTTGAGGGAGGAGGGGAGGTTTATTGATGTGAGCTTGCTGTTATCCTCCATTGCGTATGGCGAGATAGAGGTGGTTCCGTCCTTGACAGTCAGGGATGCGATGTTTCTGCCGCGGTAAAGCACCTTGCCGATATAGAGGACATTTGCTGTATGGTTTTTCAGCCATTTTGTGCCTGCAAAAGCCTTTTC
The DNA here is from genome assembly GCA_045221075.1 of Acutalibacteraceae bacterium. GTDB lineage: Bacteria > Bacillota > Clostridia > Oscillospirales > Acutalibacteraceae > UBA1213. Next base: position 21,614 of record JBGUWL010000195.1, read on the forward strand.
ACCGATATGGGTGATGTTGTCCGGTATGCCGATGATTTCAAGGTTTGAGCTGCCGTAAAACGCCTTGTCGCCGATGGATGTGACTGTATCGGGGATGCTCAGCTTTTTGAGCGAGGTTTTTCCGGCAAATACCTTGTCACCGATGGCTGTGACCTTGCGGTACTGACCATTGTAGTCAATGCTTGATGGAAGGTTGACTACTTCAAGTCCACCCTTGAAGAATGTGATCTTAAGGGTGCCGTCATCAAGCTGTGAAAATCTGAAGTACTCGGACGGTGTTGCGACTGTTGCCGCCGCAACGGGAAGTGATGTTGTGATGAACGAACCGACCTCTGCGGCTCCGGCGCCGGTGACCATAAGCACCGACAAAGAAACTGCGCAGAGTTTTCTGAGAATACTGCTTTTCATGATCTGACCTCCATTGAGTAATAATAAATAAAAATGCTTACTAATATTATATATATACGTAGATAAAATATCAAGTGTTTCAACGATTTTTTGAAATTTTGATGAAAATTTTGTAATACTGCACAAACCGTATATGTGACATATGATTTTTCTGATAAAATAAGCCGCAGATATATACAAAAATCTGCGGCAATTTTCGGTGATTATTACGATGTGTTCCGGTATAAAAGTGACGGACGGCACTCAGCTCAGCGCTGCAATGGCGGCCTTTATCATTTCTATCTTTTCGGCGTATTTTGCGGCATTGGCCTTTACGTCGGCAACGACTTTTTCGGGAGCCTTTGCCATAAAGCGCTCGTTATTGAGCTTCTTCTGGTTGAATTCCAGATCCTTGACGGCGGCATCCAGCTCCTTGTTGAGACGTTTCAGCTCGGCCTCTTTGTCAACAAGCTCGTCCATGGGAATATAAATCTTTGCGTCAGCGGTGACAACGGTAACTGCGCCCTCAATGTCGAACTGCTCAGCAACGGTGACCTCGCTTGCGCTTGCAAGACGGGCAAAGAACATACTTCCGTTTTCGAAGGGAGCCTGCTCCTTTGCGGCGATAAATACTTTGGCCTTGCGTGAGGGGGGGACGTTCATCTCTGCGCGGCGGTTGCGGATGGCCTTGATGGCGTCCATTACCATGTTCATCTCACGGGCTGCATCGGGATAGTCGTTGTCGGCAGTGAATACCGGATATTCCTGCAGCATGATGGTCTCGCCATCGTGGGGGATGGCCTGCCACAGCTCTTCGGTGATGAATGGCATGAAAGGATGGAGAAGTCTCAGCGAACGCTCCAGCACCCATACAAGCACCTGACGGGCGTTCTGCGCTGTCTCGCCCTCGCTCTGAAGACGTGCTTTTGTCAGCTCGATGTACCAGTCGCACAGGCAGTCCCAGATAAAGTCGTAGAGCTTCTGTACGGCAATGCCCAGCTCGTATTTTTCAAGGTTTTCGGTAACTTCCTTCGTAACGGTGTTCAGGGTAGAGATTATCCACTTGTCCTCGGTGGTAAGTACCGTGGGCAGCTCGTTCTTTACGTCATGACCGTCGATATTCATGCGGATGAAACGGGCGGCGTTCCACAGCTTATTTGCAAAGTTGCGGCTTGCGGTGATCTTCTCTTCGGAATAGCGCATATCGTTGCCGGGAGCGTTTCCGGTGACAAGGGTAAGACGCAGAGCGTCGGCGCCGTACTTGTCGATTATCTCAAGGGGATCTATGCCGTTGCCCAGGGATTTGCTCATCTTTCTGCCAAGGGAGTCACGGACAAGACCGTGGATGAGAACGGTATCGAAGGGTACCCTTCCGGTGTGCTCAAGTCCGCTGAACATCATACGCATTACCCAGAAGGGGATGATGTCATAGCCGGTTACAAGAACGCTGGTGGGATAGAAGTATTCCATCTCGGGGGTATTGTCCGGCCAGCCCAGTGTGCTGAAGGGCCACAGGGCAGAGGAGAACCATGTGTCGAGGGTGTCGGGATCCTGACGCATCTTCTTTCCGCACTTGGGACAGAATGCCTCCTTGTCTTTTGTTACAACGGTCTCGCCGCAGTCGTCACAGTAGAATGCGGGTATCTGATGACCCCACCAGAGCTGACGTGAGATACACCAGTCACGGATGTTCTCCAGCCAGTGGAAATAGGTTTTTTCAAAATGAGAGGGAACAAACTGGGTATCGTCATTTTTAACGGCATCTATGGCAGGACCTGCAAGGGTCTTCATCTTTACGAACCACTGCTTTGAAACTCTCGGTTCAACTGTGGTGGAGCAGCGGTAGCAGGTGCCTACGTTATGGGTATAGTCCTCGACTCTTACAAGAGCGCCCTCGGCTTCAAGGTCTTTGACGATGGCCTTTCTTGCCTCATATCTGTCCATGCCGGCGTATGCAGGATAGTCCTCGTTGATCCTTGCGTCGTCGGTCATTACGTTGATGACCGGCAGGTTATGGCGCAGACCTACCTCAAAGTCGTTGGGGTCGTGGGCCGGAGTGATCTTTACAACACCGGTACCGAAGTCCATCTCTACATAGTCGTCGGCAACGATGGGGATCTCACGGCGAACCAGAGGAAGGATAACGGTCTTGCCTACAAGGTCCTTGTACCGCTCGTCATTGGGGTTGACCGCAACGGCGGTATCGCCCAGCAGGGTTTCGGGACGGGTGGTGGCAAGATTAATGTAGCCGCTGCCGTCAGCAAGGGCATAGCGCAGGTGCCAGAAATGACCGGCCTGCTCTTCATATTCTACCTCTGCGTCAGAGATGGATGTCATACAGTGGGGACACCAGTTGATGATGCGCTCGCCGCGATAGATAAGACCCTTGTTATAGAGGTTTACGAACACCTGCTTTACGGCTTTATTGCAGCCCTCGTCCATGGTGAAGCGTTCTCTTTCCCAGTCGGGGGATGAGCCCATCTTTCTGAGCTGCTTTACGATACGTCCGCCGAATTCCTTTTTCCATGCCCAGGCGCGTTCAAGGAACTTTTCACGTCCGATATCTTCCTTTGTGACGCCTTCCTCTTTCATTGCGGCAACGATCCTTGCCTCGGTTGCGATAGAAGCATGGTCGGTGCCGGGCAGCCACAGGGTAGAGTAACCCTGCATCCTCTTGAAGCGGACGAGGATGTCCTGCAGGGTGTTGTCCAGGGCGTGTCCCATGTGAAGCTGACCCGTGATGTTGGGCGGGGGCATCATGATGGTGTAGGGCTTTTTGTTCTTGTCGATCTCGGCGTGAAAGAATCCGCTCTCTTCCCAGAAGCGATAGATCCTGTCTTCAAACTCGCCGGGAGCATAGGCCTTTGCAAGTTCTTTTTCCATTTTTTATTCCTCCGAAATTTATTTTTTCTGTCTTGAATTAATTGACAGTGATGGGCATTTTTATTTTGATGATTCGGTAATGCCGCAGCTTTCGTGCAGGGATTCCGTAATGCCGCAGCCGTCACGGGACTTAAATTCCGTAATTTTCTGTCGTTATGCCTCCCATTTGACGGTGGCACTGCAACGTATGTTCCAGTTGCTGTTCCATGTTTTCGGGGCCTGTTTCCTGCCCTTTACAACAATGGTCTGGTTTTTCGTCCAGCCCTCAAAGGCTCCGAAATCTATTTTCGTGACGGTCTGGGGTATCTCAATGCTTTTTATCCCGGTGCAGCCGGACATGGCGCTGATCTTTATTTCCCTTAGCTTCTGGGGCAGAGTCAGGCTTTCAAGTCCGGTGCAGTCCTTAAAGACATTGCTGCTCAGCTCCGTAATGTCCTTTGGCAGTGTGATCTGTTTCAGCGATTTGCAGCACAGAAAAGCAAACTCCCTGATCTCGTTGACACTTTCGGGAAGTGAAATACCCGTCAGCTTTTCGCATCTTTCAAAGGCATAGGCGCCTATGGCGCTCACTCCCTCCGGAACGATAACGGCTCCCTCGATCCCTCCGGGACAGCAGATAAGAGTCTTCTGTTCCTTGTCGTACAGTATGCCCTCCTGCGAAGAAAAGCTCTCGTTGTCTTCGCTCACCTCAAAGGCGGTCAGCCCGGTACATTGCTCAAAGGTGTGAGCTCCAAGGGTCGATACCCCTGCGGGTATGGTGATATCCGTCAGCAGTCTGCATCCGAAGAACGCCGAACCGTCAATGTTGACCGCTTCATCCGGTATGACATAGCTGCCGGACTTTCCCTCGGGACATTTCAGCAGGGTGTCCCCGCTTTTATTGAACAGCACGCCGGAAGCAGAGGAGTACTTCTGATTTCCCTCTCCCGCATAAAATCCGGTCAGACCGGAACATCCCCGGAAGGCGGACATATCGATCTTCTGCAGTCCGTCCGGTATTACAACGCTCTTAAGGCTCTTGCATGAATCAAACGCAACTGCGCCTATGGAGGTCACGCCGTCTTTGATGACTGCGATGCTTATTCTGTCGTCGGACTGAAAGGGACTCATGGAACTGTCATAGTCGTTCATGCTTCCCTTGCCCTCGATCATCAGCACTCCGTTGTCATACAGCGTATAGGTCACATCCGTTCCGCAGGTGCCGGTATCGCTGACTTCCGCATCGCTCACGTCATAGGAGATCTCGTCCTCAATGTCTTCACCGGATACCCCTGACACGGGAGAGCCGCTTTCTTTTTTGTCCTCATCCCCGCCGCAGCCGGCAGGCACTGCCAGCACAAGACACAACACTGCAGCGGCAGCGATCCTCAGCAGTTTTTTCTTCACGGCATCACCTCCTGACGGCGTTTTGCACACGGCACAAAAGCCGACAATACAACTACATATTATCCCACTTATGAGCATTTTTGTCAACCGTTTTGGCTTCATAGACGTGTTTCTTTGGGAAAACCTTTTGGGGAAAACCCTTTTCTGGCGGAAAAAGGGTTTTCCCCAAACCCCTTTCCTAAAACCGCTGAATTTATGATAGTACATATAAATTGGCTGCAAAGATCAAATGAGCGGCAGTATTCCGTTATCAAATTAAATAAATGATTTTGTGCTGTATAGATATGAAGATCATATCTGTCCGGGCGGTTCTTTGGAACCCCTTTTTCCTGAAACCGCTGAATTAATGATAGAACATATAATTTGACTGCAAAAATGAAACGAGCGACGGCTTGCTTACCTACAAAAAACTTATATGAAATATTGCATTTTGCACAATAATTTGTTATAATGTACATAAGTATTTACACGGCGGTCTGCATCCGCTACGAAAGGTTGATCTGTCTTGAGCGAAAAGAAAAAAGACGAAACAAAAAATAAAAAAGACCTGACCTCCTCAGAAGGGGGAAAACCTGTGAAGCCGGCAAAATCAGGAAAGTCCCCGAAAGCCTCAAAGGGCGGAAAGTCGGTAAAGAACGCAAAGAACAGCAAGGGCATAAAGCAGCCAAAGACCGTAAAGGGCAGAAAAAAGGCTCAGCCCGCTTCCGGAGCTTCCCTGACTCCGGTAAAGCTCTATTCGCCGCCGGATTTCCCCTTCCATAACCGGGAGCTTAGCTGGATGGACTTCAACAGCCGGGTGCTGGAGGAGGCCTTTGAAAAGGACAATCCCGTGTTGGAAAGGGTCAAGTTCCTTGCCATAACCGCATCCAATCTTGATGAATTCTTTATGGTCCGGGTGGCGGGAGTGATGGACAGGATGCACTCAAAGCCCGATGTCCCCGACGAATCCGGCATGACTCCGGTCCAGCAGTTCGACAGACTGACCGAAAAGATACATGAGTTCGCAAAGAAGCAGTATTCCTGCCTTCACAGGTCGGTGCTGCCCGCGCTGAAAAAACATAAGCTCCGTTTCCTGAAAATCGCCGAGCTGTCAAAGGCGCAGAAACAGAAGGTGGACGAATATTTTGACAGGTTCATCTTTCCCGTGCTGACTCCCCTTGCGGTGGACACCTCAAGACCCTTCCCGCTGCTGGCCAACAAGAGCCTGAATATCGCCGTGCGCCTGCTTAAGGAGGGTGAGGATATCTTTGCTGTGGTTCAGGTGCCGTCAATAATCCCCAGATTCTTTGAGGTAAAGGCGGAATCCGGACGAGCCTTTGTGCTGCTGGAGGATATCATAATCAGCCGTCTTTCAGAGCTGTTTGAGCTTTACAAAATACAGGCCTGCTGTCCCTTCAGGATAACAAGGGACTCCGACCTTGACATTGACGAAGATGCCGACGACCTTCTTGTTGAGATTGAACATTCATTGAAGAAACGTCAGCGGGGCGACCCCGTCCGGCTGGAGCTTATCAGCAAGTGTGACAAGGCGCTGAAACAGTTCCTTGTGGATATGCTTGGGGTCAGCGACAAGGAGATATACGAGGTTTCCGGACCTCTTGACCTGACCTTCTTTACAAAATTCGGAGGTATCGAGGGGCTTGACGACCTCAGGTTCTCACCCATAACCCCTGTCAATCCGCCGCCGGACTTTTTCGGATATGACGATATTTTTGAGGCCATCCGTGTCAAGGACAGAATGGTCCATCATCCATACGAGAGCTTTGACTGTGTGCTCAGGTTCATCAATCAGGCCGCAAACGACAAGGATGTCCTTGCAATAAAGCAGACACTATACAGAGTCAGCGGAAACTCCCCCGTCATCGCCGCGCTGATAAAGGCGGCCGAAAACGGAAAGCAGGTAACTGTTCTGGTGGAGCTTAAGGCAAGGTTTGACGAGGAGAACAACATCGGCTGGGCAAAGAAGCTGGAAAAGGCCGGATGTCACGTTATTTACGGACTTGCGGGACTCAAGACCCACTGCAAGATACTCCTTGTGGTGCGCCGTGAAGAGGACGGCATACGACGTTACCTTCACATGGGTACCGGCAACTATAACGACAGCACTGCCCGCTTCTATACCGACATAGGAATGTTTACCTGTGACGAAAAATTCGGCGAGGACGCTTCGTCCCTCTTTAATGTAATCACAGGCTATTCCACACCGCCGGTATATAACAAGATGAAGGTGGCTCCCACGGGACTGCGCACCTTCTTTAAAGAGATGATAGAGAACGAGACCGAAAACGCCAGAGCCGGTCTGCCCTCCGGCATCACCGCTAAGGTCAATTCCCTTGTGGACCCGGAGATTATCCGTATGCTCTACACTGCGTCGCAGGCCGGAGTGAGGATAACCCTCATCGTCAGGGGAATATGCTGTCTTGTTCCGGGTGTGAAGGGCATAAGCGAGAACATCCAGGTCAGGAGCATCGTAGGTCAGCTTCTTGAACACAGCCGCATATTCATATTTGAAAACGGCGGTATAAAGAAGATATATATGGGTTCTGCTGACTGGATGCAGAGAAATCTTGACAAGAGGGTGGAGCTTGTTTTCCCCATCGAGGACCCCGACCTCATAGAGCGTTCCTTCGGGATCATGAACCGTATGCTGAAGGACGTCCTCAACACAAGGATACAGCGTCCGGACACCACATATGAGCTTCTTGACAGAAGGGGCAAGAAGGTGCATAACTGTCAGCGTGAATTCTCCGATGAGGCGAAAAAGCTGCTTTCCGTAAAAACGAGTTCGGTCAGGGAGGAGAGACAGTTTATCCCACTGACGGGGGAGAGCTTTCATCCCAAGGAGGAGGACGACGGATGAACCGGCTCAGGCGATGCTTCGCTGAACCTGTGCTGTCCGGTCCGGACGGAAAAGAAATGATAAAAACTTTGCAGAATTCATAAAAATACATTGTATTATTTTTTGAATTGGTGTAAAATGTAAATTAATATAATTCTGAAATAAATTCAGGCAAAGGAGTGTTATTTAATGAAAAGAGTAGGCATTTTGACAAGCGGCGGCGACTGCCAGGGTCTGAACTCTGCCATCAGAGGCATTGCCAAGGGTCTGTATGAGCATTACGGCAAAAAGGTAGAGATCTACGGCATAATCGACGGCTACCGCGGACTTATCAACGGTGAGTACCGCCTGATGAAGCCCGAAGATTTTTCCGGTATCCTCACAAGGGGCGGAACCATTCTGGGCACCTCCCGTCAGCCCTTCAAGCTCATGCGCGTTATCGACGAGACCAGTGTTGACAAGGTTGCCGAGATGAAAAAGCATTACGCCGAAATGAAGCTTGACTGCCTTGCTATCCTTGGGGGCAACGGTACACACAAGACCGCGAATATGCTCTCCGAAGAGGGTCTTAACGTAGTCACCCTGCCAAAGACCATCGACAACGATATCTGGGGTACGGACGTCACCTTCGGCTTCCAGAGTGCCGTTGATATTGCAACTCACGTTATAGACTGCATCCACACCACAGCCACCTCCCACGGACGTGTTTTCATAGTGGAGTGCATGGGTCACAAGGCCGGCTGGCTCACTCTTCATGCAGGTATCGCAGGCGGCGCCGATGTTATTCTCATCCCGGAGATACCCTATGACATCAACAAGGTCATAGAATGCATCAAGTCCCGCACAAAGAGCGGCAAGACCTTCTCTATCCTTGCCGTTGCCGAGGGCGCCGTTTCAAAAGAGATCGCCGAAATGCCCAAAAAGAAGAAGAAGGAGGCCATCGCCAACATGATGTATCCCTCCATCTCATACAAGATCGCCCACGAGATAGAAGAGGCCACAGGTCAGGAGACAAGAGTTACCGTTCCCGGACACTTCCAGAGAGGCGGCAGCCCCAACGCATATGACCGCTTTATCACCACCCAATTCGGTGCGGCCGCAGCGAAGCTCATCATCAAAGAGAAGTACGGATTCATGACCGGCATGGTAAACGGCAAGGTAGTTCCCGTACCCCTCAGCGAGGTGGCAGGCAAGCTTAAGGAGGTCCCCGTAAACTGCAAGACCATAAAGGCAGCCAAGGACATCGGCATCAGCTTCGGTGACTGATATCCTGTATAAGGCACGACCCGAATATTATTCAGCAAGGATCCCGCGCTCTGTCGGCAGACCTGCCGCATTGCGGGTTCACTGACCGGAGATTATCTGACGCCCGTGTCCGGTCATTATTTCAGATAAGGCCAGTCGCCCGGCTTTACTGAACCTCAATAAGAACGGGCGCCGGAGGGATGAATATGGAAGATACAACATACGAAAACGAACTTATTATGAGGGAACGTAAAAGGTGGGGGTTCTTTGGTATCCCCTGGACCTTTACAAAATTCAGTCTTATGACAAAAAAGCTGGTCATTGAAAAGGGACTGATACGCAGTGTTGAAAACGAGGTGCTGCTCTACCGCATCGTCGATCTAACCTATTCCCGCAACCTGCTCCAGAAGCTGTTCAAGATGGGTACCATTGTTGTTCACGCCCACGACAAGACCACGCCCGTTGTGGTCATAAAGAACATCAAGCATTCCCGCGAGTTCAAGGACAAGCTGTCCGAATGGATAGAAAAGGACCGCATAAGGATGAAAATGCGCCAGAGCGAATTTGTTGACGTGGGTCATCCGGATTTTGATGACCATGACTTTGATGACTGAGCGGATAGGTCTTTTCATGTTGCCATGAAGGTCCGTACTATTATGTAATAACAAAATCAAAGCAGCCTTATCCGGTTTATACAAAAACCGGATGGGGCTGATTTGTTTTTTTTAATAATTTTTTTTATTATTTTGTTGCATATTCCCGAATGATATGTTAGAATATGCGGAACAGGAGAAAACCGTGTCTGAATAAAAAGGAAAGGAAGATGCTATTTCAATGAACCGTTACAAATTGGGATAGCGGGGAAGTGTTTTTGTGAGCCGATGCTGCGGCGCCCGTGAACACCGAACCAGGTACAGTACAATGATCTATGCAGAACATCTGAGAAAAGAATTCAAAAAAACCATCAAGGAACCTGGCCTTAAGGGCAGCTTCAAGTCTTTGTTCCGCCCGAAGAAAGAAATAGTCGTGGCGGCGGAGGACGTGAGCTTTCATGTTCCCAAGGGAGAGATCCTCGGCTTTATCGGACCCAACGGAGCCGGGAAATCCACCGTTATTAAAATGCTCACGGGCATACTTACGCCCACATCGGGGAAATGTGTAATAAACGGGCAGAACCCCACCGAAAACAGGAAAAAGTATGTCAAAGAGATCGGCGTTGTTTTCGGACAGCGCACCCAGCTCTGGTGGGATCTTCCCCTGAGGGAGACCTACACCGTTCTCAAGGAGATTTACGAGGTGGATGACGACCGGTTCAAAAAGCGCATGGCGTTTCTTGATGAGGTGCTGGAGCTTAAGAGCTTTATTTCGTCCCCGGTGCGTACTTTGTCTCTGGGACAGCGCATGAGGGCCGACCTTGCGGCTTCCATGCTCCACAGCCCCAAGGTGCTGTTCCTTGACGAGCCCACCATCGGCCTTGACGTTGTGGTCAAGGACAGTATCCGTCAGGCCATAATGAAGATCAATCAGGAGGAAAAGACCACCGTTATCCTTACGACCCACGACATCAACGATATCGAACTGCTCTGCGACAGGATAGTAATGATCGACAAGGGCAAAAACGTCTATGACGGTTCCCTCAAAGAGCTTAAGGAGCGTTACGGACAGACGAGAGAGCTTCGCTTTGAGCCTGCTCCCGGGTCTTCACTCACTCCCGAAAAGCTTACCGGACAGTTAAAGCTGCCGGAGGATGACCTGTCCGTCAGCATTGACGGAGGCGTATATGTTGTACGCTTCAACAGCCGTAAGCTTCCCGCCGGAAAGCTGCTTTCCGTTGTAATGGAAAGCACCCGGATAAAAGATATTTCCGTAAAGGATGCGGACATTGAAGAGATTATCCGCTGCCTGTACAGTCAGGGGGCGGACGGCGATGAGTAAGATAAAAAGAACTTATTTCCCATTCCTTAAGGCAGGTATACAGGGGATGATAATATACCGTCTTAATTTTCTCGGATTTGTCATCGGCGGACTTGTATACTGCTTTGTAATGTTTTATCTCTGGAAAGCTGTATTTGAATCTGCCGGCGGAGAAATGTTCATGGGCTTTACTATGGCGGAGATGGTGGTCTTTCTCTTTCTCTCAAACACCACCTCACAGATCGCCTACAGCAGCGTAAGCGCCGACATCGGCGAAGAGATACGGGAGGGCAGCATATCCATGAGACTGCTCAAGCCCGTAAATACCGACTGGAGCTATCTTTTTGAAGGGCTGGGAGCAGCCTTCATCAAGCTGTTCGTGCTGCTTCTGCCTGTGCTTGCGGGACTGGAGATATACCGCAGCTGCGAAACGGGAAGCGTTCAGTTTGCCGTTACAAACTGCCTGCTGTATCTGCTCAGCCTTATTCTGGCCTACATCATATCCTTCCGTGTGAACCTGTGCTTCGGGTTCATGGCCTTCTATGTAAAAAACCTGTGGGGCTTCAATATCCTGAAAAACAGCATACTCAGCTTTTTGTCCGGATCCCTGATACCCCTTGCATTCCTTCCCGGGCCTGTGCGCCTTGTGCTGGAGTATATGCCCTTTGCCTCTATGAGCTACACCCCTGTTATGCTCTATCTTGGCAAGTACGATTATAATGAAGCCTGCCTGAGGATACTGATACAGATAATATGGGCAGCGGCAATATTCGGACTTTCAAAGCTTATCTGGCGGGGTGCCGTCAGAAAGCTTGCGGTGCAGGGAGGTTGATATTATGAGAAGAGCATTCAAAATATACCGCCTGCTGGCCGCGCAGAATCTTAAGCGCCTGATGGAATACAAGGCGGACTTCCTCACCGGAGCCGTCAGCTTCCTGATAGACCAGGCAATAGGCATTGCGTTCATTTTTATCATCTTTACCCAGATACCCCAGCTTTCGGGCTTTACCTTTGAGCAGATAGTGTTCATATACGGCTTCTCACAGATCCCCAAGGGACTTGACCATCTTCTCACGGACAATCTGTGGTGTGTCGGATACTTTATCGTGAAAAAAGGTATGTTTGACAAATACCTGACCCGTCCCATAAATCCTCTCTTCCATGTGATCGCAGAGACCTTCCAGGTGGATGCCATAGGTGAGCTTGTTGTGGGGATCGCCCTCATTATCTGGTCGGCAGGAAGCGCAGACCTGTATATCACGCCCCTGAGTGTAATACTGACGGTACTTGTCGTACCCTTTGCGGCGCTGATCTATGCGTCCATAAAGATAATCACGGCGGCCTTTGCATTCTGGCTGAAAAGCAGCGGCTTCATCATCCAGATGGTCTACGGCATGAACGAGTTTGCAAAGTATCCCACCACCATTTACAGTCCGGCGGTACGGGTCTTTGTTACCTACATCATACCCTTCGCTCTTACGGGCTACTATGCAACGGCCTATATCACCACAGGCGAAAATCCGCTTTTCAACATAGGAATAGTTGTTCTGGTGTCGGTGGTATTGTTCGCTGTTTCCCTGCTTGTCTGGAACAAGGGGATAAAGGCATACGAAAGCGCCGGCGCATGACCGGTGTGACGCCGGATTCGCGTCAGCGCGTCGGAGTTTGCATGAGACGTCATCTGTGCGTATGCACAGATGGGCGCAGCCTCGGGCGGCGCCTTTTCCGATTAAAAGCGTCAGCTTTTAATCGGAAAACAGTATGACATATTTCGAAAGTTTTGCATACAAGGTGATCTTACTGTAATGAACAAGTGCAGGGGTCATAACCTGCCGAAGCAGTAGGCGAAAAAACCGGGGCTGGACCGGCTCCGATACCGGTTCCAAAGAGTAACGGAGGACAGAAAATGGCGAGAAAAAAGAAAAGCGGAGAAGGAGCGGCACAGCCGAAGATAAAAGGATACATTGCCGGAGCAGGAGAAGTTGTGGAGGAAAACATAGCCTCCACGCTGCAGGAAAACTTCATGCCCTACGCAATGAGCATAATTCTCTCAAGAGCGATACCCGAGATCGACGGATTCAAGCCGTCCCACAGGAAGCTTCTTTACACCATGTACAAAATGGGTCTGCTGGGTTCAACAAGAACAAAATCCGCAAATATCGTAGGGCAGACCATGAAGCTGAATCCCCACGGTGATGCGGCCATCTATGACACCATGGTCAGGATGAGCAGGGGATATGAAGCTCTTCTGCACCCGTTTGTGGATTCAAAGGGTAATTTCGGCAAATTCTACAGCCGTGATATGGCATGGGCTGCATCACGATATACCGAAGCAAAGCTTGACCCGATATGCAATGAGCTGTTTAATGACATAGACAAGGATACCGTCGATTTTGTGGACAACTACGACAATACATTAAAGGAACCTACACTGCTGCCTGCTGCTTTTCCGTCAGTGCTTGTAAATGCAAATACAGGTATTGCCGTGGGAATGGCAAGCTCTATCTGTTCTTTTAACCTTGAAGAGGTCTGCCGGACTACCATAGGACTCCTCAAGGATCCCGAATTTGATATTATGTCCACGCTTATAGCACCGGACTTTACCGGAGGAGCGCAGATAATCTACGACAGGGACACCATCGAGACCATCTACCGCACAGGAAGAGGCAGCATAAAGCTCCGGGGCAGATACAACTATGACAAGTATGCAAACTGCATTGACATACTGAGCATACCCCAGACAACCACCTGTGAAGCCGTAATCGAAAAGGTCATCGACCTTGTAAAACAGGGCAAGATAAAAGAGATCGCCGATATCCGTGACGAAACCGGTATTGACGGACTGAAAATAACCATAGACCTTAAAAGAGGAACAAGCCCCGAAAAGCTCATGCAGAAGCTGTACAAGATGACCACTCTCGAGGACAGCTTCTCCTGCAACTTCAACGTACTGATCGCAGGCACTCCGAAGGTACTGGGAGTAAGGGAACTTCTCAACGAATGGTCCGATTTCCGTATTGAGTGTGTAAAGCGCAGAACTTACTATGACCTTCACAAAAAGCAGGACAGACTTCACCTTCTCAGAGGTCTTGAGAAAATACTCCTTGATATCGACAAAGCCATCCATATAATCCGTCACACCGACGAAGAAAGCATGGTCGTTCCCAACCTGATGAAAGGCTTCGACATAGACGAAGTTCAGGCAGAGTATGTGGCTGAGATAAAGCTCCGCCACCTGAACCGTGAGTACATTCTGAAGCATACGCAGGATATAGCACAGCTTGAAAAGGACATCGAAGAGCTGGATTCAATACTCAAAAGCAACCGCAAGATAAAAGCCATTATCATCAAAGAGCTTGAAGGGATAATCAAAAAGTACTCACAGCCCCGCCGAAGCATGATAATCTATGCGGATGACATTGTTGAGGATGAGGTGGAGGAAGACGTTCCCGACTATCCTGTCAACCTGTTCTTTACAAAAGAGGGCTACTTCAAAAAGATAACTCCTCTTTCTCTGAGAATGGGCGGTGAACAGAAGCTGAAAGAGGGCGATTCCATTGCCCAGCACGTTGAGATCACAAACAACTGCGACCTGATCTTTTTCAGCGACCGGCAGCAGGCCTATAAAACAAAGGCCCCTGTGTTCGGCGATACAAAAGCAAGCGTTCTTGGAGAATATATCCCGTCAAAGCTGGAATTTGACGAGGGCGAAAACGCCGTATACATGATCGCGACCAAGGACTACAGCGGTTTTGTTTTCTTCTTTTTTGAAAACGGAAAAGCCGCAAAGGTTCCCCTTGAATCATACGCCACAAAGACAAACCGCAAAAAGCTTACCGGCGCTTATTCCGACAAAGACAAGCTTGCGGCTGTGGTATATGCACCTGATGACGGGTGCGACATACTTGTCCGCTCATCTTCGGGCCGTATGCTGCTCTTCAAAAGCTCCGACCTGATGACAAAGACCTCAAGGAATACCCAGGGCGTTGCATTGTTCAAGCTCAGAAAGGGTCACAGAATTCTTTCTGCACAGCTCTATCAGGAAAATATGCTCTCAAATCCCGAACGCTACCGTACAAAAACCCTGCCTTCGACGGGTCAGCTTCCAAGGGGAGATGAATCCGGTGAGCAGATGTCATTCGTATAAGTTTGCTTATGACAAAAAATATTGGATCTGAGGCATGGAATTATAATAAATCTCTTGATTTTATAAAAAAACTGTGGTATGATAAACAAGTGTTGTAATGTTGCTTTGAGCTAAGTGAGCGGCATGAACTGTTATTATGGCGTCAAGCCTGGGATCATACTATTATTTCCCGCAACAGCTACTTTTTAGGAGGATTTAAAATATGGGAATCTGGCAAATCATTATAGGTTCGATCGTACTTCTTCTTTCGGTGATCATGATCATCGTCATCATCCTGCAGGAGGGTCATGACTCAGGTCTTGGCACAATCACCGGCGGCGCTGATTCATTCATGAAGAGGGGCAAGGCAAAAACTGCGGATGCTCTCTTTGCAAAGATCACAAAGTTCATCGCTGTACTGTTTTTCGTGTTCGTTATACTTCTTAATGCTCTGTCCTATTTTGGTCTGACAGGTAAAGAAAAGAAAGAAACCACACCTACCGTCAATTCTACCGAGACTTCCTCAACGGAAACAAGTACCGATGAGACCAGCAAGACTGAAGAAAGCACAGAAGGAAGCAAGGACGAGACCAGCAAGACTGAAACAAGCACTGCAGGTCAGACCTCCGGAGAGGCTTCTGCTCAGACAAGCAAGACTGAGACCAGCACTGCTCAGACTTCACAGACAAGCACCGCTCAGACATCTGAGACCAGCACAGCCCAGACTTCACAGACCAGCACCGCTCAGACATCTGAGACCAGCACTGCTCAGACATCAGGTGCTGCTTCTCAGGCTTCTGAATAATGACCGTCTAACGCATAAAGCAGTTACTCAGCATCTTCAATGTAACCATTGAGGGTGCTTTTTGTTAAAGGAAATGCAAAATGAACCATTACATCAAACTTCCCGAAACCGTTACATATATACTAAAAGAATTAAAAACCGCCGGACACAGTGCCTATGTTGTGGGAGGCTGTGTCCGGGACAGTCTGATGGGAAACGATCCTTCCGACTGGGATATCTGCACGGACGCGCTGCCGGAGCAGACTCTTTCTGCCCTTGGAACGACCAATCTTATAGAAAACGGACTGCGTCACGGAACGGTCACCGTAAGATTCAATGAACAGAACTTCGAGATAACGACCTTCCGTACAGACGGCGAATACGTTGATAACCGCCACCCAAAGGAAGTGCGTTTTGTAAGGAGCATACGTGAGGACCTGTCAAGACGTGACTTTACGATCAACGCTATGGCTTACTGCCCCGATGAAGGACTTATTGATCCATTTGGCGGAATACATGATCTCAATGCCCATATCATACGCTGTGTCGGAGATCCTGACCGCCGGTTTAATGAAGACGGTCTGCGGCTGATGAGAGCCCTCAGGTTTTCATCATTTCTTTGCTTTACAATAGAAAAAAACACCGCCGCTGCCATTCATAAAAATGCGGCTCTGCTCAGAAATATTTCTGCAGAACGTATTATTTCGGAGCTTGACAGACTTATTGTGGGACCGCTTGCCGTTGATGTAATGAGAGAATACAGCGATGTTATCGCAGTTTTTATACCAGAGATACTGCCCATGTTCGGGTTTGAACAGCATAATCCCCACCATTCATACGATATCTGGGAGCACACTCTCAAGGTTATATCCTTTACACCTCCGAATGTTACACTCAGACTCACTTCTCTTCTTCATGATATCGGCAAGCCAAAGTGCTTTACTCGTGCAATAGACGGACTCGGACATTTCCACGGACACCCTCGTGTAGGCAGCGAAATGTCCGCGGATATCCTTCGACGTCTTCGCTACGACCGCCGGACCATCGATATAGTGTGCCGACTTGTTCTTCTCCACGATATACGTCCGCCTGCCCAGCCGCCCTATGTTCGCAGACTGCTGGCAAAGACAGGAGAGAGCCTCTTTTTGCCGCTGATGACTATAAAGCGTGCCGATACACTTGGACAGAGCGACTACTACCGCGAAGAGAAGCTGCGCTATCTTGAAGAACTGGAGCGTATTGGCATAGAAGAGCTTAAAAAGGGTTCAGCTATTACTCTAAAGGAACTTGCAGTCAACGGAAACGACCTTAAAGGCCTCGGGATAACGGACGGAATAAAGATAGGCGCCGTTCTAAAAAAGCTGCTGGACCTTGTGATGGACGACAAGCTGGAAAATGAAAGGACAGCACTTCTTGATGCTGCAATGGAGTTTTCAGGAAAGCAATAATAATAATATAGAACATACAATATTTTTCTTTAACTTGCGTGACTTTATAAAAATTTCTGTATCACTATTATTCAAAATGTGTTATTATAAGATCATAACTAACTTACAATTTTAGATTTATTACAGTATCTCTTCAATTGATATTTCGGAGGAATCAATGAGTTATCAGATAGACCTTGGGGCATGGAACAGCGTTTTTGCCGTTCCTGCCGTTATAGCAGACAAACACCTCAAGCTGGCCGGCGGTGCGCAGCTCAAAATAATACTCTGGACTCTCCGTCATTCCGGCGAGAGCTTTACCACCGAGGATATCGCCAATGCGCTTTCCATGCATGAGGCTGACGTCCGTGACGGACTGCAGTACTGGATCCAGACCGGACTTCTGCGCAGGCAGGACGATATCCTCCTTCCCGCAGAACCGCCATTTATGAACGAAACATCTCAGGATGTTTCTGTGCCTTCCGAAAAAGGCATAGTTACGGAGATACCCGCTGTTCAGACTCAGGAAAAGACAGGTTCCCATGTAAAGCGTTCTCTTTCACGTCCTGAAAAACCCGATTCAAAATATCTCAGCCGTCGTATGAATGAAGACGAGGGAGTTGCCTTTCTTATGCAGAGCGCGGATGATATATTCGGGCGTATGACAAGCAACAACGACAAGGCGACCCTGCTTCTGATACATGAGCACGACGGACTTCCTGTGGATGTGCTCATCATGCTTATGCAGTATTCAAAGAGCATTGGCAAGTGCAACATGAGATATATCGAAAAGACCGCTATTGCCTGGTCCGAAGAAGAGATCACGACCCTTGAAGCTGCAGAACACAAGATCAAGCAGCTTACCAATGCCCGTTCAGCCGCTCACAGACTCTTCCGCATTATCGGTGTGGATGACCATTCTCCCACGGAAAAGGAGATCTCCAACGCCGAACTCTGGTTAAACAACTGGAAGCTTTCCGACGAGATGATAAGAGCCGCTTATGAGATATGCGTTGACAACAAGGGAAAGTATATCCCCAAATATACCCAATCCATACTTGAACGCTGGTACCTTTCCGGTATTCGTGATGTTGAACAGCTCAGACAGCAGACCCGCAAAAAGTCAAAGAATAAGACCGTAACCGAATACAGCCCCACCTATGACATTTCGGAATACGAAAGCACCAGTGTTCTCGATGAAGACTGGGACGACTGACCAGTGCCCGTATTTCCTGTATCAGGGCCGGAGTAAGGAGTGAAATAAATGGGTTATTCAACGGAAGTATATGAAGCCGCCGAAAGAGAGCTGCAGGACCGTCGCAACCGGGCGGAACAGGAGCTTGATCGCCGCAGAACTCTGCTTTACAACCGATCCCCCAGAGCAAAGGAAATTGAACAGCTTATTGCAAAAACCTCTGTTGCCGCCGCCAGAGCCATCTTCGGAGGTGCCGACAGATCAGAATGTCTTGGGGAGCTGAGAGACAAAAATCTTGCTCTCCAGGCCGAGCTCGAAGGGATAATAACCGGCTTTGGCTTCCCAAAGGACTATCTTGATGTTCCCTATAGCTGCAAGGAATGCAGTGACAGAGGGAATATAGACGGCAAGATATGCACCTGCATGAAAAGGCTCCTGAGACGCATTTCCTACGATAAGCTCAACAGCACATCTCCTCTTTCCCTGAGCGACTTCGACAGCTTCTCGCTTGATTATTATTCCGATACACCTCTTCCGGGACAGCGTATCAGCGCAAACGCCCAGATGACAAAGATACTCGCCTTCTGCAAAAAATATGCCCGTACATTTTCTTCGGGCTCACGGAGCCTGCTGTTCCAGGGCGCTCCCGGACTGGGTAAGACCCATCTTTCTCTTGCCATAGCAAGAGAACTTATCCAGCGTGACTTTGGAGTTATCTATGTTTCCGCACCTTCCATACTGTCAAAGCTTGTCAAGGAAAACTATCTGTTTGATTCCGGACGTGGAGATCTTTCCGTTGAGCAGATGCTTACCGAATGTGATCTGCTGATAATCGACGATCTTGGAACAGAGTTTACGATGCGCCAGACTGTATCTGCTCTTTATCAGATAATCAATGCCCGTCTGATAACCTCAAAGCCTCTGATAATCAGCACTAATCTCACCGTTACCGAGCTGCAGGAAAAATATGATCCACGTATAATATCCCGTATTATAGGCACTCTCGACAGGGTGGAGTTTATGGGAACGGATATACGTCAACTCAAGAGAAGACAAAAAAGATCATAAATATATACTATTTCAAGGGGGTAAATATCATGTCCAAAATTCTTCTCAGTGCCGACAGTACATGTGATATTTCAGGTAAACTGCTCAAAAGTACCGGTGCAAGGCTTTTTCCGATGCATATTATCCTTGGAGAAAAAAGCTACGATGACGGCGTAAATATCACTCCGGATGAGATATATGCAAACTTCCGAGCAACAGGAACTCTTCCGAAAACCGCCGCTATAAATACCCAGGAGTATATTGACACCTTCAAACCATATATTGATCAGGGTTACGATGTTATCCACATAAATATCGGTTCGGCTATCTCTTCATCACATCAGAACTGTATTGCGGCAGCCGAACAGATAGGACATCTTTATCCCATTGACTCCTGCAACCTTTCTTCCGGTTCGGGTCATGTTGTGATCGAAACGGCAAAGCGTATCCAGCAGGGTCTGCCGGTTGAGCAGATCGTCAAAGAGGTCAAGGAGCTTGTTCCGAAATGTCATGCCAGCTTTGTTATCGACAAGCTTGATTACCTTCGCGCAGGCGGCAGATGTTCCACACTTGCAATGCTGGGCGCAAACCTTCTCCAGATAAAACCCAGTATTTATGTAAATAATAAGGACGGTTCCATGACCGTCGGCAAAAAATACAGGGGCAAGCTTTCAAAGGTTCTGGTCAGCTATGTCCATGACAAGCTTGCACAGTACGACAATATCCGTCCGGACCGCATATTTGTGACCCATGCCGGTATCGGAGACGAATATGTCCGCATAGTAAAGGAAGAGGTAGAAAAACTCAACTTCTTCAAGGAAATATATGTTGAGCGTGCGAGCTGTACCATATCGTCCCACTGCGGTCCCGGTACCATCGGCATACTCTTCATGACCGAATAAAAAGCTCACAAACAGTCTGTGGGCTTTGAAAAAAATGCTATACCATGAAAAGAGACAGACTATGAAACAGCAAGATAATGAGCTTATTTTAGACCTGCTTCATCAGCAGGAGGGTCCTATAGACCGCACGGAACTGCTGACCCTATCGCAGCTTGATAAAAATTCCTTCAATAATGCCGTGTCCTTTCTTGAATCACAGGGAGATATAGTGGTAATAAGACGCAGGATGATCGCACTGCCGGAACAGGCAAACTGCTGCAGGGCAACGGTCGTCCGGCTGAACCGATGGTTCCTCTTTGTACACCCGGATGATGAAAAAACCGATGACATCTTTGTTCATGCAGCCTCATCAAAGGGTGCGATGCCCGGGGACAGAGTCATGATACGGAATATCCGACAGGACGAGAAGGGTCTCTCGGGAGAGGTTGACAGGATCCTGACAAAGGGCGTCAGGATAATCACCGGAACCGTGGAACGTGAGGGCGGACGCAAGGGTCAGGCCTATGTAATGCCGGATAACGGATTTGCTTACCGCCTGAGGATCGTTCAGGGGGGCGAACTCAAAAGCAAGTCGGGGGACAAAGTCAAGGCTGCTATTTCTTATGACCAGAAGGATAAGCGGATCTACGCACGGGTCATTCACATATACGGACGTGCGGATTCAGCTAAGATATGCGCCGATGCGATAATTGATTCCTGCGGTATCCCGTCAAAGTTTTCCGTTCCTGTCAAGCATGAAGCTGCTCTCAGAGCCGCTCAGCCTATTACAGAAGATGAAATGAGCCGCAGACTTGACCTGACAATCGAACCCATATTCACTATAGACGGAGCCGACGCAAAGGATCTTGACGATGCAGTGTCCGTAAAAAAGACCGATGACGGCTGGGAGCTTGGGGTACACATTGCGGATGTATCTCACTATGTGACTCCCGGCAGCCAGCTTGACAAATGCGCCATGGACAGAGGAACATCCGTGTACTTTGCCGACAGGGTGATCCCCATGCTTCCTACAGAGCTTTCAAACGGCTGCTGCTCTCTCAATCCCGGAGTAAGAAAGCTGACATTTTCCGCTATGATACGCCTTGACAAAAAGGCTGAGATAGTTGACTACCGTTTTGAAAAAAGTGTAATAGTATCAAAAGTCAGGGGAGTTTACTCCGAGGTCAACCAGATAATCGACGGCACTGCCGCGGAGGAGCTGCTTGAAAAATACAGTCCTGTTCTTTCTTCGATCAGTGATGCCTGTGAGCTTGCCGACATTCTTAAAGAAAAGGCACACAGACGCGGCGAACTGGAAATAGAAACCTCTGAGCTTCGTTTTGAGCTTGATGAACGGGGCGTGTGCGTCGGAGTATGCGAAAGGGAGCGGGGAGCTGCGGAAGAAATGATAGAGCAGTTCATGATAACTGCAAACCGTGCCGCTGCCCTGTATGCAAAAAGCGCACTGATACCCTTTGTGTATCGTGTGCATGAAGCGCCTGAGGAACAGCGTCTTGAATCTCTCGCTCAGCTTGCGGCTGCCTGCGGCTTCCAGACCCGCCGCCTGAAAACCGGCGTTCGCCAGACCGATCTTTCGGAGCTTATAGAGAGCGCAAAAGAGACACGATATGCCCGACTGATATCCACCCAGGTGCTTCGCACTATGGCAAAGGCACGATATGCCCCCGAGCCTTTGGGACATTTCGGACTGTCCCTTGATGATTACTGTCACTTTACATCTCCTATCCGGCGTTATCCTGACACTGCCATTCACCGAATTCTCTCAGAGCTTGTAGCCGGAAAGAGCATTGACGAGATACAGGAAAAATATTCAGATTTTGCCTCCGAAGCCGCAAAACTCAGCTCCGATCGTGAACTCAGGGCGATGAGGGCTGAACGCGACGCCGAAAAATGCTATGCAGCCGAATATATGACCTCACACGTTGGGGAGGTATATCCCGGTATCATTTCAGGAGTGACAAAAAGAGGCCTTTTTGTATCGATACCTAACGGAATAGAAGGCTTTATAAGTCTTGTTGACGACGAACACAGCTTTTTTGAGTTTGACGGCTCCGCTACTACCACCGACAGACGCAGCGGAAAAAGCTATTCCATAGGTGACAGTGTTACCATTCGTGTTACCGCTGCCAGCGTTCCCACTGGTACTATAGATTTTGCCTTTGCAGAAGAAGATCATTCCGAATAATAATATGTAATATTTTTCTGAACTTTATCAGACCAAGAGCATGGTATTGTAAAAGACATTCAGCAAACTATTTCTTTATTGCGCTCAGGTCTGCGATAACAGGTTATTGATAAATTCGGGCATACGCCTGCAAAAAAGGACGGTAGGATTTCATGTCAAACGAAAAAAACATCTCATTGCAGGTCATCCGCCGGCTGCCAAGATACCACAGATTTCTTGGCGACCTTATGGAACAGGGCATAGACAGGATATCATCAAAAAGGCTTGCCGAGCTGATGGGCGTGACAGCCTCACAGATACGCCAGGATCTGAATTGCTTTGGCGGCTTTGGTATGCAGGGTTACGGTTATCCTGTGCCGAATCTGTACCTTAAAATCGGGCAGATACTCGGGCTTGACAGTCAGTATCCGGCGATACTGCTGGGTGCCGGAAATCTCGGAAGGGCTGTAGCTTCTCACATGTCTTTTGAAAAGCGCGGATTCAGGCTTATTGGAATATTCGACAATGATCCGCAAAAAACAGGCGAGACGGTCCGTGATCTTAATGTAATGTCTGACTCGGAAATTGAAAACTTCTGTTCATCCAACACCGTAAAGGCGGCGATACTTTGCGTACCCAAGGCCGAAGCCGCAAGACTTGCCGAGCGTCTTTATTCACTTGGCATAAAGTGCTTCTGGAATTTCAGTCATTATGACCTTTCCTCTCTCCACGAAGACATCACCGTCGAAAACGTACATCTCAACGACAGTCTTATGACACTTTGCTACAAAATGTCTAACGCTGCAGAAAACTGCTCTGAGGATGAAAAATAATACAATATACATGCGCTCTCCGGAAATCCCGACAGAGCGCATTTTCTTTCAGGATCCTGTACAATAAGGCATTTCTTCCGGTAATTATACTAAACTCCCATTAAAAGCAGACATAGTCTGCTTTTAATAGCGCGTCAGCGTGTCGGAGTTTGCATGAGACGTCATCTGTGCGTATGCACAGATGGGCGCAGCCTCGGGCGGTGCCTTTTCCGATTAAAAGTGTCAGCTTTTAATCGGAAAATAGTATTAATCCCCTGACTTATGCATAGTAATGAATGAAGAAGCAGCAAAAGGGAGGACGAGCCGTGACCGTACAGATGTTCTTTATGATAATTGCAGCAGCAATTGTGGTAATGTATATTTTGCGAAGGATCGCCGGAGATATTCATCCTTTAAGAAATACTGTCCTGGGAATGTTGGTGGGAATTGCAGCACTGACTGTTGTAAATCTTTTCTCACCCTTGAGCGGGATAACAATGCCAGTTAGTCTTCTTTCACTGACAGGTTCGGCGGTTCTCGGTATACCGGGAGTGACGTCTATGCTGCTTTTACAGGTGATAACCCAACTGTAAATTTAGTGATACATCTGTACTTTAAACATTTCCTTATAATTCTGAAAGTCCTGAACAGGCATCAAGCAGACGTCACGTTGTTCGGGACTGTTTCCGAAACCTTGACATAGGAGATGTTTTCTGGTATATTTTACGTAAGTTAATAATTTCGCAAGGTACCGGAACCCGGACGGGGGAAGGGTAATTGGGAATCCGGTGAGAATCCGGAGCAACCGTCATTACTGTGACCGGATATTTCCGGAAGTCAGATCACTCCCTTGCGGAATGGAAACGCAGTCTTGGACGAAGAAGAAGTGCAGCCGATCCGTGTTGTTCACAGTTATACCTGTGGACTTGTTTTGGTGTGCTGTTATTATCCGCTTTTTCGTCCGTATAAGCTGTCGGAGAAGCTTTGATATGACCCTCAGAGTCCGGTATGACAGTGTGTTGGATCAGTTGTGCTTTCTTTGTTCAGCAAAGAAGGCTTTTTTATTTTGGAGCAGATAATATGAACAGTGATGAAAAACTCCGGCTGACTATAAGTCTGCTGAGGGAAAAGGCGGACGAAACCGGCCGTCTTCCTAAGAGAAGCGATTTTTCCCCCGAGCAGGTGTGTCTTATCAAACAAAAACTGGGACCCTGGCCGAGAGCGCTTGAAAGGGCAGGTCTAAAACAACCCGCCGCTGTTTCTGCAAAGAATAAAAGCCGGATAAAAAGGGAAAGACGCAAAAAGGAACTGAAGAGACTCAGGAAGATGTCACATGAGAAAGACATCAGCAAAGAGATCGGTTCCGATATTGGGTCATTGCCTGCCTACAACACACATAAGGAGAGGTCAAATTGAAAAGTATCAAAAAGCTTATTGCAGCCATGACAGCGGTATTACTGGTGACTGCCGGGGTTTCCACATCTGTGGGCGCCGTTGAAGATCAGACACAAAAGGTAAGGGTAATTGTAGAGAACAACACTCTGTCCGCCGAGAACGGCGCAGACTGGACAGGCACACTGCTTGACGAATGGATCGACATAGATCAGGAGTCCGGCGCAGTATCCGTATATCTCAAGACTCTTGAAAAATACGGTTATACCCAGGTGGGTGCAGAATATTCATACATAACAGAGATAAACGGTCTCAGTTCGGAGGACGGCGGCTCAATGGGCTGCTGGATGGTCAGTCTTGACCAGTGGTTTACCGATGAGGCGATAGATGCTTATACGGTAAGCTCAGGAAAACTTGAAAACGGTGACGAACTCAGGTTTTCATACAGCTGCGGCTGGGGCGCAGACCTTGGATATGACTGGGCCGGAGCCGATACCGGTCTTTCCGGAATTGCTCTGAGCGCAGGTGAATTTGAAGAGGAGTTTTCGTCTGATGTGTATGATTACACCATAAAGCTTCCAGCCGATGTAAATGAGATCACCGTACAGCCTGAGGCTATCAACAAGGCTTACCGCGCAAAGGTGTACAAGAATGAATATACACCGGCACAGAACGGAACCGACTATAAGCCAAGTCAGCCTGTTCCTGTGGAGAGCGGCGACACAATAATTATAGGCGTTGCAAACTCCGCATGGATGGCCGCAAACTACAACAATGCCCAAGAGAGCATCTATACTCTGCATGTGAATGTTGCAGAGCCTGAAAGGGATCATAAGGTCGAAGCTGTAGAAAGCGCGATCGATGCTATCGGAGAGGTCACTGCTCAGAGTGCCGCTGCTGTTTCGTCTGCACGAATCGCCTATGATGCCCTCACTGACGAACAGAAGGCTCAGGTCACTAACTATGACCTGCTGACTGCTGCCGAGGCTGCTCTTGCCGCTCTTGCACCTGTTGATGTTCCTGCCGTGTCACAGCTCAGGGACGCTTATGGGGCTTTTGAGACAGAACCTGTATACGGAAATGAGTGGGAAGTAATAAACCTTGCCCGTTTTGGAATTATCAGCAGTGAAGCCGCAGATTCCTATGCAAAAAGCCTTTACGATAATATCAGGGAAAGCGGCTCAAAGCTCAGTCAGACCCGCTCAACAGCAAACTCAGGCGCTGTTGCCGCACTCACTGCCATCGGATACGATGCCTCCGATTTTGGCGGAACAGATCTGACTGTACCCCTTTTCGACACGGAATATGTAAACGCACAGGGGGTAAACGGCGCTGTATATGCGCTTATCGCATTAAACAGTCATTCCTACGGAAAAGATGATCCTTCCGCTGAGGAAGCAAAGGAAGCACTTCTTCGTTCCGTAATAGATTCACAGCAGGCCGACGGCGGCTGGACGATAGACACCTGGTCAGGTACAGACCATGGTTCTGACGCAGACATGACAGCAATGGCCCTTCAGGCACTTGCACCCTATTACACCACTGACGAACAGGCCGCTCAGTCCATTGACAAGGCTCTGACCTTCCTCTCTGAGAATCAGAATGAAGACGGTCTGTTTACATCCTACGGTTCCTATGACTGCGAGAGCAGCGCACAGGTGCTTATCGCCCTTTGCGAGCTGAATATTAACATCAATGAGGACCAGCGCTTCATCAAAAACGGAAAGACCGTCTATGACGGCATGATGAGTTTCTATGTCTCAGATGACAATGGTTTTTCACATCTTTCAGGCGGCGAGAGCAACGCTCTTTCCACCCGTCAGGCATACACCGCCGCTGCGGCTCTTTACCGTTACGAAAACGGTATGACATCACTCTATAACATGAGTGATGTTGAACTGAGATCATACACCGGTAATAAAGAAACATCAGAGCCAGTATCCGAACCCGATTCGGACCAGAGATCCGATACAACATCTGATACATCTGCCAAACCCGTATCGGATCCCACTTCCGATAACGATACGGAACAGAGCAGCAAGACTGACACTGAAAACGGTAACTCAGAAGCATCTTCAAACGGCAATTCCACTTCACCGGATAACGGAAACTATGTTCCCACGGGCGACAGTCCCGTTTCCGCAGCTCTTTGTCTCACTGTTTTACTTTCTTCTGCCGTGACCGCTGCTCTGCTGAAAAAACGCCGCAGCTGACCGGGTAACAAAGTACATATTATTTCATGATCGCACTCATCACATAGCCGATCTCAAAGAACCGATGAAGCAATCGGAAAGGTATTTCTGACGTTTCTCCTGGAGGGAACATGAAAGAGTTTTTTATACATCACAAAAAAACCGTCATCATAATCTGCGCCGTTATTATAATACTTACGGCAGCGTTCTTTGTGACCGACCCCTCCGTAAAGACGGGAAGAAATAATACCTCTCTGGTTTCACAGTCATCAGCTCTGCCCGTCGAATCATCCTCGGGCAAAAAAAACGACAGACAAAGCTCGCCTTCTCAGGAAAGCCTCAAAACAAAGGAGGCTCCTTCAGGCGAGCCGTCGTCTTCCTCAACTGCCTTGCAGTCTGTGACAGAGAAGAATAACAGTACCGCTGAGAACCTCACTTCTGAGCAGGACGGATATAACGGACAGACCGATCATTCCCCGGACTCCGTTGAGAGCTCAGCGCTCCAGCCGGAGTCTGAGGAAACCAAAAGTTCAACAGCAGAAAACACCGGGGAGGATGACGCTGACAACATTCAGGACAGCGAAACAGCATCACCCGCCTATGATGACTATGTGTCAGTACCACTGCCTTCCGTTCCGGCTGCAGGAAATTCATCTGGGATATCATCACCTGTCTCCGATAATGCTCCTGAAAACACTGACGAATCTATCATTAAACCTGAGAATATCGTCTCATCTGCCGAAAGCTCAGAAAGCACTTCCGAAATAACACTTCCCGAAACCACATCAGGGAATGAAAGCAGCGCTCAGGAAGAAAACACTTCCCTTTGCCGGTTCGGGATATCCTGTCAGACACTTCTAGACAATATGGACAGCCTCAGAAAGAACAAGCGATCTATCGTACCTTCCGACGGGATCATCCGTCCCTCTGAGAACGTTCTCGTTATTGAGGGTGAAAGTGTCTTTGATCTTACAAAGAGAGTATGCCGCTCAGAGGGGATACCCTTTGAGTTTACGATTACACCTATATATAACACGGCCTATGTTGAGGGAATTTACAATCTGTATGAGTTCGACTGCGGCAGCGGATCGGGCTGGATATACACGGTCAACGGCGTTCAGCCCTCTGTGGGCTGTTCGGATCACTATTTGCATCCCGGCGATGTTGTACAGTGGCACTATACCTGTGCTCTTGGAAACGATATTCCGTCAGAATGAACCTGAGTTATTGTGTAAGGTAAAATGTTTGTCACGCTTTTCTTATCTGTCAATGTCATCACATAGATAGAAACTTCTGCTTTATATTTTAACTTTATACGCGTAAAGTAAGAACCTTGACACGCCGGTGATACGGAGGAAATATGAAAAGAACAGCTTTTGGCGGTTTTCACCCGATCGTACAATTTATATTTTTTTCTGTCGTCATCACTCTTTCTATCTTTCATACACAGCCGGTGCTGCTGACGATATCATTTTTGGCGGCCTTTTTTAATGCTGTTGTAATATCACGCAAGGGCGCATTGCGTCTGTTGCTGTGGCTTGTCATACCTTCATTTCTGCTTATAAGTATTATCAATCCCTTGTTTAACCATGCCGGAGTCACTATCCTGTTTTACCTGCCGGACGAGAATCCTTTCACACTGGAATCCGTCCTGTACGGGATAGTCTCCGGCGCGGTTTTTTCAACCGCTGCGCTTTGGTGTCTTTGTCTTGGCAGTATTTTAACATCGGACAGGGTGATGTATCTTTTCGGCAGGGTCAGTCCCAAGCTTGCCCTGCTTATTTCAATGACCCTCGGTTTTATCCCAAAGCTGTCCCGGAGGTTCGGGCAGATAAGGGCAGCTCAGCGAAGCATCGGTCAGGACGTCAACAGTGGAGGGATTCTGCACAGGATAAAATGCCTTGCACATATGATCGGAGCGCTTGTGAGCTGGTCCCTGGAAAGCTCTATGGACACTGCTGATTCCATCAAGAGCAGGGGATACGGTCTGCCAAAAAGGACCTCCTTTTCTGTTTTCAGGTTTGAAAAAAGGGACGGGGCACTGCTGATTTATATTGTTGTTTCGACCGCTTTGCTCAGCGCAGCGCTGCTTGGCGGGGAAATGGAGTATTATTATTTTCCGGCGGTCAGTCCGGTCACATTCAGTCCGGCCGATATCACAAGGTATATCACGCTTTTACTGCTGTGTATAATGCCGATATTTTTACAGTGGAGGGAGGACAGACAATGGAATGCTACAGGCTCAGTGATCTGAGCTTCAGATACCCCGGTGAAAAAAAATATGCTATTGATAATGTCAGTCTCACTGTAAAAACCGGCGAGTTTCTTACGATCTGCGGTCTTTCAGGCAGCGGAAAAACCACGCTCCTCCGGCATTTGAAGTCCTGTCTGCGTCCTCACGGAGAGATGACCGGCAGCGTCCTTTTCTGTGGGAAGTCCCTTGATGAATACGACCACAGAGCGCAGTCGGAGGCTATCGGCTATGTCAGCCAGTCTCCGGATGACCAGACCGTTACCGACAAGGTCTGGCATGAGCTTGCATTCGGACTTGAAAGTCTCGGTCTTCCCACGGATGTTATACGCCGCAGGGTAGCAGAGATGTCGTCTTTTTTCGGGATAGAGGGATGGTTCAATCGGACAGTGGATTCTCTTTCCGGCGGGCAGAAGCAGATCCTCAGTCTTGCCTCGGTCATGGTGATGCAGCCTGCGGTGCTGATACTTGATGAGCCTACCGCCCAGCTTGATCCGGTGGCATCGGGATACCTGATGAGCCTGCTGCAGCGTCTTAACATGGAGCTTGGAACTACCGTTATTGTCACGGAACATGATCTCAGGGATGTAATGACTCTGAGCAGCAGAGTAGTTGTCATGTCAGATGGCAGGATCATTTCGGATTCGGCTCCCTGTGACACCGGCAGTATACTGTATTCCCGCAAAAGTCCCGTGTTCTTGTCACTGCCCGTGCCTTCAAGATTATTCTATTACACCCATCCTCCGCAGGAACAAAAAGCTCCCGTATCCGTGGGAGAGGGCAGAGGCTGGCTGAGGGAGTATACCTCCGTACATACTCCGGAACAGCCGCCTGAAGTACCGGACAAACCGTCAGGAGAACCTGTTCTGTCCCTTAAGGAGCTTCACTTCAGGTATGAAAAGAACTCTGAGGATGTGCTGAACGGGCTGTCCCTTGAACTGTATAAAGGCGAACTGCTTGCAATACTCGGGGGCAACGGTGCCGGAAAATCCACCCTGCTGTCCGTTATGACAGGTCTGTATAGTCCACAGAGGGGGAGTGTGACTTCATACTGTGAAAATTCCCGCAGAAAAAAACAATTCACGTCGGATATCGCATTGCTGCCTCAGGACCCAAAGGCTCTCTTTGTGACCCGTTCTTTACAGCGTGAGTTCAGCGAACTGGCATCAGAGCTGGATATCTCTCCCGAAGAGCGGCTTGAACGCATAGAAAACGCTGTCAAACTTTGCCGGCTTGAAGGGCTGCTTGAACGTCATCCCTATGATCTTTCGGGGGGAGAGCTTCAGAGGGCGGCCCTTGCAAAGCTGCTTATAACAAAACCGCATATTCTCCTTCTTGACGAACCTACAAAGGGCATGGACTGCGCTTTTCAGAGGGAGCTTTCAGGGATACTCCGGAGTCTGACCGAAAGCGGAGTATCGGTGGTTATTGTAAGTCACGACATAGAATTCTGCGCCGGCTGCGCCGACAGGTGTGCAATGCTTTTTCAGGGCAGTATCGTCAGCGTTGAAGCTCCCCGCCGATTCTTTTCGGAGAACGGTATATATACCACCTCCGTCCGCCGGCTTTCAAGGGATATCATACCGGACTGCGTTACCATGCAGGATGTCACCAAGGCTCTGAACCTGACCGAAGATGATGATACATTTATTCACGATAAAACACCCGATGTCACGGAAAACGGCAATTCAGACGATGACCGAAACTTCTCACCGCCCCGCAGAAAGGTACCTGGTACGGCGGATACTGAAATAATAAACAACAAAAGCAACGATACTGATACTGGTCCCGATGACTCCGGACCCATGTCAAAAAAAGATAATAAAGTACAAAAACACGGAAAAAGCTCTTCAGGTGCTCTGAAAATCTCGTTGACGGTTATATGTTTTGCGGTTTTTTTCTTTTCTCTCCTTCTGACCTGCGATACAATAAACCTGCCGTCGGTTTCTGACAATAAGCCGCTTTGCTATTTTCTGCTGTTTACATCGGCTGTCCTCACAATGACTGCCGCATTTGGAAACGGCGAAAGACTTCTCATAACAAAGGGCGGTACCTGCAGGCGCAGCGACTTGTTTACGGCGGCTGTGGTTTTTGTAGCTGTTCCCGCAACAGTGCTTGCCGGAGTTTATCTTCTGGACAACACACGGTACATATTTATCTCCCTTCTGGTATTGCTTGAAAGTACGGTTCCGTTTTATTTTCTGTTTGAGCGCAGGAAAATCAAGGCCCGGGAAATAATGCTGATCGCAGTGCTGTGTGCGATATGCGCCGCCGGCAGGGGACTTTTCTATATGCTTCCTCAATGCAAGCCGGTCACTGCGCTTGTGATAATAATAGGGGCGTCTCTTGGAAGCGAATACGGGTTCCTTGTGGGCTCGGTATCGATGCTTGTATCAAATATATTCTTCGGACAGGGTATATGGACTCCCTGGCAGATGTTTACCATGGGACTTTTAGGTTATCTGTCCGGACTGTTTTTTGAAAAAGGACTGCTGCCCTGCACAAAACTGAGTCTTGCCCTCTTCGGATTTGCGGCGGCCTTTGTGGTGTACGGCGGAATTATGAATCCGGCTGCCCTGATACTTTCCGGCACACCTGTAAATGAACAGACGCTGATCTCAGTTTATCTTGTGGGTCTGCCTGTAGACACCGTTCATGCGATCTCAACGGCGGTGTTTCTGTGCATTGCTGCGCCGCCGATGCTCAGAGAACTTGAACGAATTAAACAAAAATATGGACTCGTTCGATAATTTTTCCGGAAAAATCAGTATTTACATATTTTCAAACACACCGCATTATGATATAATATGTGTCATAAGCGGTGTGTCGTTTTATGTCGGGAATCTGCAAAAACCCGTTTTGCGCCGGCATGATACGCAGCACCCGTAAAGTGAGGTGGATCCGATGCAATTTATCGAATATCCGAAATGCACGACCTGCAAAAAAGCAAAGGCCTGGCTTATTGAAAACTCCGTTGAGTTTACGGACAGGCACATCAAGGACCATAACCCGTCCTATGAAGAACTCAGAGAGTGGTACGAAAGAAGCGGACTTCCTCTGAAGCGGTTTTTCAACACCAGCGGTCTGCTATATAAGGAGCTGAAGCTCAAAGAAAAGCTTCCCTCAATGACAGAAGAAGAGATGCTCCGCCTGCTTTCCACGGACGGAATGCTTGTAAAACGTCCGCTTATAATCGATGACGGCTTTGTCCTTGTAGGCTTCCGTCCCGAAGAATGGAAGGAAAAACTTACAGGATGACGGAGAACAGCCATGAAGGATTTTTTACCCATCACAAAAGAGGATATGAAAAAACGAGGCTGGGACAGGGTCGATTTTACCTTTGTCATAGGTGACGCCTATGTTGACCATCCTTCCTTCGGCCCGGCGATAATCAGCCGTGTGCTGGAGGACGCCGGATTCAGGGTCGGCATTATTTCGCAGCCCGACTGGAAGGACGACACCAGTATCGATGTATTTGGAGAGCCGCGGCTTGGCTTTCTTGTCTGCGCGGGCAACATGGATTCCATGGTGAACCACTACAGCGTTTCGAAAAAGAGACGTTCAAAGGATCATTTCACACCGGGGGGGATCATGGGCAAACGTCCCGACCATGCAACTGTAGTTTACGGCAACCTTATCCGCCGCACCTATCCCCACAAGCCTGTGGTCATCGGCGGTATAGAAGCCAGTCTGCGCCGCATGGCCCATTATGATTACTGGGACAACTGCCTTAAACGCTCGGTTCTTCTTGATTCCCAGGCCGATATCCTATCCTTTGGCATGGGAGAGAGGTCGATCGTGGAGATCGCCCGTGCCCTGGACAGCGGAATACCTGTAAAGGATATCAACTTTATAAACGGCACCGTCTATAAAGCCAGGAGTATTGATGAGCTTCCGGACGACCGGATAGTCCTTCCGTCCTTTTCTGATCTGAAGGCCGATAAGCTGAACTATGCCCGCAGCTTTTTCATACAATACACAAACACCGATCCTTTCTCGGGTCACGTGCTTGCGGAACCCTATGACGACGTGTACGTCATACAGAATCCCATGTCGAAACCTCTTTCTCAGGAGGAAATGGACAGGGTGTATGAGCTGCCCTATATGAGGACGTATCACCCGAGCTATGAACCTCTGGGCGGTGTGGATGCCATCAGCGAAGTAAAATTCAGCCTTGTCAGCAACCGAGGGTGTTTTGGAGGATGCAGCTTTTGTGCGCTTACCTTCCACCAGAGCAGGATAATCCAGACCCGCAGCCATGAGTCGATCATAAAAGAGGCAAAGCTCATCATTCAGGATCCTGATTTTAAGGGCTATATCCACGACGTGGGAGGTCCTACCGCAAACTTCCGGCATCCCTCCTGCCAGAAACAGCTTACTCACGGAGTCTGTCAGAACAGGCAGTGTCTTTTCCCGCAGCCCTGCAAAAATCTGACGGTTGACCATTCGGATTATCTGTCACTGCTCAGAAAGCTCAGAGAGCTGCCGGGAGTAAAAAAAGTCTTTATCCGCTCCGGCATCAGGTTTGACTATATCATGGCGGACCCTGACGATACATTCTTTAAGGAAATGTGCCGGTACCACATCAGCGGACAGCTGAAGGTCGCTCCTGAACACGTTGCCGACGAGGTACTCTCCAAGATGGGAAAACCACGCAACAGCGTATACCGTGCCTTCTGCCGGAAATATGCCGCAATAAACAAATCCCTGGGAAAGCCCCAGTTCCTGGTGCCGTACCTTATGTCGTCACATCCCGGTTCTACCATAAAGGAGGCTGTCGCCCTTGCGGAGTATCTTCGTGACATAGGCTGCAGTCCCGAACAGGTGCAGGATTTCTATCCCACACCTTCGACAATATCCACCTGTATGTACTATACGGGAGTTGACCCCCGGACGATGGAACCCGTCTATGTGGCCCACGACCCCCATGAAAAGGCCATGCAAAGAGCACTGATACAATACAAGAACCCCAACAACTATGACCTTGTTCACGAAGCCCTTACCCTTGCTCACCGTACCGACCTTATCGGTTTTGACAAAAAATGTCTGATCCGTCCCCGCCATAAGAATGACGCTGCCGTAAAGCAAAAAAAGCCCCTCTCACCGGAGGAGGAAAAATATGGCATTTCTTTTGAAAAATACGACAGTATCCAGCGGGCGTCCGGATCATCAAAGAAAACTGCGGCAAAAGGGGGAAAGGACTTCAAAGGAACAAAACGCAAAAAAAGATAGTATAATTTTCATAACTTCTGATTTGGAGGTGATAATATGGATATGCTTTGGGTATGGATTGCCGTTATTGTTTTCTCCGTTCTGATCGAAGCTTCGTCTATAATACAGCTTGTGTCAATATGGGCAGCCCTCGGCGGAATTGCAGCTCTTATACTTGAGCTGTGCGGAGTTGATATAACGATACAGATCATTGTATTCTTTGTTGTGACGATCCTGCTTATCATCCTGACAAGGCCGCTTGCAAAGCGCATGACGAGGTTCAAAAAGACCGCAACAAATGCCGACCGCAATCTTGGCCGCACAGGACGTGTCACAAAGGTCATCGACGAAAACCTTGGCCTTTTCAGAGTCAGGGTCGAAAACGACGACTGGGCCGCAACTACCGAGACAAATACATCTCTTCCAGTGGGGACCGAAGTAAGCGTCCTTCGCATCGAGGGTGTAAAGCT
>JBGUWL010000196.1:0-3585 GCA_045221075.1 Acutalibacteraceae bacterium
CGTGCCGTGAACCGCGGCAATAATACTTTCCGACCCGAGCCCAGAGCGAAACGTAGTGAAGCGACCGCCGCGAATCGTCCGGTGCGGTCACGCACCGCGGATTGGGAGCGCAGGCTCTGCGCTGGAAACAAATGTTTGATTTTTGGGGAAGTGTGTGGTATAATAATAAAAATACTTAGTTAAGGATGAGGAGTATGAAAGAGACGTTGTCAAAAAGCCGCAAAAAAATACTTGACTACATTAACGAGTCAGCGTCAAAGGGAATAACCCCTACTGTCCGGGAGATATGCGAAGCCACCGGACTCAAATCCACATCTACCGTACATGCCCATCTCAGGGTTCTCGAAGAAAACGGATATCTTTCCCGCTCAAAGGGTCATCGTTCCATACGTATTTCAGGCAATGAGCCAACGGTTTCCGTTCCGGTGGTGGGCAAGGTCACGGCGGGGCTGCCCGTCTATGCCTTTGAGGATGTCACCGGTCATGTTCCGTTCCCCATGTCAAAGGCTGCGGGGAGGGAGCTTTTTGCGCTGAATATCTCCGGCGAGAGCATGAGGGATATCGGCATCTATGACGGCGATATCGTTGTTTGTGAAAGAACATCCTTTGCCGAAAACGGCGATATAGTTGTTGCACTGCTGGGTGAGGAGGCCACCGTCAAGAGCTTTTATAAAGAGGACGGACACTACCGCCTTCAGCCCCATAATCCGGATTTTGCTCCGATACTGACAGATGAGCTTGAAATACTTGGCAGGGTCATATCTCTTTATAGGGAGTATTGATATTCCGTATGAGGTACTGACTGCCCGGTGGGCAGCCCCGGTCTTGAATGGGAGCCTTTTACGGAGAGCAGAAATAAAGGAAGGTAAGTGAAAGCCCTGATGTTTTGCAAAAGAATCAAAAGAACCTTATCGTATATTATATCAGCCGTGCTGATTCTGATGATGACTGCCGTTTTTATGAGCGGGATGTCTGATGTCAGGGTCAGAGCTGCGACTATCCTTGACAACGGAGATTATGTTTATCAGGTCATGGATGACGGCAAAAGTGCGGAGATAATCCAGTACAAAGGCAAGAGCCTGTATGTGTCCATACCCTCAATGGTGGATAAATACAAGGTCACAAGCATAGGCGCCACCGCCTTTATGTCAAACAAGACCATCAAGGAACTGGAAATACCCGGCTCTGTTGAACAGATACGCACCAGCGCATTTTCGGGCTGCAGCAGCCTGAAAAAGCTTGAGATAAGCGGAAGCGTCGAGACTGTGGGAAGCTGCGCCTTTATGAACTGTTCGGCGCTTGAAACAGCTGTTCTTAACGACGGAGTTATGAACATAGGTGAGTCGGCGTTTTCCGGATGCAGTTTTTTGAAAAGCGTACAGCTTCCTCCAAGTATCATTTCTATCGGCAAGTACGCATTTTTTAACTGTTCCGCCCTTGAAAGCATTTCTATCCCTGCTACCATCAACGAGCTGGGAGGTTATGCCCTTGAGGGAACAAAATGGATGAAGGATCAGAAACAGGAGTTTGTCACAGTGGGTGACGGCATCCTTATCCGCTATAACGGCAAGGACGTTGCAAAGAGCCTGCCCGAGTCCGTAAAGGTCATAGGAGATTTTGCCTTTGCCGGCAACACAAAAATAACTACAATACTGCTTTCCCGTTCAGTTACACGGATAGGTAAGTCCGCTTTTGAGGGCTGTACCGGACTGGTGGAGATCAGCTTTCCGGAATCGGTAACACAGATTGACGAAAGGGCTTTCTACGGCTGTGCCTCCATAGGTACCGTAGATCTTCCAAAGAAACTGACCGAGCTCAGACCCCGGGCTTTTTCCATGTGCGAGTCACTTGTGTCCGTCAGCATTCCCGGAAGCGTACAGACGATCGGCGAATCAGCCTTTGAGGGATGTGTGATGCTGAAGACCGTCAAGCTCCAGAACGGGATAAAGACCATCGGCGACAATTCCTTCAAGGATTGTATTTCTATCGGACGCATGATATTCCCCGAGTCATTGAAGGAAGTGCTTTCCTACGCATTCAGTGACTGCATCAACATGACCCGTATCGAGTTCAACGGAGATACCGAGATATCCTCCTATGCCTTCTCTGAGTGTAAACACCTGACCGAGGTTGCGTTTTACCGCAATCCCACAAACATCAACGACTATGCGTTTATCGGAGTGGGCGACCTTACCTTTTACAGTGACGAGAGTCTTTATGTAAAAGAATATGCCTCAAAATGCAAGGTCGGCAGCGAGCATATCAAAAACCTGCCTCCTTACGAGGATAAGGGCATGATCGAACAGGGAAAGGCGGAACCGGGTGAGGGATTTTCCGGATCCTATACTATCATCGTTATTGCGATAATTCTTGTGGATATCGGACTTATTGTCTTTTTCAGCTTTTATATCATCATTTCCGAGCGCAAAAAAAAGCGCCCGTCCCGCCGGAACGCAGAACCCGTTTCTCAGCGTGCGCAGGCATCAGATGACGGGAAGTCTCCTGTCCGGACATCCCGGCCCGGACGGAGTGAGTATCCTTCGGATAATACCCGTCAATCTTTTAAACGCAGTACTTCTCCGGCGGATTCTTCCGCCCGTCAGACTCCCCGTACCCGCTACCCCAACACCGAACGCCGGACCGCAGCGCCGGGACGTTCTTCCGGAACGGGACAAAACCCGTCCTCCTACCGCCGAACCGAATATCCCGACAGATCTGACGGAAGTAATTCCGGCGGCAGACCCAAAAAAGGCTGAGACTGTATGAATAAACAAAACGACAGTACAAAACAAGACGGCAGAAAAAACCGGAATGACAGCGCCATAGAAAGCTCCGGCGCAAACCGGCGTGACGGAGCAAAGCCGGACATTAGAACAAAGAGAAGCGATAGAACAAAACGGCTTGCCGCAGACGCCCTGCTGATATGTGTCGCTTTCGTACTGAGCTGGCTGGAACAGTTTATAATGATACCCGTTCCCGTTCCGGGAATAAAGCTGGGTCTTGGAAATCTTGCCATACTTTTTGCCATTTATTACTGTGGTATAAAGGACGGATCTATGGTTCTGACCGGCAAGCTGCTGCTGAGCGCGCTTCTGTTCGGAAGCACGTTTTCACTGATGTTCAGCATTGCCGGAGGTGTCCTGAGCTTTGTTTCGATGGCCGTGTGCAAACATTTCTTTGGCGGCAGGGTGATATTCGTCAGTGTGATCGGAGGAGTCACCCACAATATAGGACAGCTTTTTGTGGCGTCGATAGTTATGAACACCTCTCTCTGGCCATATGTCCCATATCTTGTTTTAGGAGGTCTTGCAGCGGGACTTATCAACGGGATAATAATAAATCTTGTGCTTAAAAGCAGAGCATTTATCTGATCACAGCCGTACAGACAAGCCGGCATGGTTTTATGGATCATAGATAATAAAACAGACCTGTGGAACGAGATCCACAGGTCATTTTTTTATACTACACTCCCATTAAAAGCAGACATAGTCTGCTTTTATACTAATCCTTAATACAAAGGTGACAAAAGAGTAAGAGTGTGCTATAATAGTCAAGGGTGATAATTATGGCAAAGAAATATGAAAT
>JBGUWL010000197.1:0-2747 GCA_045221075.1 Acutalibacteraceae bacterium
TTCAACGGTGTAGCGTTTGATATTCCCCTCATCATCGGCAGATGCACGGAGCATTTTCGCTTTCTTCATGTCGATCTTGCTGTCCTCGGCACACTCGGCAACGACCGCTTGCGTATCTTCTGACAGGAAAGAAAGCTCCACTCCTGCACGGATAGCAATATCTCCGCTGTCCACAAGGGCTTTCAGCTCGTCGATCAGCTTGTTGATGCGGATAAGGCGAACAACAGAGCCTTTGCTCACGCCGTACTCCTTGCCGACGCTCTCGCTTGTGTCTAACTTTGAACCCACTGGATTCAAAGTTGCGGTGTCGGGTTCTGCGGACGGATTTTCAAGGACTGCAAGCTCCCTCAGAATATCATTCCGCTTGCCCTGAGAGAACATTTCGGAATGACGGAGTGCAACAGCGGCAGCTTGTTCACTGATGCGGAGGTTCTCGAACCCACGCTGCATCACATTACTCTCGATCACATACATTTCAGCTTCTTCCTCGGTCAAACCCGTCTTGACGATAGCCGGCACGGTGGGCAGTCCTGCGAGCTTTGATGCATTCCAGCGGTTGTGACCAATCAGTATCTCATAACCGCCCTCGATAGGCTGTACGATGATCGGAGACAGCACACCGTTCTCCTTGATACTGGCGACCATATCCTCAAGGCGTTCGCCCGAATACAGCTCAAACTTGTGGTTGTGATAGGGGTGAAGCTGATCGCACGGTATCTGCTGAATAGCGGTCTGCGGTGCGGAGAGCATTGTTCCCAGGTCAAACTGCGGTGTATTCATCGTTTCATCTTCCTTTCCATATCCGCAAGCTGTTTTCTCAGCTCACGGTTGTCAATATCAAGCTCCATGATACGCTTTTTCAGCTTCTTGATCGAAACATCGGCACGGACGATCATATCTGCAAACCGCAGGAGCGTGTATTTATATCTGCGCTGATTGTAGTGAAATTCGTAGCAGAGCTTTCCTGAGAGCCTGTCACGGCTCTCGGAAAGGCTTGCAAGCACTTCTTTTGAAGTCTCTGCGATGATCTTGCTGTGGTCGGTGCTGAAATACTCGTTCAGCTCACCATCGCCGTGGGGAGTGAAAAGCCACGGCATTTTGTCGGTGTCAAAGGGCTTCATGACTCGTCCTCCTCGTCATCATCTTCATCGGTGCAGTAGTCAAGCCCATTCTGAAGCTGAATGTAGATGCCGGAGTAGCGGTCATGTTCTGCGCCGTCGCTGTTCATCATCGCTTCAAGGAAATACGCCTGAGCTTCTTCACGGTCGTCCCAATCCTGCTTCTTGCCGTAGCAGACGGTAGTGACCTTGCGTTCGGGGTTCATTGCGAGTTCTGACATACTTAACATCTTGAAAGCACCTCCAGAGCCAATTCATCATATTCCTGACCTAACTTGTGACCTGTGAGACAAAGCGGTGTGCCGTTCTCGGAGCTTTTCGCCGCTTCAATGGACTTGCTGATGCTTGTCCTGAACAGCATTTCGCCGTACTTTTCGTTGAGGGTTTCGATAGCCGTCCTGCTGACCTTTGTGCGGTCAACCATTGTTGGCAGCACTCCGATAAGGTTCAGCTTCGGGTTAGTGTTTGCCTTGACAAGCTGTGTGAGCGCTTCAAGGGACTGCAAGCCGTCCATACTGAACTTCTGTGTCTGCACGGGTATCAGCACTCTGTCCGCAGCGGTAAGAGCATTGATAAGGAGCGTTCCGAGGGACGGCAGACAGTCGATCAGCACGAAGTCATACGCTTCGACCACATCTTCCGTAAGTATCCTGCGGAGAATATGCTCCTTAGAGATCATCGTGACCATGAGCGTTTCCGCATTGGCTAGGTTGATGTCGGCGGGAATGTAGTCCACTCCTGCGGTTTCGCTGTGGCGGATCGCTCTCTGAGCTGTGTCTGCGGTCACGGGAGTTCCTGTGTAGAATGACATGATAAGCTGTGTCATGGTCGGGTTGCCGTCCGGCTCGTATTTGAGGTATTCGGAGAGGTTTGCCTGCGGATCAAAGTCGATGAGAAGCACTTTCTTATCGTGTTTCAGGGCAAGGCAGGCTCCGAGGTTGTATGCGGTGGTGGATTTGCCGACACCGCCTTTCTGGTTGCTGATTGCGATGATAGTAGTTTCCATTTTCTTATCCTCCTGTGATTTTCGGCTCAGAACAGCGGTTCGTCCTCTGTTCCTGCGTATGGGTTGCCGTTGTCGGTCGGTGCGGTGTTCTCACGCTTCTTACCACCTGAGAAGTGGATCTCCTCGACCTTGACCTCGATAGAAGAACGCTTCTGACCGTCCTTTTCATAGCGGTTGTTGTGGACTGAGCCGACGAGTGTCACCATATCGCCCTTGCCGAACCAATCGACGATCACATCGGCGTTACGGTTCCAGGCGGTGCAGGGGAAGAAGTCTGTCTCGGCAGTCTCATCGCCCTTACGCTTCGGGCGGTCGCAGGCAATGGTGAACTTGCAAAGACGGCTCTCGCCTTTGGTCTGAATTTCAGGATCGGCAGTCATTCTGCCAGCGACTAAGAATTTGTTTAACATAGGATTTACCTTCCTTTCGTGGTTTCGGGTTTCTGTGTTTCTGTTGTGCTTTTATTATACTTGACTTTACACCCAATGTCAAGTATAATTTTCTGCGTTTTGGAATCTTTGTAGGGGCGCAGCAATCAGCACCCCGATTTTCGGTTTTCCCCAGTGTGATTTGACTAAATTTCGGATTATACTTGACTTTGCACCCAACTTTTGATAGAATAG
>JBGUWL010000198.1:0-3952 GCA_045221075.1 Acutalibacteraceae bacterium
TCAGTATCAGTATCTGGGTGGCAGTCATGGCCTGAGCCGACGGGTCGGAAAGTGTTCCCCGGGCAAGACCGCACAGGTCCTCTATCCTGCACAGCACGGCATTCAGACCGTTCATCAGGGACACGTCACGTATCGGTGGGTCAAACACCCTGTAGGTCTCGTCTGTTCCGAGATCAACGGCTCTGAAAAGTCTTTCGTTCAGCTTCGGCATTACATACCGGCTGCCGTCAGCGCCTTTAATATCCTTTGGCAGGAGCGCTGTAGGGTCAACGTCGATGGCGGTTTCTTTTGCCTCGTATTCCCACATCAGGCGGCTGTACTGCTCATCCGCATCCCTGATACAGCCCACGGCCCGGGCATATACCGATGCCCCCAGAACGGAGTCAACATCCACCGTATTGGACGCTGCGACCCGGTACCATCCGAACAGCGGCCGTCCTCCCGTTCCCGTAACGGTCAGCTCCGGCTCCAGCGCCGACCACAGCGGTACCGAGGAAAGGGGACATTCCGCTCCCGGCACGTCCGGATCCCTGGACCTGAAGCAGCGCTGGGTGATGATCACATCCTCACCGCTGACCGCATGACGCTCAAGGCGGGTGTAGTATATATCGCCGTCGCGGTAACTGTCACGGAATATAACGTCCGTCATCCGCCCGCTGCCGTCAAAGGAAACGGGATAGATGCACCAGTCCGGCACGAAGTCAAAAAATATACTGTCATCCTTCGGGCAGGGCTTTATCACCATTCCTCCGGCGGCCATGCCCTGTTCCGTCTTTTCCCGCAGAACAGCCCCCGTGCAGTGTACAAGCTGCTCCGAAAGATACTCCGCCCGTTTGCTTCCCGTGATGCTCCACTTCATCTCCATTGTCACCTGTCGGGAAAGCTCTGCACAGATAAGCGGGGCAAGGTTCAGGCTCTTCATGCCGCTGTCCTTGAGCCACGGCGCTTTGCCGATATACATTTTTCCCCACAGGTCAAGAGCCGCCGCCATTTCGTCAGACACCGGAGAATCAAAGTGTTCAGCGTTCTGTATCTGTCTGTACGGTATCATCCTGTGTAACACCTCCGATATTTTCTTGCGGAGCCATGTAAACAAAAACATCTCTGTTCACCCCGTTTTTTTGCAAAAGAAAAGACACAGCAATTTGCCGTGTCTTTTTAGAATATATTATTTTATGACGAACCTTTTTCGGAAGAAGCCGGGTCGGAAGGCTTTGCAGGATGCTTTAAAATAAACTTCCCGAGTACCCTTCCTTCGCTGTACAGCCAAAGCTCAACATCGCTGTCCGATTCGGTCTTATAAACCAGCTTCACCGGAAGTCCTGCGCCGTCCTTTATGTGTCTTGTTGCGTTGTCACACTCTTCGCCGCCGTCATTCAGGCTTATCATCGACAGCTCTTTGCCGTCCTGAAATCCCTGAAACGACAGAGTTTCAAATGCGCACTGAGGATCGGCATTGTCATTCTGATAATAATATCTGATGACTGCGGCCGGGTCGGAACCGTATCCGTAAATATCCGACCATTTGTCAGTATATTCATACCCCAATATCTCTGCGTGATAGCCGTTGCATTCAATACCCCATACCGCATCTTTGTTCACAGGCTTATATCCGTCCGGCATAAAGCTTTTGGTTTTATCAAGTGTGATAACGGCGACTTCGGAAGATTCTTCACTCGATTCCCCAAAAACATCTCCGTTATCCGTCATTGCATCGTCAAGGGCAACAACGGAAGTTTCGTAACTGCCGCCGCTTTCCTCAACAACAACACTGCACCCCGCAAAAGCCGCCAATAACGCAGCGGCAAGAGCCGCACAAACTGTCTTTTTCATTTTCGTACTCCCTCCGGCAATGATATTTCCTGTATTATACTACAAAACGGTCACAGGGTCAATAAGAATGTGATTATTTTCTTACCTATTGTCCCTTCCGCTTCCATATACGGTTTGTGGCGTACCGCACGGCATCAATGCAGTGGTCGTCTCCGTCCGGATAGCCGCTGATGATCTCCCCGTCCTTGTCACGCTCATACTCATAGTGAGCGAACTCCTTTGCGGCAACAGGACAGCGAAGTGGATCAATGACGATCTTTACAAGACTTTGCAGCCACTTGAAGGAATAACGTCTTGAATCCGGACCCTTTTCCGCAGCTCTGGCATTGATGCCAAAGGACCGGTAGTCGCTGACGGATTTTTCCTCTGCACTGTCGCAGGTCACCACGTCCGCTCCGGTGATCCCCAGCTCCGTCAGCTTCTCTGCGGTTTCCCTGTTCTTCATTTTGTTGACCACAAACTCCTGCCAGACGTACAGGGTCAGCCGTGCGGCGTCGTAATGTACCCGCACAAAGGCGAAAGGGTCCGGATACCAGCCCCAGTCAACACCGCTGAGGATATTGTCAAACTGGGCAAGCTCCTCATCGCTTATGGTGCGCAGCTCCAGGTTGTCAAAGACATTGCCCCCGCTCCCGTTGACAATGCCCAGATATTCATTTTCGTATGCCCGTGGATTCTTCTCTTTCAGGTCCTCCGCAAGGTCAAGGAAAGCCTTGCCCAGCCATTTCTGCGGGACCGTCAGATAGTCCGATCTTGTGACCAGCCGGAGGTCCGAGGACGTCATCACATAATCGTTCGCCCAGTTGTTTGCGCTCTTGGGCGGATTGAAGGAGCAGAAGATAAACGCGTCGTCGCCGCCTCTGATGACGGACTGCTGTATATTCCTCAGCTCCGCTTCACCGGCGTACTGGTCCATCTCCTCAAACCAAAGCAGCCCGATATGTCCTGTCCGGGGAGCTATGGACTTGATCTTATCGGGCTTGTCTGCACCCCGGAAGTATATCTTCTGACCCGTAGAGCGTCGGGTGATCTCCAGGGGAGCCACAGTCATATCGAACTCGCCTTCAAGTCCCAGCCGGGATATTGCCCAGCATATCTTTGCATAGCAGGAGTCACGAAGGGTATTGCCAACCTTTCTGATGGCACAGGCGTGCATATCCTCATTTCGCATGATAAGGTCAACTATCTGCAAGGCTATAAAGGACGACTTCGTGCTGCCCCTGCCGCCGGGGAAGTCGTACTCCCTGTGTCCGCTTTCCACGATGTCCAGCACCACAGGCTGAAAAGCGGGAGCCACAAGAGCCGCAGGTATTCCGCTATAGACAGCGGCGGCGGTTTCCGGCTTTTCGGAAAACATCCCCAGATGCCGTCCCAGCAGCTCCAGCGCCTTCATTTTATCGCTGCCTCTGATCTCTGTCTCAGTCATGGCAACGGTATTCAGCTCTCTGATAACATCATCGGCAGTGATACCCGTTTCTTCCGACCGGCGCTCCATCAGCGCTCTGAGGTATTCCCGTATCTCAGGTTTTCTCAGGTTCTCCTCCCCGATGGAGTAGGAGGTCTTTGCGCTGTAGCCGGCTCTGAGGGCCGCCTGAGTTGCGTTCAGATCAACGAGGTATTCCTCGCAGAACCGTTTCTGTTTTGCGGTCAGCGCAGAGCCTGCGCTCCCGATTCGCGCTGTCGCTCCACTGCGTTTCGCTCTGTGTTCAGACATGATACTTTTACTCCCGCGTGTCACGGCACGTCATATACCATAACCATCCGCCGCCGTGCC
This sequence comes from Acutalibacteraceae bacterium, assembly GCA_045221075.1. Classification (GTDB taxonomy): domain Bacteria; phylum Bacillota; class Clostridia; order Oscillospirales; family Acutalibacteraceae; genus UBA1213. The sequence continues at coordinate 3,608 of JBGUWL010000198.1, forward strand.
GTAAAAACGGCACTTTCCGGCTGCTGCCATCAGAATATCAGAAACCTTGCGCTGTTTATAGTTTGACGTGCCTGTTTTATCAGATTTTGAATTAAAAAGATTATTGCTGTGTCTGCGTTTCCCGCAAACACAAAGACCACTCCGCTTTGTTCCGGAATGGTCCTTGCGCATACTATTGGAGGGTGATCAATGAGTGGGTGTATCATTGCAGAGGATGGACTCGAACCATCAACTTCGGGGTATGAACCCGACAAGCATCCATTGCTCTACTCTGCCAGACAGAGCCGGGATTAGCGCCCGGCACGCGACAGACACCAGTTGATACCTTATGTATCCTACTGTATC
>JBGUWL010000199.1:0-7894 GCA_045221075.1 Acutalibacteraceae bacterium
TCCTTCTTTTCCTTCTTGACAATGCTCTTAGCAGAGGCCTTCTGAATGAGCAAACGCTCTATCATGCGGGGAGTTTTTCCGGCAAAGATGTCTGCGGTGGATATCTTGTAAACTCCGCACTTTGCCGCAGTCATGGCGCACTTGATGGAGTCGCCCCCAAGGGCAAAGAAATCGTCGTCAATGCCCACGTTCTCAACACCGAGAACATCTTCAAATGCGGAGCAAAGCACCTTCTGCATATCTGTCTCGGGAGCAATATAATCCGTCTTGAAGCTGCCTGCTTCGGGAGCGACAAGGGCGCTTCTGTCCAGCTTGCCGTTTGCGTTTACGGGCAGCTTGTCCAGACGTACAAAGAATGCAGGTATCATATAGGGCGGCAGCTTCTGAGATATAGCCTCCTTGATATCGTCGGCATTCACCGGCGCGCTTTCGACATAGTAAGCCACAAGATAGACCTGACCGTACTGGTTCTTGAAGTCCTTGAGAGCCGCGTCATGTATGCCCTCGGTGTTTTTGATGATAGCCTCGATCTCGCCCGGCTCAACGCGCTGACCGTTGATCTTGACCATCCAGTCCTTGCGGTTGAGATAGATTATGTTTCCGTCCTCGCCCTTTTTGACGATATCGCCTGTCCTGAGGAGCTTTTTATATCCGTCCTCATCGGCAAAGGGATTGTCAACAAAGGTCTTTGCAGTCTGTTCCGGAAGGTTGAGGTAGCACTCTGCAAATATTCCGGCAAGACACAGCTCGCCTTCTTCGGCTTCGTTACCGTTCTCGTCAAGGATATGGGTGCGGATATCGCCGATAGGCTTTCCTATTGGTGTGTTGTCGTATTTCTTGTCAAGCCTGAACATCATTACGGCGCCGGCGGATTCCGTCTGACCGTAGCTGACGATTATCTCAAAATCATCGCTGTATGTATTGCTGACACGCTCACTGCCGGTAAAGACAACCTTGAGGGAATCTCCCTTGGGCTTGAAGACCTTGAGCATCTTCGGACTGATAAAGGTACGGTTTATCTTATTTTCATATATATAATCGGCAAGAAGCACCGGGTCGCGCATTGCCTGGTAGGGCATAAGATACGCGGTAAGGCAGGAACAAAGGGGCGCAAATACGCCCTGAACGGAGGCAACAAAGGTAAAGGGCGCACCCAGAGCCGCGCGGAAGCCCATGGGCGGGTTTGCATAGTCCGAGTATCTTACGATAGAATCCTCTATACCTGCATGGGTGTGCAGAACGCCCTTGGGCTTTCCGGTGGAGCCGGAGGTATAGATGAGCAGTGACGGGTCCTCAGGACGAGGCGATACAATATCATAAAGCGGCTCTTCGTTTTCGATGTCACGGAGAAATTTTTCGTTGATGACTGCCTTTGCGTCACAGTCGTTCCGTATAAATTCAAGACGCTCAGCGGGATACGCCGGAGACAGTGGAGCAAACGCCGCTCCCACCTTCCATACGGCATACATTGAAGCGATATACTCCTTGTTGCGGGGAAGCTCGATGGTGACAAAATCCCCCTGTGAGACGCCCTGCTTTGTGAGTCTTGCGGCGACCCTTGCAGCAAAAAGGTCGAACTCACGGTAGGTAAAGCTGTTATTCTCGCCCTGATCGACGATAACCACATGATCGGGATAGTCAGCTATGTTTTTCTGTATCCTTTCGATGACACTGCTCATAAAAAAACTCCTTTACCGACAATTTTATTACTGATAGAGTAAGTATACTGTATAATTATACCATAATTGCAGAATAACCTCAATAATATTTTTCTATGATTTGCAAAATTATATAAATCCGGTCAAATCAAGTTTAGTGATTATTGATAATGTAAATCTCTGATTGACAATTATTTCGTAATGCTGTATACCCATTTCATTAGATTTGAGTCCTAAAGGAAGGTTTTTTATGATTATCAGAAAAATCAAGACAAATGATGCAAAAGAAGTATCAGATCTGATCGCAATTACTCTAAGAACAACAAACAGAAAAGATTATTCCGACGAATACATAGAGAATTGTATTCGTTACCTTCAGCCTGAAAATATTATAGATCATGCAGGCTGGCAGCACTTTTATGTTGTTGAAGATAACAACAAAATAATCGGGTGCGGTTCTATCGGCTCATACTGGGGTAAGGAGGACGAAAGCAGCTTGTTTACGATTTTTGTACTCCCCGAGTATCAGGGCAAAGGAATCGGCAGAAAAATAATCGACACACTTGAGCAGGACGAGTACTTTCTCCGTGCAAAAAGAGTTGAGATCCCCGCTTCTATTACAGCTACCCCATTCTATCTGAAAATGGGATATACATACAAAAACGGAGTTACCGAGCCGGATGAAGAACAATTGCTCAGATTGGAAAAGCATAGGTAAATATGCATTATGACAATAATAGCTGCAAATAAAATACAGATTAAGGAAAGAGAAAGATTGAAGAAGAGTTTTGCAGTGATTCTTTTGGAATAAAGTTCAAGCTCACGGTAAGGAAAATTATTGTTCTCGCCCTGATCGACGATAACCACATGATCGGGATAGTCAGCTGTTTTTTTCTGTATTCTTTCGATGACACAGCTCATAAGAAAAATTCATTATTTTTCTATACGAAGCACAACAGCACTATGGGTATATTTTATCAAAAATGAATGGGCAAAACATCCAACAGCATCACATATATTATTGTATTTTAATTCTATCATGAGAAAAACAAAAAACTGCCGGCAGCTCTCCCGAACACAGGGAACAGCCGCCGGCAGTCCTGTTATTTATTCTTTTTTCTGAAATTCTTCGCCTTCTCCGAAAGCTCTTCCAGTTCTTCCTTGGAAAGCTCGGGCAGGTGTTCAAGGTCGTCAAGAAATTTACGGGCGCTCTCACTTGCCCTGAGAGAAGACACATCAAGAAAGAAGCTGGTTATTACAGCGGTAAAGATCGCAATTACAGCAATAGAATACACCGACAGTATCACAGTGATTATCCTTCCGATCATAGTTACCGCGGAAATATCGCCATAACCTATAGAAGTCGCGGAGGCAAAGCAGAACCACAGACTATCGGAATAAGAACGTATTCCCGGCTCCCACAGCCATATTGCAACTGCAGACAGCAAAAACCATACAAGATATCCGCCGATAACCTTATCGGCTCCGGCGGTTCTAAATGCCTGAATAAGCAGTCTTCTGGTATTTTTTCTTCTTTTTCGCATCAAGTTCAACTCCTGAGAATCAAATGTACCTCAACAGTATATCATTTGTTTCAATCAATGTCAAACGTACAGGCGCCGGAAATATAAAACAATAATCCAACCTGAAAAAGTTGTAACCGCGGCACATGACTGCCGTATGCCGCTGAAACGGAGCGCGAAGTCACCACCGGCGGCTCGCCGGTCCCGTGTTACGGCAGCGGGAAGTTATTCCGGTTATGAATCAGGGGATTAATTTGGTATCCGGAAAGTGGAATTCCGGGGATTTATTGAAAATATTTAGGGTAAACGGTACACATTGTTCATAAGGATTTCACAGCGAAAATATAATGGGGTGTTACTATAATATCAAACAAAAAAACATTACGGGGTGATAACATGAAGAACGCAGCAAAACTCAAGATTTCAGCCTTTATGCTTTCTATGTTCATTTCACTTACAGGCTGTGCAGCAGAAAGCGGAACATCATCAGCCGACGAAGACAACAGCACCCTTATTCAGAGCTCGGATACTTCCGGCTCCGACAGCGGAGAAAGCTCCACCGGTTCAGATGACAGCGGCACTGTCAGCGTATCATCCGATAACGACTCATCGACCGCAGCAGATAAGAACAGCAATGATGTATCTTCCGATACATCTCAGACCTCCGGACAGCAGAGTACGGCGGATGGAACATCTGTGGGAGCGGGAACGATAACCGTCGCCGATGCCGACAGCGGCAACACACAGCTTTCTTCCGGCAGCTTCTCCGTGAGCGTGGGAAACAAGACCGTAAATCTCAGCGGGGCTTATGTTGTTGACGGTGTGGACGCAGTGATAACCGGCGGAGAATGGAGCAGTACGGAAACCGACCAGAATGTATTCCTTGTTCTCAACGGAGGCAGCCTGACCCTGAAAAACGCCGCACTGACAAAGACAGGAAACGCAGGCAGAAATGATTCGACAAGGACTTCCGACGTCTCTGACGACTATAACTTCTATGGGATAAATTCCGTCATTCTTGTGGCAGGCAAGGGCAGCAGGGCAACAATAGAAAACTGCACCATAACCTCGGACTGCAGCGGCGCCAATGCGATCTTTGCCCTTGACGAAGCCGTAATAAGCGCAGAAAACGTTTCTGTCAGCACCACAGGCAATTCGTCCAGAGGAGTGTACGCCACTTACGGCGGCACGATAACGGCGGATCACCTTGATATAACAACCACCGGGGCACACTGTGCGCCTGTCGCCACAGACAGAGGCGGCGGTTATGTGACGGTAAAGAATTCTAAGCTCACCTCATCCGGCGACGGCAGCCCCAACATTTACTCCACCGGAGAGATAACCGTTGAAAACTGCGTGGGAACATCCACCGGATCCCAGGCGGCAGTGATCGAAGGGAAGAATTCCATCACCATGACCGGCTGCACATTCAGCGTCAGCGGCTCCGGAAACAACGGCGTGATGCTGTATCAGAGTATGTCCGGCGACGCGGCGGACTCCGACGCAACGGCTTCGGTTTCAACCCTGACACTGAACGAAACCGCCATCGACTGTGAGCTTGACGCTCCCCTGTTCTATATAACAAACACAAGGAGCGTTATCAACATCAACAGCGGGAATACCCTGAAGGCTTCTTCGGGTCAGCTTATCTCGGCTGCAGCAGGACGATGGGGTCGTGACGGTTCAAACGGCGGTTCGGTTACGGTCAACATATCCGACGGCGCATATTCCGACAGCATAACGGCAGACGACATCAGCTCCGTTTCCGTTGAGCTTTCCGGAGAAGCTTCCTATACAGGTCAGACAAGCGGTGCGGTCACCGTCAGCTGAACGATGCAGACAACAGAAAATAAAGTCCCTTACGGAAAAACATCAACCGGACAGGGCAAAAATCCCCGGCAGGATCATCCTGTCGGGGATCTGTCATTTATGATTTTTTACGTTTTCCTGTAAACACCGCAGTCACCATTGAAAGCGCCGCAGCAAGAACAAAGAACGGCAGAACGGGCGCTTCTCCAGTTGCAGGAACGTCATTTGACGGAACCGTGTCGGAAGGTTCGCTGACATCCGAGGGTTCGGAAGGTTCGCTGACACCCGAGGGTTCGGAAGGTTCACTGACATCCGAGGGTTCGGAGGGTTCACTCACATCCGAGGGTTCGGAAGGTTCACTGACATCCGAGGGTTCGGAAGGCTCGCTGACATCCGAGGGTTCAGAAGGCTCGCTCACATCCGAGGGTTCAGAAGGCTCGCTGACATCCGAGGGTTCTGAGGGTTCACTGACATCCGAGGGTTCAGAAGGCTCGCTCACATCCGAGGGTTCAGAAGGCTCGCTCACATCCGAGGGTTCAGAAGGCTCGCTCACATCCGAGGGTTCAGATGGTTCATTGACATCAGAAGGTTCGGAGGGTTCGCTGACATCCGAGGGTTCGGAGGGTTCGCTGACATCCGAGGGTTCGGAGGGCTCGCTGACATCCGAGGGTTCGGAGGGCTCGCTGACATCCGAGGGTTCAGAAGGTCCGCTGACATCCATATACTCAGGATGAAGAACTACATCATTGGTGATTCCCATATAGTCATAGATCGAGACGTTTTTATCATCGCACCAGGAAAGGAACTGCTTTCCCTCCTTGAACGGAGCCTGAGGCAGGTCGAGGTCATAGGCATATATGCCGGCCTCAAGGGTACCCAGCACTTCGTCGCCGTCTACAAAAGTGAGCAGATTAGTATTCTTTGTAAGACGTTCATCAATGTTATCGTTTACCCATTTCTGTCTTTCGATAAGCCATGAACGGACCCATTCGATCTCGTCGTCAAAGTCCTCCTCCATGTTATAGATGATGCGCCTGACGCCCCAGCGGTTGTAATCATCCTGAGCGGAAGCTGCGATCTCCTCTGCGTATGTATCAAGCACACCGCCGTCCTTTACCACATCGGTTATGATATCGTTCAGGACATCCCAGCGCTCTCTTAAAAGCTGCTGATATCCGGGTTCGCTGGTTCTGAGCCGGTCAAGCCAGAGAAAAGTTGACTGGTTGAAGCCGGTGGTGGTATCGTCAAGCACTCCCATTGTAAAGTCAAAGTCCCAAAGCGGTCCCCAGTAGAGCTTTCCGTCACGCTTTTTGTACAGATAGTTGCTTGACGAATCAAAGGCGTCCTCGTTCAGCATAAACTCCTGAACCCACCAGAAATCCACGGCAGACTGAACATCCATAAGGTCACTGTAGGGTGTTCCGTCAGAATCCGTAAAATCCTCGTCCATGATGGCTTTTTCTGTCTTGTTGATATATGAGGAGATATAATTTTTCTGTTCGGGTGTACCGATCTCATCACCGTCTTCGGAATAGAACTCCGGCTCCTCAAACCAGAAATCAACAAAATGATCCGTGGTGAAGGTATTCTCGGTCGGAACAGGCTTTGTCCAGAAGAAGGGTTTAAGCGCCAGGAGATAACCGCCGTTTATATCCGGCTCGGAGTTATCCTCCGGAGCAAGCTCGTCAATATCGACCCTTGACTTTGCTATCCTGACTGTCTCGGCAAGATAGTAGCTGCCGGAATATTCGCCGTTTATCACCAGGTCAACAGGAAGCATTTTGGGCGTATACTCAAATCCCATCTGCTCACCGATATAGCTTACCACCCTGTTCCTTATCATACTGCGGTCAAAACGGTTGGCAAGCAATGCCCAGTGTTTGTTTTTGCCCATTCCAAGAAGCTCAGCCTTTTTATCCAGCTTGATCTTGTAGGGCTTTTTGTCCGCCGTCCAGGTCACGTTTCCCCTGCCCCTCATATACTCAAGCTGCAGTTCGTCCGTATCCTCCAGCACCTCGTCACTGTAGTCGCCGGTGTAGCCATCGGGTACATCGATCCTGACGGTTCCGGTGCATTTTGCACTGTGGTCGATGCTGCTGTTCATTTCCTGTATTGTACCGAAGCCCTCTGCGCTCTCGTCGATGGTTATGTACACAACAGGGATATTGTTGTCATCGAGGAAAGAAAGACTGTCCTGACCGTCCCCTGCATAAACGGGAACGGAGCCCGCGATAATTGCTGCCGAAATAGCCGCAGAAGCTGTGAGCTTTTTTATACGTCCGGAAGTTTTTTTCATATTCATCCTCCTTCATTCTCATTCAAGTAATATTGTAACCTATCACACAGGATTCATTATTGTAATAAAGAAAAATAGAACACAAAAAATCATATAAGTATGCCGCTGCAATGATCCATCTCATGCTGGATCACCTGGGCGGTAAAACCGGAATATGTAAGCTCATAGCTTTTGAACATCATATCCTGAAAGCGTATCCTTACCCAATTATAGCGGCTGACAGGGCGCACACCGTCAAGTGAAAGGCAGCCCTCCTCCGTATTGTAGCTTTCCTTTGAATGCCCGGTCATCTTCGGATTGAGCATGACCACGGGCATTCCGCCCACCATAAAGGCTATTATTGATTTGTTGACTCCGATCATGTTCGCCGCAAGTCCCACACACCTGTCTGCATTTGCCATAAGGGTATCACGCAGGTCTGCGGCTGTCTGAAGATCTTCCCTTGCTGCGGGCGCTGCCTTTCTTGAAAGCAGCATGGTGTCTCTGATTATAGGTCTCTCCATTTTTTCCTCCTGTGAGTGACCTTTGGCGCTCCGGCCTTTGGTCACTTAAGTATATTTATACTTTTTTATGTATCGGCTTAATTCAGCCATTAACGATATTATCAA